>CAJXCW010000030.1 GCA_913051705.1 uncultured bacterium
TGTGCCCGCCGTTTTGAAACCTGTTCTGGCTCGCCGGGCTTACTATAAAGAGCAGAAACGAAAGGCCACCTCGCCGGAAGCGCACCGGCGTTATCACCAGATGCAGAACGCGCTCAAATGGATGCTGGTGACCTGTTTCGGCTATCTAGGCTATAAGAATGCCCGATTTGGTCGTATAGAGGCGCATGAAGCCGTCAATGCGTTTTCCCGGGAAGCGCTGCTCACGGCCAAGGAAGTGGCGGAGGCCCATGGGATGCATCTGGTGCACGCGATTATCGATTGCCTGTGGCTGAAGAAACCCGGCGCTACACGTGAAGAGTATGAGGCTATATGCTGCCATATTACGGAAGCTGTAGGCGTCGAGATGTCGCTGGAAGGGGTGTATAACTGGATTTTATTCCCGCCTTCCAAAACGGACCCCGGTATCCCGACCGTCGGCAAATATGTCGGCTGGTACGATCATGGCGAGTTGAAGGTCCGGGGTCTTGAGATGCGCAGGCGGGATACGCCCGGCTATGTAAAGCATGTGCAAGCCCGGCTGCTCGACCTGCTGGAAGATGCCGGCAGTATAAACCAAATACGAATACGAATACCGGCGTTGATAGAGGAAGTCCGATTTTATCTTCATGAACTGCGCCAGGGGCGGGTTGATCCGAGAGATCTACTCATACGCCGGCGTGTACAAAAGAAGAATAATGAATATCGAAACAACAACCTGAATGCCCTGGTCGTCAGAGATCTGGCCTCACGCGGCATCCAGGTGCAACCGGGCGAGATCATCGAATTCATCATTCTCGACCAGACTGGTAAACGCGATCCACGTAAAGCCCGGAGCCTGCTTACCTACCAGCCCGAAGATGGCTATGATACGGAAAAATACACCGAGCAGGTGCTGAAAGCCGTAGAAACGCTGCTGGCGCCCTTCGGCTATGACATGGGCCACCTGGAACACCTGTTCGGAGTCAAAAAAAGAAGGCGCAGAAAGAAGCCGGAAAAAGCGCAGCTGGAATTGCTTTTTTGATAAATTTTTCCTTTATATTTGCCAATCCCTCCATTATATTTGCCTGATTTGACCCGATCATAAATCGAGAGAGACGGACGAATACAAAACTATACATGCTGTTCGCGATTAATCACGGCGGTAGCGGCCATGATTCGGAGGAGTGACTAACTATGGATTATCGTACACTGGGCCGATTCGGCGTTAAAGTTTCGCCCATATGTCTGGGGACCGCGTTTCGTGGCTACTGGGCGGGGCAATCGGATGAAAAAACCTGCATCCGCGTCATCGAAACGGCTGTAGATCACGGGATCAACTTCATCGATTGTGCGAACTTTTATTATGCCGGAAAATGTGAAGAGGTGCTGGGCAAAGCCCTGAAAGGCATGAAGGACAAACGGGATAACCTGGTGATCACCAGCAAAGTGTGGAGCAGGATCGGGAAAGAGCCGAACGACCAGGGGGCATCCCGGTATCATATTATGCGGGAGATAGAGCGAACGCTTAAACGCCTGCAACTGGACCACATCGATCTGTATCTGCTTCACCATTTCGATCCCGATACGCCGTTAGATGAGACATTAGGTGCGATGAGCGACCTGGTACAGCAAGGTAAAATTCGATATATAGGGGCGTGTAACTATACAGCGGCACAGGTCGTTGAGGCGCTGTGGGTCGGTGATACACATCAATGGGCGCCGCTGGCCTGTCTACAGAACCAATACAGTCTGCTGCATCGTGGAGAAGTAGAGCAGGAGCTGTCAGGCAGGTGCCGTCAACATGGACTCGGTATGATGACTTTCAGTCCCCTTGCCGTCGGGCTTCTGTCCGGCCGTTTTAGGAGGGGCCGTAAGCCCCCGAAAAATTCTTTCTGGGCACCGGACGCAAAACGAAAACGGTTTAAAACCGTGATGACCAGGAAGGTAGATCAGATTATCGAGACGCTCGTAAAAGCAGGCAAAGAGTTGGATAAAACACCGGCACAGGTTGCCTTTGCCTGGATACTGGACCATCCCGAAATCACCGCTGCGATCACAGGGCCGGATAAGCCGGAGCATGTGGAGGAAGTGTGCGGCAGCCTCGGTTGGGCTTTACCGACGGAGGTAAGGGAGCGGTTGGACGCCGTGTCTACGACGGAATGACTGCAAAGAAGACTTGAAGGCAGGAGGTTGAGGGAGATAGAACCGGCATGCCCTGATACCTTGATACCGCCCTCATACTTTAACATGTTCATGCCCGTCCGGTAACAAATCGATACTCAACTGTTGAATGCGGGTCGGTTCGACCTGCAGCGCTGTCAGAAGATGGACCCCTGCGGGCACGTTCTCCCCTGCTTGAGGGATATGGCCCAACAGTTCGATCATAATGCCGCCGATGGTATCAGATGTTAGTTCTTCGGGCAGTTCCAGTTGGCATACACGAATAGCTGTATCAACGGGGCAACTGGCCTCCACCTCATACCGATTAAGACCTTTTCGAATAATCTGAGGGGGTTCAAAATCGAATTCATCCAGAATGGGTCCCACCAGCTCTTCAATGACATTTTCCAGGGTAATCATTCCGGAAGCCACGCCATACTCATCCACCAGGATGGCAAAGACCGTATGGCGTCGTTGAAATTCACCAAGCAACGCATCTAATTTAATGGTCTCGGGTAAAAAAAGCGGTTCTCTGGCCACCTGGGTTAGAGAGGTGAAATCACCCTCATTAATCATGGCTTTGAACATATCTTTTATGTGCACAATACCGATAATCTGATCCAGGTCCTCATCGCATAAAGGAAAACGGGTATGACCTGATTCAGCCGCGATACGGAGTTTTTCTTCCATGGAATCGTGGCGATTTATATACACGATCTCGCGCCGGGGCATCATATAGCGCCGGGCGGACTTTGATTCCATATCCAGCACATTTTCCATAATGTGTTGCTCGCGACGCGTGACATATCCACCTGCGGCAGCGCTCATCAGGGTCAATCTTAATTCCATCTCGGTATGGACTTCGCTATGATCGGAAATCAGTGAAATTCCGATGGCTTTCAACATGAAATTACTGCTGACATTCAGAAGCCAGATAAAAGGACGAAAGATCTTATAGAAGGCTAAGAGCGGAAATCCAATAAACAGGGAGGTTAGTTGACACTTCTGAATCGCCAGTATTTTGGGAACCTGTTCACCTGCTGTAATATGTAAGAAGGTAATGATCGCGAAGGCGATGGGGATCGCAATTAAATGGGCGGTTTCTCCTGCAAAACCGGCTGACCGAACTACCGGTTCGAGCATCGTCGCCATGCGCTGTTCGCCAATCCATCCCAGGGCGAGGCTGGCCAGCGTAATTCCGAGCTGGCAGGCGGACAGGTACGTATCCAGCTGGTTGATGATGTTCTGAGCTACGGCGGCGGTTTTACTACCCTGTTCCGCTAACGCCTCAATCTCCGACAACCGTACTTTAACGAGGGCGAACTCCGCAGCGACAAAAAAACCGTTGGTCGCAACCAAAAAAAGAATCAGAATAAGATCGAATAACATGAAGCCATTATGGGCGAGGGTGAAAAAAGAAACACGATGCAGGATACAAAAAGGCGTACATCAATAAATAAATAAAAATGGCGAGCCTGTCAACTGGGAGGTATCTGATATGCCGTAAGATCATTCTATTCGATTGGTGATGAGCCTGGCCCCCTTTTTTTTTGTAAGATAATTCCATGCCCACCGGACCAGAACCACGAGTTTGTTATCAAACTCGATTAAATACGCGATATGGATAAAAATCCAGGTCAGCCAGGCTGGAAACCCGCCAAATTTCAACCTGCCCAGATTGACTACAGCGGCATGGCGCCCGATAACGGCCATGCTACCTTTATCAAAATATCGAAATGCTTTCGTGGGTTTGCCTTTAAGCCTGTTGAGAATGAGCTTGGCGGCATGTCCGCCTTGCTGCATGGCGACGGGACATATTCCGGGTAAAGGTGTACCGGCCGGATCTTCTCGATAGGCGAGATCACCTATCACCAGGATATCCGTCTGACCAGGAACCGTCAGATGTTCCGTTACTTTTACGCGACCGAAGACATCCAGTGCCACCCCTGTTCGCTCGGCCAGCACATGAGCCAGGGCGGATGCTTTCATACCAGCCGCCCAAATGGCAGTTGCCGCTTGAATCTGATGGGTATGCTCTCCATCGGTATATGTAATGATATGATCTTCGATATCCGTGACTTTTGCCCCGGTAATGACGGTGACCCCCAGTTTATCCAGAGATTTTGCTGCCCGCTCCGACAGCACCGGCGGATAAGGAGGCAGGACACGGTCTGCGCCTTCTAATAGCAAGATTTTGACATCACGCGTATTAATATGACGAAAATCATTTATGAGTGTATGATGCGCCAGTTCGCCCAGGGCGCCGGCCAGCTCGACACCTGTAGGGCCTGCCCCGATGATGACAAAGGTCATCTCCGCGTTAAGACGTTCGGTATCTTCCTCTGTTTCGGCCCTTTCGAATGCAGAAAAAATCCTTTGTCGCAGATCAAGCGCTCCCTCGATTGTTTTTAAGCCTGGGGCCAGGGGAGCCCATGTATCATGGCCGAAATAGTGATGGGTGACGCCCGCGGCGATAATAAGGGAGTCGTATGAAACCTGTCCATCCTTGAGGTATACGATCTGTTGCGAAGGATCCAAATCGGTGACATCGGCTTGAAGAACACGTATGTTTTTCAGGCGACTAACGATGGCGCGTAATGGGGTGGCGATATCGGCCGGTGAAAGGCCGCCGGTGGCCACCTGATACAAGAGCGGTTGAAAAAGATGGTAATTGCGTCGATCGATAAACGTCACACGAACCGGCTTGTTGCCAAGTGCTTTGGCTGCATACAAACCGCCGAATCCACCGCCGACAATGACCACATGATGTTCTCCATCCTCAGGAAGATGCATCCACGTACCTCCTGAAATCGTATATTGGATGTATAAAACGAGTCATTGAAGGGTGTTTACATAAACGGACTGCTTCAATCAGGGGAAGAAACCTGTCGGAGGAGATAGCCGATTTTGGGGATAAGCGTATCACGCCGATAATCAAAGATAGGCTGAAGTGGAGGTTAACCATCACTGCATGTACGATACGGCCAATCAGCCTATATGGCAAGTCATATTAAATGAGGCTTTCCATTTCGACGGTGTCGCAGGTCGGTCATGGCGCCAACAAATGCATTGGCCCGATATGAGCATGATTCAGTATTCTCAATGGTGGCTCTCTTATACGGCTATTTTCCAGCGAGAGGAAACGGCATTTGCTTGACTGTTTTTCATCCTGGTTGTATTTATGTTAAACCGGATGAATCATTCATGAATTGATTATGTTCTATCTATTTTCATTTAAGCCCACATACCCTTATGAAGATTCTGTTAACAGGCGCCTCCGGCCTGGTTGGCAAACACTTAATCCCTGTTCTAAAAAAAGACAACCACCAGATCGTGCGTCTGGTAAGATCGAAGGATCAGGCCAATGAGGATACCGTCTACTGGTCCCCCCTTTCAGGTGAAATAGAGGTGGATCGCCTGAGGCATATTGATGCGGTCATTCATCTGGCCGGAGAGCCGATTATGGGGCGATGGACAGACAAAAAAAAGGAACGTATTCGTCAAAGTCGCGCGGATGCCACGCATTTCCTATGTAAGCAGTTAGCCCAGCTGACGCCGCCGCCGAGGACGTTGATTGCCGCATCGGCCATAGGCTATTATGGTAATCGTCCGGATGCCTGGATTGACGAGGATGCCCCACCGGGGACAGGATTTCTGCCTGAGGTGTGCAGTGCCTGGGAAGAGGCCACAGAAAGTGCACGCAAGGCGGGTATTCGGGTTGTCAATCTTCGAATCGGTGTGGTGCTCTCGCCGGATGGGGGGGCACTGGCACAGATGTTGACCCCATTTCGACTGGGGCTGGGAGGTAAAATAGGAGATGGGAAGCAGTATATGAGCTGGTTGACGCTGGAAGAGTTGATTGGTATGATCCAATTCGCCTTACGGACAGAGTCGTTGTCCGGCCCGGTCAATGCGGTGGCGCCAAATCCTGTAACCAATCTTGAAATGACCAGGATATTGGGCAGGTTGGTCCATCGTCCCACGATCTTTTCGGTGCCATCCCTCGCGGTTCGAATTTTGTTTGGTGAAATGGGCATTGATTTACTCTTAGCGGGCGCCAGAGTAAAACCAGTACGTTTGTCGGAGGCAGGATACGAATTTAAGCATCCTGATCTGGAACACGCATTGGGACAGGTATTAACCTGATGCCGATCGTTCCTTATGCTCCCATAACAATCGAAGATCTTCATCTACCATAAGGGCAATGAGGTCCTCAAAAGATGTTTCAGGCGCCCAGCCCAGGTCTGCTTTGGCTTTGGTATAGTTGCCTTTAGAGGCGGCAATTTCGGTCGGTCTCATGAATTGTTCATCGGATTCCACATGATCCTTCCAGTTTAAGCCGGCGTGGGCGAAGGCTATTTCACATAAATCTTTAATCGTATAGGCCGTATTGGTCGCGATAACATAATCGGTTGGTTGGTCCTGCTGCAACATCAACCACATGGCCTCGACATACTCTTTAGCGTAACCCCAATCACGCACGGCGTCCAGATTCCCTATTTTTAACCTGTTATTCTCGACCAACGGCTGTCCTAATTCGTTCAGGGGCGGATGTTTAACCCCCAGTTTTATACAAGCGACGGCCATGGTCACCTTCCGCGTGACAAAATGCAGACTTCTTCGGGGGCTTTCATGATTGAACAGGATACCGCCGCAGGCGAACATATCATAGGATTCGCGATAGGTTTCCACCATGAGATGCGCGTATAATTTGGCGACGCCGTATGGGTTATTGGCCCGGAAGGGCGTGAATTCATCAACGACCTCGTCTTGCGTACCGCCGAAGATCTCCCTGCTGGTGGCCTGATAAAATCTGGCATCGAGTTTTAATCGACGGATCGACTCCATGATACGGACCGGTCCCAGCGCCGTAATTTCGGCGGTAACGATCGGCTGGCGCCAACTGTCGGCAGGAACCGATTGGGCGGCCAGATTATATATTTCATCCGGTTTATAGGTATCCAGAACATGATCAATACTGTGTGGGTCAATCAGGTCAGCATATTCTACGATGATCTTGCCAGCCAGATGCTGGATATTTTCATGGTGAATATGGGTGGATCGGCGGGCGATTCCGATGACTTCATAGCCTTTTTCAAGAAGTAGATCGGCCAGATAAGATCCATCCTGACCGGTGATGCCTGTTACGACTGCTCTACGCTGTGCCGACATAAAATCTCCATCGTTATTAAGAGTTTATTATTCCCTGCTCATATTGCTTCAGTGTGGCCATCTCACGAGGAAGATGAATCTTCCATGATTCCCATTTGATCCATTCACCGCTTAAAAAACCGGTATACTGATCAGATATCAGGTGGTTTAAGGCGCATGCATGGTCGATGTCCCCTTCCCCAATCGGCGTCAGGGACGTCCGCTCGCCGGTTTTACCCAAACCATCGTGTAAATGGATATGTTTAATCCAGGGTTTTAATACCTGATAGGCATCGGACATCGTTGTATGGCCCATCCTGACCGGATGCATGATATCCCAATTCACCGCAATAGATGGATGATCAACCCGTTTCATCACCTCTGCGACATCGGAAGGGTTACACCAGTCATCATGCGTTTCCAGACAGAGCGTCACCCCTTTTTCTTCTGCATGATCAGCCACTTCTTTCAGCGCATGGCTCACGGTTAATATGGCCTGTTCACGCGAAAGGCCGTCAGGAAGGGCGCCGCCGAAAATACGCATCGTTGATATGCCAAGATCACAGGCCAGATCAATACGACCATGCGTCTCCTCTATGGTAACCTGGGTTTTCTGCGGGTCTGCGTATTTTAACGAGGTAGCCAGGCAGGCCAGGGCAATGTGATTGTCTTCTGCTGTCTGCTTCAAACTCTTTCGTTCAGCAGAGGAGGTGGCCATCTCGATGCCGTGATGATGATCGGCATCCATACGGGGCTCAATGCCATCATATCCAAATTCTTTCGCCACGCCGCACATGTCTTCCAAACTAAGCTCAGGCGTAGAAAAACTCATAAATGCATAGTTCATATCGGCCCCGATCTGATAAGGATATAGCCACCTGAATCATCTTTTAAAAAGATCAGATAATATATATCGATGAGAAATAATAGCAAGTATTTAATCGGTAAAGCAGATCGTGGATGAGAGACTTGAACCAGGTGAAGATTATCGCTCTATCGCGCTTGATTTACGCCACATAAAATACACAGGAATACCGATTGCTGTGAGGAGTATACCCGCTAGAGCTTCCATGGGGGTTTCGAATAGCATATTGATCATGATGCCGAGGGAGGCGGCGATAAAGAAAATAGGAACGAATGGATAGCCCCATGTTTTATAGGGTCTGGGTAAATCAGGATACTTTCGGCGAAGCTTAAATACGGCGGATGCTGCAGCTACCCATAACATCAGGGTGGCGAAGGTGACGAAAGTAATCAGATCTTCAAACGTCCCGCTTAACGCTAAAAGACAAGCCCAGCCCGCCTGCATGAGTATAGCCCACCCCGGGGTATGATATTTCGGGTGGACACGCGCGGCCTGTTTAAAAAACAAGCCATCCCGCGCCATAGCATAATATACGCGGGGACCGACCAGGACGGTTCCATTCAAGGAACCCAATATAGAAATGACCACAGCTGCCGCCAATAATCCGGCGCCTACGTCGCCGAAGATGACGTTCGAGACCTGCTCACCAACGCGAGTAACGCCGGCCATGTCCGATACCGGTATGGCCTTTAAATAGATATAGTTTATTAATAGATAAAGAATGGTAATCCCGCCTGTGCCTATTAACAGGGCCCTGGGCAGCGTGCGGGAAGGTTCTTTGATTTCTCCTGCGACGAAAGTGATTTCTTCCCAGCCACCGATGGTCCATGATACCGCGATTAAAGCGATGCCAAATCCAACGATGAGGGTGCCAAAATCGATTTGATCAGGATTTATCGTCAGGTCCAACGGCCGGGTTTCGGTACTGAATAGCCCAAAGACAATAAAGAGTAGAATAGCGGATATTTTAATAGTCGATGAGACATTCGATATCAGTTTTCCGAAAAACACACCAAAGTAATTGATCCCTGAAATAGAAAGGATCAGGATGACGGCGACGATATGACCGGCTGAGAACACGTAATGAAACGACCATCCCCCTACCATAAAATCCGTTTCAAAGAAAATCTGCCCTGTTCCTAGAGAAGGAAAAAAATATCCGAAATATTCAGCGAAACCGATGCTCAGGCCAGCCAGGATACCTGTGAGGTAGACCAGGAAAGAAACCCATCCGTACAAAAAACCGACAAATGGTCCGTATGCCTCCCTCAAATAGACATACTGGCCGCCCGCTTTCGGCATGGAAGCCCCTAATTCGGCATAGGTCAGCGCGCCAGTCAGTGCGTGAAGACCGCCGACCAGCCAGGCCAGTAATATAAGGGGTGCTGAGGGAATTACTTTGGCCATCATGCCGGTGGTTAAAAAGATCCCTGAGCCGATAACGATACCCATGATTATCATAGTTGTATCGAAGAGACCGAGTTGTCGAATCAGTTCAGGTTCTTCCTGTTCATCCGTAACTTTTTGCATCCGGCATCCCATGGATAAGAGATCTGCACCGTATTTGGATAAGAATGAAGGACATGATACAGGTGAGCCGCGTAGCGTGTCAAGAAAAAGGCGCCTATGCCATTTTCCAGTACATTGAAAATATAATGGTAGAAAAAACAACCATGTTTTATATTAAAGCCCATGTATGCAATCTGGAGAAAGCATTACAAGGCCATCAGGCATCAGTAACGTATCAAGGGGGCATCATGGAAACTGAAGCATTATCATTAATCGACGCCGACCGATACCCTGTTCATCTTCCTGAATCAACCGCTTACCTGACGTTGATTCAACAGTGCAGACATGATATAAAGACATACGGCGCCTGCAGGCTACCGGGATTTACGACCCCGGATGCCACACGCCGTATGGCCATGGAAACGGACCGCGTGGTCCATGAGGCCTATCCGTGTCGGGATACGCATAACGTCTATATGGAAAAAGATAACGATGCTTTTTCTGAAGACCATCCTCGGCGACGAGGACAAACATCGGAACTGGATGTGATCGCTTATGACCAAATTGATCCCGGCGACGGGTTGTATATTCTTTATCAATGGGATGACCTGCTTCATTTTATCGCAGTGGTGCTTGAACATGCATCGTATTATCGAATGGCAGACCCGCTGGCTGCCCTTACGGTAAACGTCATGCACGAAGGTCAAAACCACGGATGGCATTTTGATGAGGCAGAGGTCACGACGACCTTGATGATCCGCAAACCGGAAGAAGGCGGGGTCTTTGAATATGTCCACAATCTGCGTACCGATGATCGCAATGAATATGATCAGGTTAATCGGGCTTTAAATGACAAGCACCCCGATATTCAGGCATTAGAGGTGGAACCCGGAACCTTGCTCATATTCTCAGGATACTATTCCATGCATCGCGTTACACCGGTGAAAGGGCATGTGACAAGATATGTGGCAACCCTTTGTTACAAAGATCAGCCGAATGTGTACAATAGCCCCGAGGTCCAAAAATTGTTTTATGGCCGAACGGCGTGATTGGACGGGAACTTTTCATCCGGTACGGACATTTTCATATCCAGATCAGGTCGTATATTAATGCGCTATCCTTCATCCGGTTATCATTCTAAAGGAGTATGCCTGTGCATGTGGCGATCATCGGTAACGGCGTTACGGGGGTAACCGCTGCTACGCGCATTCGACAGTTACAGCCTGACTGGAAAATATCCATCATCTCGGGCGAGTCGAAATATCATTATTCCCGTCCTGCTTTGATGTACATTTTTATGGGCCATATGACCTATCAGGCGACCAAACCGTTTGAAGACCGTTTCTGGGACGACCAGCGGCTGGATCTGATCCGGGATTGGGTCACGGAGATAGATGTAGAGAATAAACAACTGAAGCTGTCGCGAACCGGCGTGGTGGATTATGACAAACTCCTCATCGCGACGGGGGCCAAGTCGAACAAATTCGGATGGCCTGGACAGGATCTTGATGGCGTGTTGGGCTTATATAGTTTGATGGACCTCCGTAAATTATATGAATACACGCCTGGTACAAAACAGGCCGTCATTGTGGGCGGTGGCCTGATTGGTATCGAACTGGCTGAGATGCTGCACTCGTGTCATATCCCGGTGACCTTCCTCATTCGAGAAGTATCCTATTGGGATAACATTTTGCCAAAGGAAGAATCGAAGATGCTCAATGTCCTGATTAAGGAACAGGGTCTGGGTTTGATTACCGAGACGAATCTGAAGGAGATTGTAGACGACGGGACCGGGAAAGTCTGTGGCATCATCACGGAGTTCGATGAACGAATAGATTGCCAACTGGTTGGCCTGACGCCGGGCGTGTCTCCCAATATCGACCTGGTTAAATCGACCGCCATCGAAACAGGAAGAGGTGTCCTGGTCGACCGATCCTTCCGGACCGGTATCCCTGATATCTATGCGGCCGGAGATTGTGCGGAACTCATCAATCCGGATGGCGGTCGCAATATGATACAACAAGTGTGGTATACAGGTAAAAAGCAAGGGGCTTTTGCCGGTGAGATCATGGCTGGCGAGGAGAAGGAATACGATGCAGGGATATGGTATAACTCCGCCAAGTTTTTCGATCTGGAGTATCAGACATACGGCATGGTGTTAAACACCATACAGCCGGGTGAAAAACACCTGTTCTGGGAACATTCCAATCACAAACATGCCGTCCGTATCGTGTATACTGATGAGGGCGTATCCGCATTCAACTTTATGGGATTGAGGGCGAAACACCGGGTATGTGAGCGGTGGATCGCCGAAAAACAGCCGGTCACCTATGTCCTCGATCATCTGGAGGAAGCCAATTTCGATCCTGAATTTTTCAAACACCATGAACCTGATATCGTCAGATCACTCAAGGAGCAACTGGTATGAGCACCTTGCAGGGAACTACATCTCTTATAGATCCTGAAACCATTGATTATTTTTATGACGAAGAAACCAACGGGTTTGATGAACCCGTTAAACAACCCGAACCGCAGAAAAATCCCGGACAGATTTTGTCTGCCGGGTTTATAGGGGTTGGTGTTTTAAGCCTGATCGTGTATCTGTTCAATGATCATGCAACAGGATCGTGGATGGGCATACTGCTCAGTTTTGGATTACTGACCATCGGAGGCATCACCTATCACTGGTTTTCATATAAAAATACGATACCCGGCATCAAACATGACGGCATCATGTTCAGCGGTTCCCTGCATCGAGGTGCCATAGCCTGGGCGGTGGGTATATTATTCACCGGTTTTTATGTTGTTCTATACTGGTGGCCAGAGTATCTGGATCGAGCTATCCGACTTGTTGATCCTCTGGCGATGGCGATGGCCGGTCAACCTGCGAACCAATGGTTCTTGTTCGGTTTTCTTTATACCTTGGCTATCCTGATTTTCGGTGTCCGCATGTTCATGAAATACCGTCATAATAGATACCATCAGATTCGTACGGCCTCGGTGATGTTCTTCCAACTGGTTCTGGCATTTATCATCCCGCAATTTCTACGGGCGCTCAACGAACCTGAATTCTATTTCACCTATTTCTGGCCGTTAAAGTATGATGTCCTCTTTCCCGGAACAGTTGATTATTTAGTCACCAGTCCCGGCGCCCTGGGCACGTTTATGGTCTTCTGGACGATGGCCGGATCGTTTATCGCGGTCCCTGTCCTGACCTATTTCTATGGTAAACGCTGGTATTGCTCCTGGGTGTGCGGGTGCGGCGGCCTGGCGGAAACCCTTGGTGATCCCTGGCGCCACCTGACCCCCAAAACGACCCTATCCTGGAAGGTCGAACGATTGATCATCTATTCCGTGCTGGTATTGATCATTTTGACCACAGGCGTGTTATGGATCAGCAATACCGCCGAGAGCGGTTTTTTAAGCGAGATAGCAGAGCCCTTGAAACAATGGTACGGCTTTTATATCGGTGCCGTATTCGCTGGTGTCATCGGGGTCGGGTTCTACCCGCTCTTAGGCAACAGGGTCTGGTGCCGGTTCGGTTGCCCGATGGCCGCCGTGCTCGGTATCATTCAGCGGTTTTTCTCCCGCTTTCGCATCACGACCAACGGGGATCAATGCATGTCCTGCGGCAACTGCACCACCTATTGTGAGATGGGCATTGATGTCCGAGCCTACGCAGAACGCGGTGAAAATATTGTTCGATCTTCATGTGTAGGATGCGGAATATGTGCAGCGGTATGCCCAAGTGGTGTTCTAAAGCTGGAGAACGGCGCCACGCATCAAGATAGATATCCTGGATCGGATAAGCCGTTGAGCGCGTTTATCACGTCATTAAAAGGCGCCAAGGTATATGGAGATAAAGAAGGGTATGTGTAGGGGGTGGGTAAAGGTTTTTATTATTGCTATAACCTCTGAATTCACGTATCATTAGTCCTAATGACCTACTTCGCTTGACGCTGACTGGATGACGTCCCGACCGCTGTATGCGGTTCGAGGGCAAGACCAGTCACTTTCTTACTTTATATCACTATATATTCTTATTATTCCTCAATCACCCATTTGCATAAGGAGTATCATATGAAGCGATTTGTGTTATTATGTGGCGCTTTGCTGTTTTGTTTATCGTACCCGGCTAACGCCCAGCGTAACTTCGATGATGTCGTTATAAAACCGCATCATGCAAACGGTCATATCCATATGCTGGAAGGGGCCGGTGGAAATATCGGGGTATCGGTAGGCGATGACGGCATCCTGATTGTTGATGATCAGTTCGCCCCGTTAGCGGACAAGATCAAGGCCGCGTTACGCGGGCTGCATGCCGGCGATCTCAAGTTCGTCCTCAATACCCACTTTCACGGCGATCATACCGGTGGGAACCCCATCTTCGGCCGGGAAGCTACCATTATCGCGCATACCAACGTCCGTAAACGCGTGTCCTCCGAGGTAAGACGTGGAGATACCGTCTCCCCCCCGATGGAAAAATCCGGTTGGCCTGTGATTACATTTGATGAGGCCATGTCCATCCATTTCAACGGGGAAGAGATCAAACTGATGTATATGTCGAACGGCCATACGGATACCGATTCATTTATCTATTTTACCGGCTCGAATGTGATCCATCTGGGTGACGAGTTTTTTAACGGTGCTTTCCCGTATGTGGATCTGGGCAGCGGCGGCACCGTGCCCGGGCTTATTCGTAACATCGGTTATATCCTGGGCGAAATAGGGCCGAACACCCGTGTGATCCCCGGCCACGGGGCCCTGGGCGGCAAGGAAGACTTGAAGGCATACCATGCAATGATCATCGCAACCACGGATGCGGTACGCAGTATGATAGCGGAAGGGAAGAGCCTCGACGACATCAAAACCGCCGGATTTCCTGCGCAATGGAAAGACTGGGGAAGCGGATTTATCACGGAAGAACGGTGGATAGAAACGATTTATAACAGCTATTCAACAGAGTAGGTAAGCTTCGTACTCACCGACCAACCCATGTCTCTCATTAGCGATGCCCCAACTGAAGTGCAGGATAGAAAGATCAGCTCCGGCAGTGGATTCGATGGCGGCAATGTTGGCGATGATGGCGATCATGGTCGCGGCGATGGTGGCGACGATGGCGACCGGATAGATCCGGTGCCGGTTGTCTCATCTTCTATCAGTTCCAACGTGTTGGGCATGCTGATCTTCATCGCCAGTGAACTGGTGCTCTTCCTGGGGTTGATCATTGTTTTTTCCCTGGCGCGTGCCGGCCATTCGGAATGGCCGCCGATGGGGCAACCCAGGCTGCCTCTACTGATATCCAGCATCAATACCTTCATTTTGATGATCAGCGGGTTGACCATGTATCAAGCCTGGCGTTATATCCGGGATGGATATATTTATGCCTTCCAACGTCAAGTATTTATAACCACCGTGCTCGGCATTGTTTTTCTGATGTTCCAGGGATTTGAATGGTTCAATCTTATCCGTTTTGGATTAAAGGTTACAGCCAACCTGTATGGCGCTACCTTTTATGTGTTGATCGGCATGCATGCTCTACATGTGCTCATCGCCGTTCAGGTGCTGATCTTCGTCTGGCGTAAAGCGCTTAGGGGCGCCTATACCAAGACGGATCATTCCGGTCTGATCATGGGCGGTCTGTTCTGGGAATTTGTCGTCCTCATCTGGCCGATCCTGTTCATCGTCGTTTACCTGGCTTGATTATGATGAAGAATCAATATAGAGAAAACACCTCGATGCTCTCCCCATCTCCTTCCCGTCCCTCCCTGGGAAAAGGCTCGGGATTAGGTTTCTTCGCCGTGCTTCTGCTGTTAAGCCTGCTGTCAGCCGACCCCGCTCTGATTCAAGCCCAGACCACTCCCATCATCATCTCACATCGTGGGGCGTCCGGATATCTGCCGGAACATACACTGGCAGCGAAGGTGCTTGCCTATGGCATGGGAGCGGATTATATCGAACAGGATGTGGTGTTGACAGCGGATAATATCCCGGTCGTGCTTCATGATATTCACCTGGATACTGTGACCGATGTCAAAGAAAAATATCCGGATCGTTCCAGAGACGACGGCCGGTTTTATGCGATCGATTTTACGCTGGCGGAGATTAAAACCTTGCGCGTTCATGAGCGCACCGATATCCGATCGGGCTCCGCCATTTATCCTGACCGTTTCCCCACGGATAAATCTACGTTTGCCGTGCCTACTCTGGCCGAAGAAATCGAGTTGATTCAGGGATTGAACCAATCCACAGGGAAAAATGTCGGCATATATCCGGAAATCAAAAATCCAGCCTGGCACCGCGAACAGGGTAAAGATATCAGTGTGATTGTACTGAAGACCTTGACGGATTATGGTTATACAAATGAAAACAGCAAGGTCTATCTGCAATGTTTCGACCCGGACGAACTCAAAAGGATTCGGTTTGAATTAAAGACTCGTATAAAACTCGTGCAGTTGTTGGGCCAAAATTTCAAAACCATGGTTACACCTCAAGGGCTACAGGGTCTTTCCTCCTATGTCCAGGGGATCGGCCCATCTATATGGCATCTCGTCACAGGAAAAAACGAAGCTGGACATTTTAACATCACGTCTATCGCTAAAAACGCCCGGGCTGCGGGCCTGGTCGTACACCCGTATACGTTCCGTGTGGACGCCCTGCCCCCCTATGTAGAAAACTACAGCGACCTGCTGCAACTGTTCTATATCGACATCGGGGTGGAAGGTCTATTTACCGATTTCCCGGATCGGACCATGGGCTTTTTGAAGAAGAATGGATTAAGGTAAATATCAGTACAGAGTGAAGAGTGAAGAACAAAACGGTTTTTTGCTCTGTACTCTATACTCTGTACTTTGCGTCCTATGCCCAATTTACACTACCACCGACCATCGGTCTCCGACCTGCCAATCCTGGCCCGGATGAATAAAGACCTGATCGAAGACGAAGGGTCACATAATCCAATGACCGTAACCCAGTTGGAAGACCGGATACGGGACTGGCTTGAAAGCGGGGATTATGATGCGATACTCTTTGAATATAACGCCGCCGTGGTGGCCTATGCTCTGTTTCAACAGAAACCGGAATCCATCTACCTGCGTCAGTTTTTTGTAGACCGTGATTTCCGGCGTCGAGGTATCGGTCAGAGTGCGATATATATGCTGATGAACGATATCTTTCCGCCCGGTCTGCGCATCACCCTTGATGTGTTGTCGAAAAACCCGGCTGGGTGGACCTTCTGGCGTCGTGTCGGTTTTCATAATTTCGCCGTCACTCTGGAAGCAGAGACAGGCAGAGAGTGAGCAAGTGGACAGGTAGGCGAAATACTCACCAACTCATCAACCCCTATGATCACTTTCCTTGAACATCGTGTTCTCGAACAGATAGACATCCTTGGTGAAGATATCGTCTCGTTCCTACAGGCATTGATTCGTATACCAACGGTCAATCCGCCCGGTGAGGCATATGATCCCTGTGCGCGTCTTATCGGTAATTGGCTGGGGGAGCTGGGATTTGACGTGAACTATATCGTGGCCAGGGACCATGCGGATCATTCATCCGCCTATCCTCGTGTCAACGTCTTTGGGAAACTTTCCGGTAAGATGGCCATGCCTGCACTGCATCTGAACGGCCATACCGATGTAGTGCCTGCGGGTGAAGGGTGGACGGTAGATCCGTTCGGTGGGGAGATTAAGGACGGCCGGGTATATGGCCGCGGCGCCTGTGATATGAAAGGCGGTATTGCTGCGGCGTTGTTCGCTGTCGCCGCCATTCGTGAAGCAGGTATTGAATTACGGGGTACCGTAGAATTTAGTGGTACCGTAGATGAAGAAAGCGGTGGGTTTGCCGGTATGGCATATCTGGCGCAGCAGGGACTCATTTCGCCGCGCCGCACCTCATATGTCATCATTCCGGAGCCGCTGAACGTAGATCGCATTTGTCTGGGACACCGCGGGGTATACTGGTTTCAGATCGACACCATCGGCCATATCGCCCACGGCAGTATGCCGTTCCTCGGTGTCAATGCGGTGGAACTGATGGGACGGGTATTGAATCACATCGATACCCACCTGCATCCTGCGCTGAGCGTCCGGTCAACCGATATGCCGGTTGAACCGCCGGAAGCCAGGCGGGCGACGCTTAATATCAACGGCATACACGGTGGTCAGACCCAGGCGGGGGTTGGGACACCGTGTGTGGCCGACCGATGCACAGCCATCTTCGATCGCCGTTTTTTAAAGGAAGAGCCCTTCGAGACGGTTCGGCAGGAAATATCGGATATCCTGACCTATCTGAAGATGCGTCATACAGATTTCAAAGCCGAACTATCCGATCTGATGGTCGTGCATCCTGTAGAGACGGATAAAGAAACCGATCTCGTGCAGACAACGGCCCGCACGATTCGAGATGTGCTGCAAACCTCACCTGAGTACATCGCCAGCCCGGGTACCTACGACCATAAGCATGTCTTCAACATCGGCCATGTAGACCAGTGTATCGCCTATGGCCCCGGCCTCCTTCATCTTGCCCATCAGCCCGATGAATATTGTGAGATTGAGCATCTGATTCAGAGCTGCAAGGTCATGGCACTTACCGCCATGCGGTTGTTGGGTACGTAGTGAGGGCGCTATATCTGCTTCTCATGTCTCATGAGGAGGCCGGAAAATCGCTTGATCGTAATTCTTAGATAACCATATTATCCATTCAGACGGTCGTCGGTCGGTGTGAATCATTGAAGGGTTTTTACAGGAGGACAGCAATGACGGAACGAGCAGATGTGGTCATTGTGGGAGGAGGTGTTAACGGGGCGAGTATTGCCTATCATCTGGGCCGAAGAGCATATGGTAAGATCATCGTACTTGAGAAAAATGATCTGGCTACCGGATCGACCGCCAAATCGGCCGGAATAGTCCGGCAGCATTATACCAACCCGTTGATTATTCAAATGGCGATTGAAAGTCGGCAGTTTTTCGAGACCTTTCAGGACGAAGTCGGTGGTCATCCGGGTTTTGTTCAAAATGGATTTCTTCTTTTCGTCGCAGGGCCTGAGGTTGACGCCCTTCAGATGAATGTCGCCTCACAGCGAGAATTGGGTCTCCCCGTCGAAATTCTTCAGCCGGAGGATGTGGCGGCCTATTTTCCCGGTTTGAATATGGAAGGGGTTGCGCTGGCTTCTTATGAGCCGAGTTCCGGATATGCTGACCCCCATGGCGTAGCAATCGCTTTTGCAGAACGCGCTCGATCTTTGGGCGTAGATTTTCACATCGGCAGGCAAGCAACCGGCGTACGGTTGCAGGCTGAAAAAGTATGCGGTATAGGGACAGATCAGGGAGACATTGAAACGCCGGTGGTGGTCAACGCTGCCGGTCCGTGGGGAAATCGACTAGCCCGGTCTATCGGTGTCGACCTGCCGCTACAGGTCAAGCGACTTCAGGAACTGTTCGTGAAGCCTGCTGAATCCTATTCCAAATATAATCCCACGGTGATCGACCTGGATAAGCTGATGTATATGAAGCCGGACGCCGGGGGGTTGGTCATGATCGGCGGGGGTATCACCGAAGATCATAGTGCCATCGATCCGGATCGTTACGACGAACAGGTGCGTTTCGAGACGGTATCAGATATCACTGAACGGGCGGCGGATCGCATGCCGGTTCTGGCCGATGCGGCATATGTTCGAGGGGTGGCGGGGGTGATTACCGTAACGCCGGATTTTCATCCGATCCTGGGCGAAGCGCCTGAAGCAAAGGGATTTATCCACGCCATGAGTTGTAACGGCCATGGGTTTAAACTTTCGCCGGTAGTCGGTCGGCTAATCAGCGAACTGATCGCCGACGGTCAGACCTCACTGGATATTTCTCCGCTGCACCCGGATCGTTTTGAAAGAGGAGAAACGCTGTCCTCCCGGTATGCCGCATTTCCGATTCTGGCTTGATCGATCTGTCTACTCTTCGGAGAGCTGCCCATGAAAATTCAAGAGCCAGGATTGGATGTTGAGCGAGTTTTCCTTTGGGTCTGCCGGAACATATTCATATTCCCCATCCGGCAATAGACGCCGCGCCTTTGTGTTGTCGGCAAGATAGGTGGCCAGGACATCATCCCGGATATACCGTATCTGCTTGGCGTCTTCGACTGGAAACATCACCTCCACCCGTCGGTCGATATTCCTCGGCATCAGATCCGCACTGCTGAGATAAATCTCTTCGTTGCCGCTATTCTGAAAATAATAGATTCTGCTGTGCTCCAGAAAACGGCCTACCACGCTGATGACGCGGATGTTGTCACTTAAACCCGGGATGCCCGGGCGCAGACAGCAGATGCTGCGTACAATAAGGTCCACTTTTACGCCGGCCTGGGAGGCCTGGTACAGGGATTGAATAATCTGTTTGTCTACCAGTGCGTTCATCTTGAAAATCATATGCCCCTGGCCGTCTTGCTGCTGGCTGGCTATCTCTCGCTGGATAAGGGTTTCAAACCCGGCACGCAGATTAACAGGGGCGACCATCAATTTTCGGTAGTTCTTCTTACCTGAATATCCGGTCAGATAATTCAGAAAATCGGTGGCATCGGCACCGATATCTTCGTCACAGGTAAAATAGCCCAGATCGGTATATTGATGGCCCGTCACCACATTGTAATTACCTGTTCCCATATGTATGTACCGGCGAATACGACCACCCTCCTTACGTACCACCAGCGCGATTTTAGAGTGGGTCTTAATCCCGAGCAGGCCATAGATGACATGTACCCCTTCATGTTCCAGGGTGCGGGCCCATTCTATGTTACTCTCCTCATCAAATCGGGCTTTAAGCTCGACAAGCACACTGACCTGTTTCCCGTTCTCCCTAGCTTTCAATAACGCATCGACCACAGGTGAATTCCGTCCTACACGATAAAGGGTCTGCTTGATGGCCAGTACATCAGGATCTTCGGCAGCGGCATTAAGAAAATCAATCACCGGCATAAAAGAATCGTAGGGATGATGCAGCAGGATGCTATTTCTCCGGATGGCTGAAAAAATATTCTCTTTATGCCTCTGGTTCAACGGCTTCGGTACGGCCGGCAGAAATGGAGCATACTTCAAATCGTACCGGTCAATGTTATACAGGTCCATCAGCGCACTGAAACCCATCGCGCCATGTAACGGGTAGAGATCCTCCTGATCCAGGTGAAGATTACCGAGCAGGATTTTTTGGATATGTTGTGGCATCTCATCGTTCACCGCAACGCGTACCACCGAACCGAACCGCCGTCGTCGTACACTCTCCTCCATGGTTTCCAGCAGATCATCAGCCTCGAGCTCCTGAATGACCATATCCGCATCACGGGTCACGCGAAATGGGTGTGACTCGATAACCTGCAGGTCCGGGAAGAGCATATGCAGATTGGCGGCAATCAATTGCTCCAGCCATACAAAATCATAACGCCGGGATACCTGTCCGCCCCGCCGTGTGCCGTTTATCCCGGCTGAAATCGGTACCAGACGCGGGAGGGTGTCCGGGACCTTGATGCGTGCAAAGTGTTCCTGACCCTCTTCATCACGAATAAGAACGGCCAGATTCAAACTCAAATTAGAAATGTGAGGAAACGGTCGCCCAGGGTCCAATGCAATAGGTGTTAAAACCGGGAACACAATCTCTTCGAAATATCGGTCAACCTTGGTCCTATGTCGTTTATTAAGAAGACTATAGTCGGTGACATGGATACCTGCTTTGTTGAGCTGTGGTAACAAATCCTCTACCCAGCACGTTCGCATATCAGCCATGAGTTGTGATGCCTTCTCACGAATGGCAGCCAGCTGTTCTGTAGGCGTCAGACCATCAGGAGGAATTTCCACGACACCAGCCGAGATTTGCTGCCGAAGACCGGCTACCCGTATCATAAAAAATTCATCCAGATTCAAACTGACGATAGCCAGGAATTTGACCCGCTCCAGCAAGGGATTGTCGGCATCCTCAGCTTCTTCCAGCACCCGTTGCTGGAAGGCCAGCAGGCTCAACTCCCTATTGATAAAAAGGTGCGGATCATTCAGATCGTGAATGATCTCCGGATCAAATGACAAATCCAGGTGGTCTGCTGTTTCCATAAGCTGTACCTTTTTTTATACCATTAAGCAAGACTTCGATCGCCTTTCAATGTCTGATGTATCTCTATAATATATATTCCCGTATGGATAGGCACAAGGCCCGTCCATACGAATTGTTTCAATCAACCAAATCACTCAACCCCGGAGGACTCGTAACGTGTCCTAAGGCCACTTGCCATCACCAAAAAGCACAGCGAGCGAAGCGGTAGCGTATTTTAATAATGCCTCGAAGAGGCGTTCGTTACTTTCGATTGAGCGTAACGAAATCCATCACCAATTTATTTACCCGTATCGTCCTTCTATATAATCTGCTGTTTTGGGGTTTTGCGGGGAGATAAACAAATCTTCCGTCCGATTATGTTCCATGATTTCGCCGAGCAGCATGAATATACATTCGTCGCTCACACGGCGCGCCTGGGCCATGTTGTGCGTGACAATCAGCATGGTATACCGACCCGCCAGTTCCATCATCAGCTCTTCCACGGCATGGGTAGCCTCGGCGTCAAGCGCCGAGCACGGTTCATCCATGAGGATGACCTGTGGTTTCAGGGGCAGGAGCCGTGCAATACATAATTTCTGTTGTTGTTCAAGCTGCAACGAGGTGGCTCTGGTCTTCAGTCGATCTTTTAAATCTTCCCAGAGATACACTTCCTTTAAGGCCTGTTCCACCATTCCATCGATGTCTGCTTTCTTCAGAGACCTCCACCCTGAATGGACACGCAACCCGAATACCACATTCTCATAAATAGAGATGGGCAGCGGATTCGGTCGCTGAAACACCATCCCAACCGTTTTACGGAGTTCAGGCAGGGAAACATCCTCATCATAGACATTTTTTCCCAGGATCTCGATTTTACCGGTAGTGGTCACATTGCCGTAGCGTTCGTTCACCCGGTTGAAGCACCGCAGCAAGGTGGTTTTACCGCAACCCGATGGACCAATGAGTGAGGTGATCAACCCATCAACCACCTTTATACTGACGTTGATCAGCGCCTGAAAGTCACCGTACCACAGGTTCACTTTTTCGGTTTCTATACTATAAGTGATGGAGTCGCTCACCCGAAATTTCCGTTGATATAGTCATAGGTCATCTTCTCAGCAGGGTTATCCGAAAATATCACCTTATTGTCGTTTATCTCAATCAGGTCGCCGTTGAATATAAACGCCGTGCGGTTGGCCAATCGTCGAGCCTGGTGCACCAGGTTGGTGACGAGAATGATCGTCATCTCCGACCGTAACTCTTTAAGCACATCTTCGATGCGCATCGTCGTTACCGGGTCAACTGCGATAGAAAATTCATCCAGACAGAGAATTTCCGGCTTATGGGATAACGCCCGTGCGATAGTCAGCCGTTGTTGCTGACCACCGGATAATTTGGTACCCAGGCTGTCCAGCCGGTCTTTTACCTCATCCCACAGAGCGGCCTGAGTCAGACACCGTTCAACCAGGACATCCAATTCAGCCTGATCATTCATACCGGCCGTTCGGGGTGCAAAGGCGACGTTGTCGAAGATAGACATTGGCAAGCCTACAGGCAAAGGGAAGACCATACCGATTTTACGGCGGAGTTGATAGACGCTTTTGACCGTCTGGACATCCTCCCCATCAACCTTGACGGTACCCTTCACATGCACATCCGGAATAAATTCAATCATTCGGTTGATGACCTTCAACAGGGTGGTTTTACCTGATTGAGCCGGACCGATAATGCCGAGAATCTCATTCCGGTAGATGTCGAAAGAAATACCCTTGAGCGCTTCTTTGTTCCCGTAGCGGACTTCAAGGTTTGATATCTCTATCTTTTTTTCTATCGTTGTCATCTACAGGTTCTTTCACAGGGAGGCAGAATACAAGTTGGAATCAATTAACAAAGCTACAAAACGACGAAATGGTGCTGTTCGCTTGGGTTTCGTCGTTTCTTAGCTTCTCACCATCTCTTTCGAGAACGCATATATACACGCAAAATGATTGCTGTGGAATTAACCAGCAATACGGTGCCCAACAATACGACGGCAGTACCATACGGCACTGCTTCAGGTACATTGGGCACCTGGGTGGAAATGGTATACAGGTGCATCGAAAGGGCCATGCACTGTTCAAGGAGACCATAAGCAAATAGATCGCCCTCCGGGATGGCTTTATAGAAGACGGCCCCGGTAAACATAATCGGCGCTGTTTCACCTGCTGCTCGAGAGACCTGTAATATAATGCCGGTCAGAATCCCACTGAAAGAGTTCGGCAAGACGATGCCGCGAATGGTCTGCCAACGCGTGGCTCCCACATTCCAGCACGCTTCGCGAAAGGCTGTCGGTACGGCTCTGAGCGCTTCTTTGGTACTGGCGATGATAACCGGCAGGGTCATGATGGCCAGGGTAAGAGATGCTGCCAGGATGGAACGTCCGATGCCGGCAAACAGGACAAACGCGCCCAGGCCGAATAACGCATGAACAATACTGGGGATTCCTGCAAGATTGACTACGGCCAGATTAATGATACGAGTATACCAGCTTTCTCGTGCATATTCGTTAAGATATACGGCAGCCAGAACGCCTACAGGCGTAGAAATAAGCAGTGAAATCCCAACCAGATAAATCGTACCCAGGAAGGGCGCCCAGATGCCGCCCTCCCGCATGCCTCGTATCGGGTTGGAAATAAGAAAATCAATAGATAAGACCGGCGCCGCCTTGTAGAGCAGATAGCCGACAATCATCAGCAAGGGGGCAATCATCAGCAAAGCCATCAGAAAAAAGATCGTACCGGCGATGTATTCGGTTATCCGTTTATTGCGCCCCTGCTTCGTTTCCGTGAAGGTACCCTGATGATGGGATGTTTCGGTCATGGTGCTGTCGGCCCTTTATTCTTCTCGTATACCTTTGACGATCAGATCTGCGGAAAGATTCACTATAAAGTTTATGGAAAAAAGCAATACACCTATAATGAACAGCACTTGATAATGATCCGACATGACAGGCGCTTCACCGAGTTCAGCCGCTATGGTGGCTGTAAGTGTCCTAACGGAATCGAGCAGACCACCGGGCATCTGAACCGCATGGCCGGTCGCCATGAGTACAGCCATGGTTTCACCTACCGCCCGGGCGACGCCCAAAAGCGTTGCCGCCAGCAGGCCGTTTTTTGCAGCCGGCAGGAGCGCGCGATAAACCACCTGCCAGCGTGTGGCGCCTAACGCAACAGCCGCCTCACGGTATGAATCGGGCACGGCTTTGAGGGCATCTTCACCAATAGACACGATAATCGGCACACTCATAAGGGCGAGAATCAAACCGCCGTTCAGCACAGTTAATCCGATCGGCGCATCAAAAAGATCAATGATCAACTCATTCATGATGGTGAGTCCGATGAATCCCCAGACGACAGAGGGGATCGCCGCCAGCAATTCGATAACGATCTTAAATGTTTCCTTCAGTCTGGGACTACAGAATTCGGATACATAAATGGCGGCGCCTATCCCGAATGGTACCGCGATACACATAGCAAGTAAAGTCACACTGGCGGTCCCGGCGGCCAGCGCCAGCACGCCGTAGCGTTTATTACTCACAGAACTGGGAAACCACTCGGGACTGGTAAGAAACTCAGTCAGATCCAGACCGGTAAAGAAAAAGGAGGCTCCTTCACGAAATACAAAGAAAAAAATGCCGAACACGAAAATTATCGCACTGATGCCGCACAATCGGATAATCAGTTCGATGACGGGTTCGGCCATGTTTTCCAGTCGATGACGATTGGGCAACAACAGTTACTCTCCTGGCATATCACCGGTGGATTCAGCTTCTTCTTTCTGTAAGGGCACATACCCGTTTTTTTCGACAATCTCCTGACCGACCTCGGAAAAGACCCAATCGATATACGCCTTTATCTCTCCTGTCGGCTCACCCAACGTATACATGTACAGCGGTCGAGCGATGGGGTAGGTGCCGTCGAGTCCCGTTTCCAGGGTGGGCGGGTAGGCGGTGTCGCCTTCTTTTACAGCGATTTTAAGCATCTTGACCTTCTCTGTTGCATATCCCATACCGCTATAGCCGATGGTGCAGGGCGTGCTTCCCACCAGGTCCACTACGTCTTTCGATCCATGCAGATCCCGGGAGCCTAATTTGAAATCCTGGGTGCTGCCCAGAAGCGCTTCACGGAAATAATAGTAGGTGCCGGAATTGGACTGCCGACTGATTCGAATAATCTCATCGCTGGCGCATGCTGTATGATTTATACCCAACTGTGTCCATTGGGTCAGGTTTCCCTTCTCACCATAGATTTGTGCCAGCTGTTCGATTGATATTTCATCAAGCGGATTGTCTCTATGGACATAGACGGCCAGGGCATCAAAACCGACCACGAATTCAACAGGCCTCTTACCGGTATTCTGCTCCGCGCGTTCGAGCTCTTCCGGTTTCATCTGCCGGCTGCAATTGGCGATATCCACGGTCCCGTTGATCAATGCGGCGATACCGGTGCCTGAGCCCCCACCCGAGATTTCTACGGAAACCGTCGATTCAACCCTCGCATAATCCTCTGCCCAGGCCTGAGCCAGGTTGACCATCGTATCCGACCCTGCATTCTGGATAACGGTCTTTTCGGGGGCATCATTTTCGTTCGGACCGCCGCAACCGACCTGTAACAATCCCATGGCTGCAACGGCGGCGCTGCACGCCAGAAATTTCCTAAAAGGCAAGCTGTAACTCATCCATCTTCCTCCCTGGTATTGAGGTCAAGTCCGAGAATAGCCTGGACGAAGTCCCTGATATGGGTATCTAAGTATTGAAAGGTGCGCTCATACGCGGTTTGAATCTCTTCATCAGAGCCTTCCACCCTGGACGGGGCCTGAATATGCCAGGTCATGCTTACCGTCTTTGATGACGGTGGAAGTAACACGCCTTCTGTTGCTTCACTGAGTGAAATGATCACATGATAGTCTTCAGGACGCAGAATCTGATCGATGTATGACGGCGTTTGATGTGAAATGTCGATGCCCTTTTCCGCCATAAACTGCACGGTCTTCGGATCTATAGATTCAGTTTCCAGACCGGCGCTGCTGAACTTGATCCGGGTCAGTCCGAGCGCATTACTGATCCCTTCAGCCATCTGGTTTCGACAAGCGTCATGTTCGTCCACGAAAAGAACGCGAATAATATGCTTTTTTTCCTGCCTTCTATCCTCGCCGGTTAAAATATATAAGATTTCCTCACAGATATTACCGGCCTGATCACCGATACGCTCACAGCGGTTGGCAATGGTCATCAGCGGTACCAGCGCTTCAGAAGACAGCTTGCCTTCGCTATGCTCCCGGATCAGATCTGTGAGTATCTGAGCCCGTTGATGGTCGACGATCCGGTCTTTTTCCATCTTCAGCGTTTCGGCTGCCAGTTCCGCATGTTCGTCTGCAAAGGCTTGCACCGCATTATGTATCATCCTGATCGTCGTCTCGATAACCGCACCGGATGCCTCGTAATCGGGCGCCCAATCCATGTCGTCGAGGATCAGAAACTGCCGGGCAATCGCTTCTGCATAGTCGCCGACACGCTCCAACTGGCTGTTGATCTTGATGACGCTATAGGCCAGACGCAGATGACCGGCAGCAGGTTGCTGCTTGACCAGAAATTTCAGACAAAGATGGTCCAATTCATTTTCAAGATCGTCGATATACCGATCTTTTAAAATGACGGAGTAAGCCGTCTGCCGGTTTTGATCCCGAACCGTATAAAGGGCGCCACGTAATGCATCTTCTACCAGCCTACCCATGACGATCACTTTGTCACGGATCTGATCGATATCATGCTGGAGATGTTCTTCAAAATGGGAAGTCATGCCCGGTCTCCATATAAACGAGAGGTTGAGCGAAGTTATACTCTCGACTGATATAAAAGTTCAAGAACTATTATATACTTAAATATAGCGCTTTTGTCCATAACTCAATTGATTATTTCAGTGAAGACTTATCCCTGCGCCTATGGTCATATGGATAGATCACAGGGATAAATCACCTTGCGCGGCCGCAGGCCTACGTGTATTTTGGCGGGCAACAGATAGCACCAGGAGGCCATATGAATTTTACGTTTAACGATGACCATATCATGATGCGGGAGACCGCACGCAAGATTGCAGAAGAAAAACTGAAGCCGCTGGCCAAAGAAATAGATGAGCGTGAAACACCTGATTTTGACACGCTTCGTGAATTGGGTGAACTGGGCTTCATGGCGATGATGGTGCCGGAAGAGTATGGCGGCGCCGGTCTGGACACGGTCAGTTACGTCATCGTCATGGAAGAATTTTCCAAAGTGTGTGCATCGACCGGTGTGTGCGTCTCCGTCAATAATTCGCTTTTCGCAGACGGCGTGTATAAATTCGGTACTGAAGAGCAGAGAAAAAAATACCTGCCGCCTCTGGGTAACGGGCAGGCTCAGGCGTGTCTTGGTCTGACAGAACCAGGCGCTGGTACCGATGTCGGATCCACGGCGACAACAGCAGTCAAAGATGGATCGGATTATATCATAAACGGCAAGAAGCATTTCGTCACCAACGGTGGTTTTGCCGACTACCTGATGGTGCTGGTGTCGACCGAGCCAGGTACAGGACACCGTGGACTAAGTATGGTGATTATAGAGAAAGATACACCGGGCTTTTCCGTCGGCCGTCATGAACTAAAACTGGGTATCCGGGGCTCGGACACGAGTGAACTGCTGTTCGACAACTGTCGGATACCGCAGGCTAATCGGTTGGGCGAAGAAGGACGCGGCCTTAAAATTTCACTAACGATTCTGGACGGCGGCCGCATCGGTATCGCCGCTCAGGCGTTAGGGATCGCCCAGGCGGCCTATGATGACGCGGTAGCGTATGCAAAAGAACGGACCCAGTTCGGCAAACCCATCGCCGAATTCCAGGCGATCGCCTTCAAAATAGCCGAGATGGCGACCGAACTCGAAGCCGCACGCCTTATGACGTATAAAGCGGCCTGGCTGAAGGATCAGGGTGAGGACTATAAGATGGCCTCCTCTATGGCCAAACTGTATGCCTCGGAAGCCTCCATCCGGATTACGAATGAAGCGCTTCAAATTCATGGCGGCTATGGCTACGTCCGGGATTTCAATGTCGAACGCTACTACCGCGATGCCCGCATCACGACCATCTATGAGGGCACCTCAGAGGCCCAGAAGATCGTGATCTCAAGGGACATTTTGCGATGAAATAGCCGAAAACCATGCTGAAACGATGACTAAATATCCCGTTATAATTGGTTCTATGTTAATTGTAAATATGTTGGGTTGTAGCGAAGAAATCAAGGCGCCCACCATCCAAGAAGCCAAGGCGCCTTTTGTCCCATTGCCTGTATCACGAATGAGTCAGGATATCGTAGATGGTTTGGCGCTGACTATCGACAGGTCGTCTGTCTGGGTAGATCAGGAGCGGGCTGTTGCAATGGATTGAGTGATGGCAGAAACCGATTGGGTGATACTGGAACTCAATGAGGCTTTAAAACGTTGGAGACAAGGGGTCAGGTCTTCCGATACCAGCCATGAAGATACCCTTAGTATGGCTATATATGGCGATCAACAGGTTTTATCAAAACCAACGATTCTTGCCGGCAGATGCAGAGGGCAGGCGGGGAGGCCATTCCTTTATTTCCCAATTTCTCTTTTTCTTACGGGTCGACCAGTACAAAGATACAAATCTCGCCATTTGCAGATTCCTTAGCAAATCTCACCATAGATCCGATACCATCCACAGAACCTGACTTTGAAGATCTGTTTTTACCAATCACCGGAGATTCTATCCCATGAGGAAGCTATGACACGATTACTAACGGTATTCAGCATATGTATCGGGCTTATCGCTCTGACGATCGTCGTTGTTACAGCAGCCGGTGATGAAGAAGACATCCTTGCCGCGATGAATGCGCACCTCGACGCGATAAATACCGAAGCGTCGGCAGCCATTGCCCGCCACCATTTGCCGGGCCATAGTGAATTCAGCGCGAATGGCCGGCTCCTGGGTGTATCCGGATCATTTGAAACGCAATTAGCCAGAAATAAAGCCATATTCGAAAGTGGCTCTACATTCGACTGGCATCATAAGGATCTTAATATTCAGATTTTCGGCAATACCGCTGTGGTGACAGGATATGTAGCAGGGACCACCCATCCGCCCCATGGCGACCCGATTCCGGTCCACAACCGCCGAACCACGGTGCTGATCAAACAGCAGGGCGAGTGGAAGGAGATACACGTCCATAACTCGCCACTGAACGAAGAAGCAGGACAGTAAAAAATTAAGGAGGCTCATCATGCCCCTGGAGATGCGCATCGGTCTTGGACAATTCAACGAACTTACTGATGAAAAGCTGGCTTACATCAAACAATTAGGTTCCAATGATTTTCTGATGAATACGCCGAATCTGCCCGGCGAAGTCCGGTGGGAATTCGAGGATCTACGCGATTTGAAACAACGGGCAGATCACGCCGAATTGCGCTTAATGGCCCTCGAAAATGTGCCGATCCCCTTCTATGACAAAGCCATGCTGGGCTTGCCTGGTCGTGACGATCAGATCGAAAATATGAAGGTTACCATTCGTAATATGGGCAAAGCCGGCATCCCCATTCTGGGATACCATTGGATGCCCAATGCAGTATGGCGAACGCCTGATCCCTCTGTATTACGTGGCGGCGCCACAGCCACACGCTTTGATTATGAAGCCCACCAGGATGCACCGTTGAGCCACGGACGGATATTTTCCACTGAGGAGATGTGGGAAAACTACGAATACTATATGGCTCGGATCTTACCTGCCGCAGAGGAAAACAACGTTGAACTTGCCCTGCATCCGGATGATCCGCCGGTGCCGATACTGGGCGGCGTGGCGCGTATTTTTAACAGCTTCGAAGGTTTTAAACGCGGTATGGATACTTTCGATAGCCCCAACCACGGTCTCGATTTCTGTATGGGATGCTGGTCGGAGATGGGAGGCCATGATCAAGTGATCAGAGCCATCCGGCATTTTTGTGGAGAGGGTAAGATCATCTATGTTCATTTTCGGGATGTTCAGGGCAATATCCCGTGTTTCAATGAATGCTTCATTAACGAGGGCAACGTCGATCCCTATGAAGTCATGAAAACACTCAAAGAAGTCGGTTTTACCGGATTTATGATTACCGACCATGTCCCGCATATGGTGGACGATACCGACTGGAACCACCGCGGCCGCGCCTACGCCATCGGCTATATGACCGCTATGCTGGAAATGGTGAATAAGTTGGCAGGATAAGGGGAAGCTTCCCTATAGCGAAAACCAGTGATTGAACTTAACTATGAACACATTGGCAGGATACATGTCAAACAACGAAATTAAATCCCGTCGGGCGGAGAAATCGCCGCTATTGGCGATCAACCTTATTATCCCAT
>CAJXCW010000031.1 GCA_913051705.1 uncultured bacterium
GCTTCCCGCCGGGGGCGGGCGGGCGACGTTGGCGTCATGGGGGCAACGCAATTGGGCGTGGCAGTGCCGAACTTTTGGTTCGCCATGATCCTTGTGCTGATCTTTTCGATCAACCTGCGCTGGTTTTCAGCGGGCGGCTTCGTCGGCTGGGACAAGGGGCTTTTCGCCGGGCTGCATGCGCTGACCCTGCCTGCCATTGCGCTTGCCTTGCCACAGGCGGCGATCCTCGCGCGGGTCATGCGCTCGGCCCTGCTGGATGTCTTGGGCGAAGACTATATGCGCAGCGCCCGCGCCAAAGGGCTGACCGAAACATCGGTGGTGGTGGTCCATGTATTTAAAAATGCGCTGATCCCCTTATTGACGATTACCGGCCCGATGATGGCAAACCTGATCACCGGGTCCTTTTTTATCGAAACTATATTTCGTATACCCGGTCTTGGCCGATACTTTACGACCAGCGTGTTTGCCAGGGATTATCCTATGATTATGGCCACCGCCCTGCTATGGTCTTCTCTGATCGTCGTGATTTATGTTCTGACGGACATCATGTACGCCCTGGCCGACCCTCGTATCAGATATCGGAAGGATTAAGATGGAAACATTGGGGACCGAAGCAGCGGGAAATGCAGGTCTGATGTGGGTGTTCCAGGCTATTCTGAGCTGGGGCTGGCACACCATGATACTTGAAGTCGGTCGCATTGCGCTGGCTATAGAACTGGTTCTTTATTTACCGCGCATACATTTCTTCGGCCAAAAAAGTGAATCCGGTTGGTGGGCTGATTTTTGTCGCAAACTGGCTCACAACAAACTGCTGTTTGCCGTGGCAGCCGGCGGCGTTATTCTGGTCGATTGGTGGTTGCTGAAGCCGTGGATAGGTGGCTATCCCTACGGTACGGAAGACCTGCCGGAAACGTTATCTGAATCGCTGACCTGGGATGGTCTGGGACCGTTTTTCACTTGGGCCGGGCTGATCTTTCGCGTCACACTGGCCACGGAATTCACCCTGTTGTGGCCCAGAGCCTATCGCTATTTTAAAAAACATGATAGCGGTCTCTGGGCGGACGGCGCCAGGCGATTTTCCAAAAACAAGCTCTCCCTTGTCGGCCTTTTTCTGGTCCTGCTCCTGAGCAACACAGCGCTTCTCGCTCCCTGGGTAGCGCCTCTTCACTATACCAAACAGAATTTCCTGGTCGCCTGGCAGGAGCCGTCCTGGCAATTCCCCTTCGGGACTGATGGACTCGGACGTGATTTGTTCAGCCGCGTCATTTATGGCGCAGAGATATCTATGACCGTCGGTGTCCTGGTACAGACGATTATCTTTTCTATCGGCGTCCCGCTGGGATCTATCGCCGGCTATATAGGTGGCCGCGTCGACAGTGCCATTATGCGGGTGGTGGACGTCATGTCGGCCTTTCCCGGGTTGCTCTTTATCATTTTAATCATGTCCTGGCTCGGCTCGGGACTTTTTAACATTTTCATCGCTATAGGCGTTACCGGGTGGGTTGGGGTATGCCGTTTGTTGCGCGGCCAGATTCTGTCTCTTAAGGAAAAAGAATTCGTCAGAGCAGCCAGAGCGATGGGCGGAAGCCATGGACGGATTATATTGACCCACATTCTACCCAATAGTTTGACACCGCTCATCGTTGCCCTTGCTCTCGGTATTCCATCCGCGATTTTTGCTGAAGCAGGACTCAGCTTTATAGGCATCGGTATCAGTCCACCCACACCGAGTTGGGGACAAATGGTCGGCGAAAATGCCAACTATATTCGATCCTATTGGCATCTTGCTACCTTCCCCGCAATTATGATTGCCCTGACCATGCTCGGATTTCAACTGATGGGCGATGGCCTACGTGATGCCCTCGATCCTAAAATGAATGAATAGAGCTTGATTTTAGATCTATTTTTGTTTCATTTGCTTAGTTTTATCCGCTATTCGTTATTTAATTGCCGATCCTAACCTGGTATTTCTTACATGTGCCCTGAATGTAAAAGTATACAAGTGCGTCGTTCTCAACGGCGTGGGACAGGAGAACGACTATATTCCTGGATCTGGCGTGGACAATATCCTTATCGCTGTGACCATTGTGGCACACGTTTCTGGATATCTAAAAAGATCGTAGATAAGATGATCGGCGAGGCCGTAAGCTCAGATACGAAGAATGCGCTCAAGATAGAGCCGCTTGATATTAAGTCCCCGGACAAGGTGTCACGAAAAAGCCAGTTCAGGAATATATCCAAATACAATTTTAGGCGATGGATATGGCAACAAACCCGATTGGAGGTTGAAATGTTGTTTTTTCTTCTGCTCCTTGGAACAGTTGTCATTGTCATGATCTGGTACACTATAGGCAAGATTGGGTAGAGATGGTGGCGTCAGTAGCCCCTATGGTAAGTGGCGTGCATGACAGATGTTAGAAAATACTTGACATCGGGTATAGAACGATTATATTAGCCGTGTTGTTGGGTTCAACAACGAACATGCCTACGCGGTTCCTCTATCGTAATCCTCATTTGGAACACCGCATTTTCCTGAAATAAAGTGTGATCGCTATTGATGTCGCATCTCAGCATGATATCCTTCCGAGGTCGTTGTCCGTTTGCCAAAACTAAACTCTATTCACAGCATATAAACGCGTTACATCTCTCTAATATCACAAGATCTACATCCTCATGATGGCCTCAATGATCCGCGCCAATAATATCTTCTTTTCCTCTATTGTCGTCCATCAATGATGCTGGTAATCTGTTATCAACCCATGTTTCTTCACCCGTCGAACCGATTGCAAAATCAATTTTATCTATCCGTTCAGGGTGAAATAACCATGTCTCTGGCGAAAGGAGACAGTGCATGCACATTATAGAACTCAGAAAAAAGAACCTGCAGGATTTATATAAAATCGCGCAGGAACTTAACATTCAGGGCTACACGGGACTCAGAAAACAAGAGCTCATCTTCAGCATACTCCAGGCTCAAACGGAAAAAGAAGGGGTCATTTTCGGTGAGGGCGTATTGGAAGTGCTGCCGGATAATCGGTGTGGCTTTTTGCGTTCACCTGACTACAGCTACCTGCATGGTCCCGAAGATATTTACGTGGCGCCGTCCCAGGTTAAACGGTTTGACTTGCGAACAGGCGATACGATCTCCGGACAAATTCGTCCACCAAAGGATGGGGAGCGTTTCTTTGCGTTGTTACGTGTAGATACGGTCAATTTTGAGAATCCGGATATCGCAAAAGAACGCACGCTTTTTGACAATCTAACCCCGATCTATCCGTTGGACCGGTTTAAGCTGGAGTATGACAAGAAGAAACTGTCCACCCGAATGATGGACCTCCTGACGCCCATAGGCAAAGGACAACGTGGATTGATCGTCTCACCGCCCAAAGCTGGAAAGACCATGTTGCTTCAGGAGATCGCCAATGCCATCACGGATAATCATTCTGATGTTACGCTGATGGTGCTGCTGATTGATGAACGGCCGGAGGAAGTTACGGATATGGAACGCTCGGTGGAGGGCGAGGTCATCAGTTCGACCTTCGACGAGCCGCCTGAACGGCATGTCGCCGTTTCGGATATGGTGCTTGAAAAAGCGAAACGTCTGGTTGAGCATGGCAAGCACGTAGTTATTCTGCTGGATAGCATCACGCGTCTGGCCCGAGCTCATAATGCGGTAACGCCACACAGCGGTAAAATCCTGTCGGGCGGTATTGATGCCAATGCGTTACAAAAACCACGGCGTTTCTTCGGCGCCGCACGTAATATTGAAGAAGGTGGCAGCCTGACGATCATAGCTACGGCGCTGATCGAGACAGGAAGCCGTATGGATGAAGGTATTTTCGAAGAGTTCAAAGGAACCGGTAATATGGAGCTGGAACTCAGTCGGAAGCTGGCCAATCGCTGGGTCTTTCCGGCCATCGATCTGAGCACGTCATCAACTCGAAAAGCCGAACTGCTTTTAGAGCCGGAAGTCCTCGGCAAGGTGAAGATTCTAAGAAAATTCCTGGACGGTCTGGGACCGGTTGAAGCTATGGAGTTGATGCTCGAACGACTTTCTCGGACCAAGACCAATGCCGATTTTCTGAAGTCGATGAATGATTAGGATAATTAAGTAAATCCGCTGCGGACCTGCAAAATTTGTAATGGTATCCATATCGCTACGCACCATTTGAGAGTAAGGAATTTGATATCTGAAACGCGCTCCGCTCGCTCTGCTCTCTCCCTATTGAGTCCATCACTCCAGTTGGCTATAATACGCCCGGAATTTTCGTTCCAACTCTAATTTTTCAACCGGGGTCATTAATTGATAAAAATTGCAGTCATTAGCCGCATCGGGTGAAAGTGCATTTTTCCTACGCACATTATATTGCTGATATTTAAAGGTATATATTTCGCAGGTGACTTCATCCCCCCTTATTCCGGGCATGACATGCACACAGTCGGAACAGGTTTTCCTTTGTTCCCCCAGATGACCATGCGTACGGTTGTTCATGATCGATTTTAATTTGCTCATCGGAATGTCCTCCCGTTGCTCACTTATCCTCTAATGATAGATGCAGAGATTATGAAACTGTAAAACGTACCGTATAGGGATATGCCCATTAAATTCATTACGTGTTACGCATTACGTGTTATACCTGTTGTATTGTACCGTTGATGGTAAGGATAATTTCAAATTAGCACTCGTATACTCTCCTGTCAAGTATGAGTTGCCGAGATGATTATTATAAGAAGATGATGAAACGTTTTTTATCTGCCTGCCTGCCCGCCTTGACTTTTGTATTTCTCTCCAGTATATTCACGATAATATGTTTTACCAACCCTTACCCGGTTCTTACGACATACTCTCGTATAGAAATAAAGAAATGATGACGTATTCCACTTCAGGCTAATACGACGTGACGACGCGTTCAAACGCGGCATCTCTTTCATACACACAACTACTTCGAAATAACCGGCCTTACCGCAAATTATGGTTATCCCAGGTAGTCTCAAATGCAGGCGATTGGTTTAATACCATTGCCGTCCTGGGGCTGACGCTGGAGCTGACTCAATCAGGCCTTGCGCTCAGTATTGCGATGTTGTGTCAGATGTTACCGGCCTTTTTCGTGGCGCCGATAGCAGGGGTGATCGCAGAACGCTACGACCGTAAGCGGGTCATGATCGTAGCGGACCTGTTGCGCAGTGCTGTAGCTCTGGGGTTTTTACTGGTAGATACGCCCGATGAGGTCTGGTTAATCTATCTGTTTATGGCTTGCCTGTCGGCCCTGGGACCCTTTTTTGATGTTACCCGAACAGCCGCGCTGCCCAGTATAGTCCGGGGCCCTGAACTGTTGGCGGCCAATGCCCTGTCCAGTGCCACCTGGGGCATCATGTTGACCATAGGTTCGGCCATCGGTGGTCTGGTTGCCGATCAATTCGGTCGTTCCACCGCCTTTGAATTGAATGCGTTGAGTTTTATCGTGTCGGCTCTGATTGTTGCGCGTATTGCTCTACCTAAAGCCTCAGGCGCAGGGCAGCCGGTCCGTTTCTTTTCAGACTTTTTAGAAGGACTTCGGTATATCCGTATGGATCAACCTACCCGGGTTTATTTGCCGGGTAAAGCGGTCTGGGGGCTCGCCGGAGGGGCCGCCGTTATGTTGTATGCCGTCTTCGGAGGGCAGATCTACAAGGCAGGCGATACCGGTATCGCTATCCTGTATACGTCGCGTGGTCTGGGCACAATCATTGGGACGTTGGGCATGAAACTATTTTCTTCGTCCCGCTTGCCTCAGCTTCGGTGGGGAATACTTATCGGCCTGATCGGCTATGGCTTCTGGTTTATCATATTCTCCTTTGCTCCTTCGCTATGGCTTGCCGCTATCTGTATAATGCTTTCCACCTGTGGAAGTATGGTCACCTGGGTCTTTTCCTCTCTGGGCTTGCAACTGGTTGTTAAAGAAGATTTCCGAGGACGCGTCTTTGCCGCAGATACTGGCCTGTTTACGCTTGCTTTTGCCTTATCCACGCTGAGTACCGGCCTCTTGTTGGATACAATAGACCCACGGGTTGTAGCCTTTTTCGCAGGAGTAGTGGGCCTTATCTCAGCCGGAGTCTGGTTTTATTTCGTCCGCCGTATTCCTTTACCTGCCGACACATAAGCCGTCCGATGTGTCTGAACCACGGAGGTTCGAATATGCAACTTTCCCTTTTTATAAAGATCTTTATTATTGGCGCTTTTGTAGCCATGTTTTTCGGCATTTTAACGGCTCTCGGTATCCTGCCGGTATTCCTGTTTAATATAACCCCTCATGGTTTTCTGACCTTCACCTACACGGCATTGATGTTTGCCATTACATTAATGCTCTGGGAACTACGTTCCAAGTTGAAATAGCTGATGTCAGTCATCCATTGACAAATCGAGTTCAGCGTCGAGTCACACGATAGCGGGGTTCGTGTTCGAAATTTTCAATCGTTTGATTTATAAAGGCATCAATAATCAGATCGCCCTGTGTTAATTCCAGACCGTTTAAGGTCTTGGGCACGAAAAAAAATACTTTCTGCAAAAATCCCAACACCCCTCGTTTTTGGCCTAAAATACCCTGTATATTGGTGTACAGAACTCGCTTATGATTATCATAAACGTCTGTCGTCACCAGATAACCGGTCTGTCTGTTGTTGTTCTCCTCGTAGGTTACTTCCTGTCCCTGAATCAGCACATTGGCATTGAAAATATCTTTATCGAACGGGTAGGTATATTGCTGCGTATATATCAACTGGATATGAGCTTGAAAGTCCTCTGCCATGGATGGATTCGGTACAAAACAAATATAGGCCAGATGATCTAACGGAAAAGTCAAACCAAGCACATAGCCTTTCTGAACGGCTTCTTTCACCGCCTTGCCTTTTACAAATACCGGTATGCCGCGTATTTTAACCCATCCGGCGAACAGGACGGTCGCCCGTAACAGGGTCAGACTATCGTCCAGTGTCGCAGTTAATAGGACTTCCATATCATGCTGGCTTAATTGAATAGCCAGCGAATCCTCTAAATAGGGCATCAGAGCGATTGGCGTCGTTTCCGGCCGGCGTGTGCCCAGATCGGATAGAAAAACATTCAGATGAGGTGACGAGGGCTCTACGGCAAAGCTAAGCGTGGGGGACAGGACGGCAGCGAGAAGAACGCAGGATATAAGGCGATAGATGAGGTAGGACATGGGCAGGTGGGCAGGTGGGCAGGTGGGCAGGTGGGCAGGTGGGCAGGTGGGCAATAATATAATAAGGTATTTCTGCCCACTTGCCCACCTGTCGCATTACTCTACCCGTTCAATGATCACTTTCTCTAATACGATATCCACAACCGGACGATCATTTCGAGTTTGTACTCGACCGATACTGTTGACCACCTCCTGGCCTTTGACGACCTGGCCGAAAATGGTGTAATCGCCATTCAGATAAGACTTCGGACCATGCGTGATGAAAAACTGACTTCCGGCGGAGTTTCGACCGGAATTGGCCATGGCCATACGACCCGGCCGATCAAATTTCAGGCTGGCTCTGATCTCATCGGGCACCACATACCCCGGGCCACCACGACCGGTGCCGGTCGGGTCGCCACCCTGAATCATGAAATTGGGGATCACCCGGTGAAAGATCGTGCCATCGAAATACGGTCGTGTGGCCTTCTGACCGGTCTTGGGATCTGTAAATTCCCGAGTGCCTTCCGCCAGGCCGATAAAACTTTCGACTGTTTTGGGCGCCACGTTATCTAGGAGCTTACATATAATGATGCCCATGTTGGTCTGGAGCACCGCATATTTCCCGGCACCGAACTCTTTGGCCATGGGTGTTTTGGATTCTGAGTCGGGCTGAGCGTCCTGGGCCTGCGCACCGCCCATCGTCAGGGCCGCCATCAGGGCTGTCAGACAGACGATGCGGAATATTTTGAACATATGATCCTCCTGATAGGGGAAGCTACGAAACGACGAAGCTACGAAACAATAAAGAGAAAACCGCAGCTTATTGTACTCTGAGATGATAAGTCAGGTTCCCTTTACTGATTCATCGTTTCGTACCTTCCCTACTCTCCTCGAATAATCTCGATATGCTTGATAGATATTTCCTGTCTCGGCTTGTTCCCACCAGCAGTCGCCACCTTTGATATGGCGTCCGCTATATCCTGCCCTTCAACAATAGAACCAAAAATAGTATGCTTGAAATTCAAATGGGCCGTTACCGCCACGGTAATAAAAAACTGACTGCCATTGGTATTAGGGCCGCTATTTGCCATCGCCAGCAGGCCGGACCGGTTAAAGGTCAGCGATTCATGGAATTCATCCTCGAACTGAAAACCTGGACCGCCGATACCCTGTCCAAGCGGGTCGCCGGTCTGAATCATGAAGTTCGGAATGACCCGATGAAAGACGATCCCGTCGTAGTACGGGGTGTTGGCCATCTTCTGGCCGGTACCCGGATGCGTCCATTCTTTGGTTCCTTCCGCCAGACTGGCGATAATATCAACCGTTATCGGCGCTTTATCCGGATACAACTCACAGGTGATCGTACCCATAGTCGTTTCGATAATCATTCCGGTGGCCGGTTTACTGGTATCGATTTCACCGCCGCCGCATGCGGACAAACATATCACGGTCAGCATGATCAGACTGGTGCATAATGGTTTCATAAAGGCTCCTGTGTCATTTTTTGGCATGGTTATCGTTCAATGGTGATGCTTTTCAAAACAACTGATTCTGTGGGACGATCGTTGGGACCACGCTTTACATTGCCCATGGCGTCGACCACATCCTGACCTTCGATCACCTGACCGAAAATGGTATGCTTACCGTCCAGATGAGGAACGGAGATATGGGTGATAAAAAACTGGCTGCCGTTGGTGCCTGGTCCAGCATTTGCCATAGCCAGGCGACCAGGCTGGTCAAACGAAAGGTCCGGATGACACTCGTCTTCGAACTTATAGCCCGGCCCACCGGTGCCGAGACCGAGCGGATCACCGCCCTGAATCATGAAATCAGGAATCACCCGATGAAAGATCGTATCGCTATACAGCGGCGTGGTCATCGTCTGACTGGTTTTCGGGTCCGTCCACTCTTTACTGCCCTCCGCCAGGCCTGCAAAATTTCCAACCGTTATCGGGGCCTGATCGGGGTAGAGCTCGCAGACGATATTTCCTATCGAGGTATTAAACGTGGCTTGCATGAAAATCTCCGTGGTTTATAGGTCAACGTATACTATATGTTCAATGTTCAAAGGCAATAGGTCAACGAATATAATGAATTCATATCGTTCAAGCAAGGAGTTACGAAACTTCGAATGAGGGTCTCTCGCTACTGGATAAAATGGCACACTTATTTACATTCCATTCCTTAGTCTCTTGATGTAAGCTCAGCCTTCTATTATCTTCCTTCTATCAAAGAGCATTCGTTCTCATGCGATGCCTCTATTGACCTATAATCGAGAAAATGCGTGCTGATCCGCGTCCTCAGGGGTCCATCGAAAAGGAGTTCCACTCATGGCGACATTGCACGGCAGGATAATCGATGCGACCTCCGACGCCCCGGTCGCCGCCAAAGTACATATCCTCGACAGCACCGGTCATTTTCGCTCTCCACAGAATCATGTTCTCAAAGTCGGCCCGGGTCGTCCGTTCTTCTATTGCGAGCATCATTTCGAAGTCAATCTGCCGCGTGGCTCGGCCGACATCCTGGTGGAGCGAGGCACCGAGTATGAACCCTTGTTAAAAACGGTATATATTCCGTCCAACGGCCATCTCGATCTGGAGTTGCCTCTAAAACGATGGGCGGATCTACCGTCTTTGAACTGGTATCCCGGCAATACGCATATTCATTATGATGAAAAAGAACATCATGCCCACGAACGCATACGGCTTGAACCGCACGTGCACGATTTCAACGTGACGGTAGTCAGCCTTCTCCAACGCCGGGATCTGCCATATGCAAGCAACCGATTTCCCCTCGGTATCATGACGGATGTTTCGACGGCCCACCATGTGGTCGACATTGGTGAAGAGAACCGACACAACGACCAACCCTGGCATATGGGTTATGGCCATGTCATGTTTCTCCGCATCAAAAATGTGGTGGAGCCGGTCAGCCGCGGGTCGCTGGTCAGCGAGTTCGATCCGGACTATCCGCCTCTTTGCTTTGCCTGCGATGATACCAGAGAGCAGGGCGGCATTGTGCTGTGGTGCCACAACGGCCGGGGCATGGAGGCGCCGGTTGCTGCTGCCCTCGGCAAGCTCGACGGCTTCAATCTGTTCGACCCATTCTGGACGGACCTGGAATATGATATCTGGTACAAGCTCCTGAACTGTGGGCTCTTCCTGCCCGCGTCCACCGGATCGGACTGGTTCGTCTGCTCCAACAACAGGGTGTATGTACAGACGCAGGGAGATTTTTCGTATGACGGTTGGATCGAGGGTTTACAACAAGGACAGACGTTTATTACAAACGGACCGGCGTTGTTCCTGGATGTGGATGGCCAACTACCGGGCAGCCGGCTGACCGGTGCAGGCCAAAGGACCGCTCATATCTCCTGGCAATCTCACTATCCGTTGAATGTGGTCGAATTGATCATGAATGGAGACATCATCCATCAGTGGAATTATCCGGATGGGACGCATACCGGTGAAATACGATACGATATGCTGCCGGAGACAGATGGTTGGGTCGCGATCCGTTGCAACGGCGTGGCGCGTGACAGCTTCGACCATGCTGTCTATGCGCACACCAGCCCCGTATGGTTCGACATGGGCCGTCCGCCGGAGCAACGGCAGGGTGATGCGCAATTTTTTATTGATTCCATCGACAACGCCCTCGACTGGGTCGATAGGAAAGGACGATATGCCAATAATGAGCAACGCGAGGCGGTCACGGAACTGTTCCGTAGAGGACAAAAAGTGTATGAGGGATTTGTAAAGTGATGCTGATTTATTAATGGTTAAAGATAAGCCGGAGGGGAGGGATGCGTGAATCATGAGACAGGAAATAGAACAGAATTTTGCCATTCTTGAGGTGGGAAAAGAAAAATATTTCAGACCATTGCGGATCTGCCCCAGGATCTGCTGACTAAAAAACCGTCGACAGATCAATGGAGTCTGGCGGATCTGGTCAACCATCTGATGCTGGTAGAACATTTTGCCCTGGGACAGTTTCAACAGACCCGGCATCAGAGAATAAAAAGAACCTGGATGGATAGGATTAAATTTATGATCTCTAAAATCGCGCTGGATGCCGGGAAAAAAATCACCGTACCCGTCGCCGATGTAGACCCTCTGAATGTCCCGGCGGAATTATCGGATGTTCGGCAGCAGTGGACCGATGTCCGTAAAGCGTTTAAGGAGACGTTAGACGAACTACCGGACGAGGAATTGATTTATTGCTATTTCTCTCACCCTTTAGCCGGTAATTTCACCTGCCAGGACGGTCTGGTCTTTTTAATCAAGCATTTGAATCATCACCAGCCCCAATGGAAGAAATTGCTTGCACGGGTGATGATGGACCTCGACGCGAATAGCAGGTAGCGGATCGTAGGACGCACGGCGCGCCGTGCGCGTACAGATGGCCATAAATCGTAGTTACTCTGTACTCTGTACTCTGTACTCTTCACGTTCAACTTGCTTTTCCCTATACGGCAGGCCGTGGCTCTTTCTATATTCCCATTGCAGACGATGTTGTTCTTTGTCCGTAGAGATAAAATCCCAGGGAAGCGCCTCTCGATCTGTCATATCGCCCAGATAGGCATCTGTATCCATACTGATTTCAGCGGCGGCACGCTTCCAGTCGCCGTCCTGCCGTACCGTTTCCATCAAGAAGACGCTCAACTCCCGCCCGCCGCGTGAGAGGATACCTTCAAAATAGGCGGATTTCAGGCTTTCGTGTTTGACATCCACGCCCGGGACACGCCGCAGCGCCTTCTTGATATGATTCAGCTTACGTTTTATTTCTTTAGGCACGACCATCGGACTCCACTGGAATGGGGTCAACGCTTTGGGGATGAACGGATTGATGCTCAATCGCAGCTTGCCGCCGGGTACACCATGGGTACGCTGTAGTTGCGACAGGGTCTTCGTCATCTCAATCAGTTCGTCGATGTCCTCATCCGTTTCTGTCGGCAGACCCACCATGTAGTACAATTTGAGATTTTTAATCCCTTTGATCAGTATCCGTTTCGCGCCGGTCAGAATCTGTTCCGACAATATAGGTTTGTTGATCGCTTTGCGCAGCCGCTCCGATCCGGCCTCCGGTGCGATCGTCATGGTCCGCAGCCCCGTCTTCAACATGAGGTCGAGCAGACTCTCGGGAATCAGATCCACCCGTACCGATGACACGCCGACACGAATATTCAGGGTATCCAGCCCGGCGCAAAGCTCATCGAGGTATGGATAATCGCACATGGCCGAACTGACGAGACCGACTGCTTTTACCTCAGGTTGGCCTGCACTTACAAGCCGTTCATTCTCTGCGTGAATGAGTCCCAGAATAGTGGATGGTTTGAGCGCACGAAATTTCGGGTATACATAGCTGACGGCACAGAAACGACATCGCCGTGGGCATCCGCGGGAAATTTCGATCAGCATGGTCTCCCCGAATTCCGTGTCCGGCGTCAGGATGCCCGAATAGGCGGGATAGTCTTCGAAAGAAGAGACCTGCTGTTTAGCGATCTGGTCGATACTTGCATTATATTGATCGGTAGAGAATGTCTGCAGCGCAGGGACGTAAATACCATCCAGGTGCAGCGCCTGTTGGAGGTGGGTTTCTCTGGGCTTGTTATCATCCTCAATGTATTGATCAATATACCGGTAGACCGTCTCTTCGCCGTCCCCGATGATGATTACATCCGCGAAATCCGCCAGCGGCTCCGGATTAATATAGGTGATGGCCCCACCGACCAGAATAATCGGATCATAGCCGGTGCGGTCTCGGCTCAGTGTGGGGATACGGGCCAGGTCAAGGATGCGGAGCAGGTTAGGATAATCGTTTTCGAAAGAGACGGAGAACGCGACGATATCACAGTCGCCAAGCGGTATACCTGTTTCATATGTAAACAGAGGTGTGCGGGATTGCCGTATATCCTGGATGTCCGCCGGTTCCGGCAAAAACGCGCGTTCGCAGATCACATCGTCTCTGGCGTTCAGATGACGGTAGATCGTTTGAAACCCCAGGTTGGACATGCCCACATAGTACGTATTCGGATAGACCAGCGCGATGCGTACGGCATGGCCTGTATGCCGTTTAATAATGGTGCCGTGTTCACGGGCGAGAGTGTCTGCAATGGTTTTTTTGAGCATCAGTTAAAACACCGGTTAAATGGCGCCTACGATAGCCTGCTGCCTTTATAATCCGCCTCCTATCACGTCCCTCTTGAAGGGGGTCCAAAGATAAGGCTTTACTCCTTAAATGTCAATGATATAGGACAGAAGATACATAAAATACAAAGAGGCGAGGAATAAATCCCCGCCCCTCTATGTGTTGGAAAAGGGGTATCGTTCTAATTATAATATACGCATAAGAGACCATTTACCCTCAAAAATTTTGAGGCAAAGTATCAGAGCTTGTAGCGGGTGGTTTCTCCTATATAACTGCACACCACCTGCGACCTGCCACACGCCACCTGCCACACACGTCAATGCAGCACAGGTTCCACAGATAGTTCCGATAACCGATCTACCAGATCTTGATACGTATGTATACCGGCGCTGTTGAAAAAGGCATGGCCTTCGTCGCCATAGTGTATATCGGTCAGGATGTCGTGCACCTCATCGGATGCGATAGATCGCCTCAAAACCTCCGGGGCGGCCTGTCCTTTTTCTTCATACCGCTCTGCCCATCTTTTCGCCAGATACGTATTGATCGTCAGGCTGTTGCAGACATCGCACATGGCCATTCCTCCTCGGATTGAAGATGATCTTCCTTCGTCACAGCGGTACGCGCAACATGCCGTATCATATCCAAAAGCCGGGCGCTGTAGCCCCACTCATTGTCATACCAGCCGGTCAGATTATACATGCCGTCTCCACAGGCCTTGGTAAAAGGCAAGTCCACAATAACGGAATGTGGATCACCTTTGAAGTCAATTGAAACAAGCGGTTTATTCGTGACATTGACAATGCCTTCAAGCATGCCATGCCCCGCTTTGATAAACTCCCGGTTAATCGTTTCAACACGGGGATGCGCTCGAAGCCGGACACACAGGTCTATCGTCGAAACAGATCGGGTGGGCACACGATAAGCCATCCCATGCACCTTCCCCTCCAGATGAGGAAAGAATTGCTCGATCATCGACGAAGCGCCGGTGGACGTGGGGATGATGGACTCCATGGCTGCCCGCGCACGCCGGGGGTCTTTATCGGAATTATCCAGCAGATGTTGCGAATCGGTAAGCGCGTGAATGGTCCTGAAAGAACAGAATTCAAGGCCGAACGCCTCATCCAGAATATGTATCAAAGGCGTAAGCGCATTGGCCGTGCAACTGGCGTTGGAGATGATCGACTCTGATGCAGGATTGATAAGCCCGTGGTTGACCCCCATCACAACAGACGGAATACGATCATCTTTGGGGGGGCAGCAAAGAATGACATGCTGTACACTGCCATTTAAATGAGCGGCCAGGGAATCACGGTCTTTGAATTTACCTGTTGCATCGATGACGACATCAATATTATGGCGATCCCAGGGAATGGATTCCGGCGCTGCTTCCTGGTAGACCTGAACAGACTGACCGGCGACGGAAAATTCACTCTCTCTCGCCACCACGTCTGCATCCAGCTCTCCGTAGACGGAATCGTAGGCCAGCAAATGCCCCAGTGTATCCGCATCGGATCGGCTGTTGACCGCTGCAACACGTATGGCCGGATCCAGAAGCGACAGACGATGAAATGCCCGACCAATACGTCCATATCCATTGATACCCACGACCATCTCTGCACCTGTCATTCCATTCCACCCTCATATCAAGCGACTTATTTTGTAAAAGTTTTCTTCTGTTGTTTGACCAAAACACTTATTATTTTAACAAAACAAAATTAAATGTCAATATAAAACGTAATTAATATGATATTATTTTTGTCTAAAATATGTGATTTAGGTTACTAAATACCAAAAAATATAGTATTTTATACAAATAAAGCAACAAAAACAAAACGAAATATAAAACAAAAGTTAAAACAAAGAAATCATCTATCACCGCCCGACTGTTCTCAGGGTCCGCGATTAAATAAGTGTTTATTTTGTCCGGCAGCGAGAGTTCGTTTCCTGCATCATACCTGTGACCCAATACCTTGACACAGGTTTGTTTACAGGTTAGATTTATGTAGAAGGAGGTCTTCCAGTATGCCCAGGGGCGAAAAGGAAAAGCGTCAACAGACCATTTTAATGCGTCTGTTACGGGATGGTCGGGTCAACACCCATGATCTCAGTACGGAATTCGGGATTACAGATGTGGCGATCCGTGGTGATTTCGACGACATCGGCGTCCTCCTGAAATCCCGTGGTCTGTTTATGAACCGGTTTTACGGCGGGGCTGAGCTGATCCAACCTGGACAACATTACAGAGGATTTTATGAAGGCCACAGTGAAATAGAGGTCGAAGCCATCCAGTTGTTGAGCGAATATGTGGTCCGGCATTTCGTTCATTGGGACGACTCGCTTCTGCTGGATACGGGGCGGACCGTTGACCGGGTAGCCCAGCATATTATCACCCAGGAAAAAAGTGGCTTACGGATTATTACGAACAGCTATACGCCGCACATTTTAGAATTATATACGCAAGGCGAAATTGAACTGGTACAACTTGGTGGGGTGCCGCTACCTCGCGCATTCTGCTTTGTCAAATGTCCTGGAGGCGATGCGTTCTATCAGCCCTATTGGACCGGCCCGTTTAAAGTCATACTTACCGGATCTGCCTTCGACCTGGATGAGGGACTGATGGTCAACAACCCCGATATAATTGAGGTGAAACAGCAATTTATAAAAGCAGCTTCCGAAGTATTTCTCATATTAGATCATTCAAAATTCAATAAGACTGCGCGGGAAACGGTGACTTTCTGTGGCATGAGATCCGATCCCTGGCTGACGACCGGACAGCCTCTTGAGGACGAGAAAGAGCCATTCATTCCCCTGACGATCATCACGGATATTCCGTCAGGACAGCACGCAGAGGATTTACCTTTATCTTCAAAAATGTCGCCTCAAGCAGATGGTCGGGTTTGCCTGTACAAAAGTCGAATTCCCCTCTCGGTCTCTGCAGAGCCACAGACGATGTCTTCGTAGATCCTTCGGTTGTATGTGGTACCCGATATATGTTTCAGAAATAATAATTGAAACACAGACGGAGTAATACCTTATGAATTTGCACCCACAAGGGTGGCTCTATATGAAATCCAGTATTATTGTATTAGCTCTGCTTCTGGCTCTGTCCCCAGATACTCATGCCCAGCAGGTTAAAACGAATTTTTTAATACACCTCGAGACGCTACCGGTGTCACAAGCACAGGAGTTACGCGATTTCAACAGAAACCTCAAGGATTATGTAGAAGGATGGGACTGGGTCAATGAGGATCTGCCCGAATCAGTCAATCTGCATATAGAGGCTTTCCTGGCCTATCGTGGCAGCATCGTCAAGACTCAGTACGCAGCCAAGCTGACCGCTTCTAACGGACTGGACATCAAATATCTCGACCGCTGGTGGTTTTTCGAATTTGAACGGGATGATCTGCTCAGGCATGATGAAGTGCAATTCCATCCCTTAACCTGGCTGATTGATTTTTATACACAGATCATGGTCGGGCATGAACTCGATAAATTCGATGAATTCGGTGGCGACGATCATTTTGACCGTGCAAAAAGGATTGCCGTAGATGGCCGTTTCAGCCGGGAGTATCAGCGGGGCTGGGATGAACGGCTTGAACTCATCGAAGGCATTATAGCCGATGAGTTCAAACCCTTCCGGCGTATTCGCTTTCTGTTCTATGGCGGGATGGCCTTGCAAAAAGAAAACAATAATACGGACGCCAGTGCTTTTTGTCGTCAGGCAATAGATATCCTGGTCGAACAGCGCCGCAGGAATGCCAGAGACGGAAATATAAAAACTTTCCTGGACGCCCATTATCTGGAACTGGCGGATGTGTTCAGTTCGGAATCGTCTTCGGATGTATATGATACTCTGATCCGAATCGATCCGGATCATAAATCGACATATATGAAGTATATAAATAAACTTGAACATTAATCAGAAGAAATGAGTATTCTATGACCTGCAGATGGCGACGATTTATCCTGTTATTATTGGTTATTGTTTCAGGCACCGGCATCATACACCCTGCACACGCGGCGGACAGTCAACCATTCATCTGGCGTAAACTGGTTTCGGGTTCTTCTACAATCGAAGAAGCATTTTCAACGCGGACCCCCCAATTTATTCTGTTTCGTGACGGGTTAATCATATACCGCGATGATGCGTTTAAGAGGCCCTATCAACAGGTTCGATTAAACAAACAGGAACTCAGCGCCTTTTACATCCATATGCAGAACACCTATGGCCTGCCTGGCTTAACGCCGGGCCGCCTGAACCGGGAATTGCCGTACATAAAAAGTGTTCAAAAAGCCGTGTACAACGACAACACCAGGGTATCCATCTGGATCGGCATGCATACGCCCCCCAGCCTGCATACTTTCGGGATGAAATTATTGCAGGCCCGATCTGTCAATGAACGCCTTGGACCGGGTTGGAAAGGGCTATATGAACTCAGCCAACTTCTCTCTGTTTACATCCACACCAAAGCCAAAACTTACCTCCCTGACCGTGTAGAAATCGCCGTGCAAATCTTACCGTCTTACCTGGCCGACCTGGCCGACCAGGCGGTCGCCTGGTCCCTGACGGATGTGGACCTGAATGAGGCGAAGGGGAAACGCATGCGTGGTTTTAAAACACTTAAGGGGGAGGCCGCACGTCAGGCCTACACGTTTCTCACGGAACACCAGATCGTCAAATCCGACGACACGGTTTTTCTGGTCTGGGTACGCCCTCTGATTTTACCGTAGGCCATTTTATCCTTTAACCGCCCCGAGTGCCAGACCCCGCACCATATACCGTTGTACGACCCCGAATACAATCAGCGCAGGAATCAGCGCCAGCGTCGCGCCAGCCATCATTCGGCCCCAGTGAATGTCATATTTACTGATAAACATATAGAGGCCGACCGGCAACGTAAAGTTGGCGTCCGTATTCAGAAACATCACTGCAAACAACAGTTCATTCCAGGCGCCGATAAATGCAAATAGAAATGTGGCGATCAACCCCGGACGCGCCAAAGGTACCGCCACCCGTACGATGGCGCCGAAGCGGTTGCATCCATCCACCATAGCAGCTTCTTCCAGTTCGACGGGCACACCCGCGAAAAACCCCTGCATCATCATGGTACAAAACGGAATATTAAATACGGTATAAACGATCATCAGGCTATAGAGTGTATTGAGCAGCCCAAGTGTTCTGAAGGTGATAAACAGCGGTACGATGAGTACCACAATGGGCATCATCTGGGTAGCCAGAAAGATCAGCAAGGTGACCTGTTTACCCCGGAATTGATACCTTGCCAGCGCATAACCACCTAAGACAGCCACCAAAAGCGTAGAGGCGGAAGCCAGACTCGCCACGGTCAGGCTGTTGGCAAAATAGCGCGGGATATCCGTCCGAAGGAGCGTGACCACATAATTTTCGAGGGTCGGCGCGACAGGAAAATACCGCAGGGGCCAGATAAACAGCTCCCGCTCCGGCGTAAACGAGGTGACAACCATCCAATAAAGTGGAAACGTGACGAACACGAAAAAGGCGCCCAGACCGAGTACATTGATGATACGGTTTAACAAGGTCTTTTTTATCATATCAAAAAGCCGCCTCGCTATGAAATCTCGTCACCCGCAGAAAGATTGCCGTGAACGCCAGCGAAAGGGCCGTCAACGCCACACCCAGGGCGGCGGCGTAGCCGAAGTCCAGCCCCAGGAATGCCTTTTGAAAGACATACAGCGCCAGGGTCTGTGACGCGCCGGCCGGACCGCCTTTGGTCATGACCCAGATTAAATCCGCCCAGTTGAAAATCCAGATCGACCGTAGCAGAATGGTGACCACCATCGTGGATTTCACCATCGGCGCTGTGACGCGCCAGAAGGATTGCCAGGCCGTGGCGCCGTCTATATCCGCCGCTTCATACAGGCTTGGCGGGATGGCCTGAAGAGCCGCCAACAACATAATGGCGAAAAAGGTGATGCCGAACCAGACATTGGCAAGGACGCAGGAGAAGAGGGCGGTTTCGCTGCGGGAGAGAAAACCGATCTTTTCATCGATCAGACCGGTGCGCATGAGCAGGTCATTGACGACCCCGAATTCACCGTTGAGCATCCACGCCCATAAAATGGCGATCAGAAACCCCGATACCGCCCACGGTGCAAATACAATGGCCTGATAAAGACCTTTACCCCAGAACCGGGTGCTGTTGAGCAGCAGCGCCAGCGCAAATCCCAGCAGAAATTGGAAGAACAGAGAAACGCCTACCCACACCACCGAGTTCCACAAACTGCGCCAGAAATAGCCATCTTCCAGCATGGCTCCATAGTGCTCCAGTCCGATAAACGGCGTATTCATCGGGTCCATGAGTTGGTATTGCCGAAACGAAAGCAGAACGACGGTGACTATGGGATAGAACATAAAGCCGCCGATGAGGAGATAGGCGGGGGAGAGGAGGAGGTAGGGTTCGGCTTTTTTCATAGTGAGTGCAGAGTACGGATTACGGAGTCTTTATTCCGCACTCCAAATTTGATCACACCGGTCTTGGTGTATCCGGTCCGTGCTGATCGACGTATTTCTTCTGGGCTTTGTTGAGAAAGTCGGCCAGTTTGTCCAGCATGTCCTGTGGCGATTGTCTTTTCAAAAGCATATTCTGCTGTTCTTCGGTGACCAGCACTTCGATGAACTCGCCCATCTCGGGCAGATAGCTTGGATACCAGTTTTGCAGAGCGGCGGTACTGCTGGCCATCTCCATGAACGGTTTGAAAAGCCCCTTACTAAACGCCGGATCATTCATTCCCTGTTTGACCGACGGCAGCACATTGGACGCTTTGCTGTAGGGAATCAACTGTTCCGGCGTCATCATCCAGGCGTAAAATTGTCGGGCTGCATCCTTATTTTGTGAACCGGAAGCCATAGAGAGAATCCAGATATCGTTAGACGCCACCCGGGCTTTCGGACCGGCCGGCATGACTGCTGTTATCAGGGTAGACTCGTCCATACCGTGTTCCAGACATGTGGGCACAACCTCCGGGTCCTGTTCGATACAACCGCATATGCCGGACCAGAAGCCCTGAACGAGTTCGTTATAACCCCAGTTCAACGAATCCCTGGGACTCAGGCCATCCTGATAGATGTCATTCCAGAAGGTGAGCCCTTCAACATGATCCGTGCTGTTGATGATACACCTGTTATTCTCATCAAACCATTCGTTCGTCCCGGAGAACTCTTCTAAAATCGGCCACCAGGTCCAGAAACCGCCGCGGGCGCCGCGCAAGGCATAGCCATACCGATTCTTTTCCGGATCGGTGAGTTTCTCCAGCAACAGGCGCCATTCCGCGCGGGTCATCGCTGGCTCCAATCCCAATTCATCGAGCCAGCGCTTCTGATAGAACATGGCCCGGGTGGTTATCTCCAGCGGGAGGCCGTATACCTGATCGCCTTCAATAGCCGCCGAAATTTCGCATCGCTGGATCCCTGTTGTCGTGAAGGCATCTCTGTGTTCCCAGGTCTGATACCAGGTGGTCAGGTTATCAATCGCACCCATAGCCCGGAATTCGGCCATCCACTGACCGGTTAAGATGATCAGGTCCGGTGGATTCCCGCCCGCGACCATAGTAATCAGCTTGGCGCGCCCCTGATCCCAGGGCACAGATAGAACTTCGACACGGATATCGGGATGCAGCTCCGAGAAGGCGGCGGCGCTCTGCGTAAGCGCCCGCGTCTTTACATCGCCCGTTGGCGAAAATACCGTCACTGTGTTCTGTTCGCTCGCTCCACCGCAGCCGAAAACAGAGGCCCCGAGCAGGGCCGACCCGGTGAGCTTGAGCATTTCCCTGCGGGAGAGGGAGAATTGGTGAATGGTGAATGGTGAATGGTGAATGAAAAGCTCAGTCATAATTTTACCTTGGTATAATTATACGGCTTTCGGTTTGATGTTTCCTGACACCTGGTGCGACGGGCGCCTACAAAGACCCGGCGCTGAAGCACCGGGCTAATAGCATACGTTGTCTTCTGCTTACTGCCTTCTGCCTTCTTCTTACCGCCTACGGATCTCAGGCGGCCTCGGTGTATCCGGTCCGTGTCTATCTACATATTTCTTCTGCGCTTTCGTCATAAAATCAGCCAACCTGTCCATCGTTTCCTGGGGCGACTGGTTCTTCAGCAGCATGTTCTGGTGCTCTTCGGTGACACGCACTTCTAGGAACTCGCCCATTTCAGGCAGGTAATTGGGATACCAGTTCGGCAGCATCGTCCGGTCGGTCACCATGTCCATAAAAGGTTGATACAATCCCTGTCCAAAGGCCGGATCGTTGATGCTCTCCGTGAACGGCGGAATCATGTTGACGTCCTTGCAATATCTGAGGCGTTGCTCGGGGGCCATCAACCAGGACATGAATTCCCAAGCCTTGTCCTTACGCTGTGACCCTGACGCCATGGATACATATCCCAGATCAGCCAACGATACACGCGCCTTAGGGCCGGCCGGCATGATAGAGATGGAGAGCGTGTTTTCATCCAGCCCGTGTTCCAGACAGGTACGCACCACCTCCGGGTCCTGTTCCATCGATCCGCAGACGCCAGACCAGAAGCCCTGCACCAGTTCGTTATAGCCCCAGTTCAAGGAATCTTTGGGCGTCAGGCCATCCTGATACAGGTCGTTCCAGAACGAAATACCGGCCACATGATCCGGACGGTTGATAATGCATTGATGATGTTCATCAAACCACGCGTTGGTCCCGGCAAATTCTTCGACCAGCGCCCACCAACTGTAGAACCCGCCGCGGGCGCCGCGGAAGGCGTACCCATACCGTTGTTTCTCTTTATCCGTCATTTTTTCCAGCAGCGTGCGCCATTCCATCCGGGTGGTCGCGGGTACCAACCCCTGTTCGTCGAGCCATTCCTTCCGGTAAAACATGGCCCGGACGGCGATCTCAAAGGGCAGGCCGTAGACGTCCTCTCCATCGAACGCGGTAGCGGAACGGCTCATGAGTTCAACGGTTTCAGGATATCCGTCTTTATGCGGCCAGTCCTGAAACCACGGTTTCAAATTCTCCAACGCCCCCATCGCCCGGAATTCCGCCAGCCACTGGCTGGGGATCGACATCAGATCCGGCGTATTACCACCTATAATCATAGTCAGGAATTTCGAGTGCGCCTGATCCCAGGGCACCTTGATATGATCTATCGTGATATCGGGATGGGTTTCCGAGAACTCGGCAATAAGCGGTTCCAAAGCCCGATGCTTCTCTTTGGTCAACGCAGAGATAAAGGATATCGTGTTCTGACCGTTAGAACCGCCGTTGCAACCAAATAGCGCCGTACCCAGTGCGGCCGTACCAATAAGCTTGACCATTTTGCGGCGGGAGAGGAGGGATTTTTGATTGAAAGGCATTTTTATTGGATGTAATCGTTATAATTATGATTAACTATTTATAGACTTAGACATTTCATTTTTATTATCATTAAACAACGTAAAAGTACAAAGCACTCCTGATGTTTCGTCGGTTCTGCGAAACATCAGTAAATAACACGATCTTCCCGGACGCCGCAATTGATTTAGCGACCGGACGCTGTATCATGGCCAAACGCCGAGATATCGTTTTGTAGTTGACGGTTAATTTCAGGGGATAGAAGATGGATGGTGCCAGCAGGTCTTTGCCATGGGTGTATCGTCTATGGCGATTGGGTGCTCATATCACTCATTGGCGGGTTTCCAACAGCTGATCGTTGGTCTCCCTTAGGCGCCGGCTCAGGCATTTGAAAAGCGAAAAAACGACGGTCGGGTGGGTAACGACCAGACGATGAAAATCATCGCGTTTGATGACCAGCATTTCCGTGTCTTCCTGGGCCTCTACGGTCGCCGATCGGGGTTCGTCATCGAGTATGGCCATCTCACCGATATAATCGCGTTCCTCACGAATGGATATCACAACCGGGTTTTCCTTTCCCTTGACCACACGGACGCTGCCTCGTCTAATGAGGTAAAAGGCATCACCGGGGGCGTCTTCCTCGAACACCGTTTCATCTTTGGCATAGACGGATTCCGTTACGATGTTGTTAACCCATCGAATCGCGTCGCCGTCCATTTCGGCAAAGAGAGGCACACTCTTCAAGAATAGAATTCGTTCCATATCTTGTCCCATTTTTTCCACCTCATTTCGGAATTCTTCATCCATAGCCGCAACATCGAGTTTTACAAGAGCCAGTTGCGCGTGCCGGTTAATATAGGGATCCGGGTCCTCAACCAGAGCCTTTAATTCCTCTGATAAATCCTTCGCCTGTAGTTCTCCGGCCGCGTAAATGGAACACGCCCGCAGCCAAACCCCTTCTTCAGGGCCGATGAATTGTTTCAACACCTCGGTTGTCTCCGGATCCTCGATGCTCTTTGGCTCAGGGAAATACTTGGTCTCCAGGATACGGGCGAAGTGGCGGCCGTCCTGTCCCGATTCAGATAAGACCTCTATGGCTTCAGCCTTAGAACGCGGTTCGGAGCGGCGTAGATTACTACCTGCCGCCCTGATCATACCAGGCTCGTTGAGAATCTGCAGACACTTCAATCCCCGGACCTCGTGGTAATCACTGGATTGTCGGAGTGCATCTATCAACAAGAAGGTCGCCCGTTCCCTGTCGATACCCCGTATGGATCTGATTCTGCCTTCTTCCTGCTGGATACTGCTCCTATGATGATTCAACAAATTTGAGACATGGTGCATCATCTGAGAAGAGGCCAACGCATCGGGTTCACTCGATGTCTCGCTGCTCTTCGCCTGGGTGAGTTTGATTCGGACCATCGCGTCGATTATGGCCGGATGAACCGCTTTCGGCGCCGGCTCAAAAAGTTCGGTTAAAAAATCGGTACTCTCGGGACGGCCTATTTCTCCGAGGCAAAAAATGATCCTGTTCATATATTCTACAATACCTGGATCACCGTGCTGTTGGCGGTCATCGTTCACCAGGGTCTGTAGCGTCCTGTGAAGCGGTTCAAGGCTCTTGTCTGTCATGACTATAACGGCGTCCATGACGTCCTGAGCCAGCGCATCTACACGCATCAATGGTATCAGTTCATGTACACATCTCGGATCGGCTATTTTTACCAGGGCCTCAATCGCCCTGCGCTGGACGGATTCACTGTCGTCACGCAAGAACTCAAACAAGCGCTCCATATATTGTCCCTCACGCATTTCGCCCACCAGATAAGCCGCTTCCTCTCGCGTATCGATGTCGCTGGCCTCTATCGTCCTTTCCAGCGAGTTCGAGGCGCGTTCGTATCCATCACTGGCTGGTCGACAGCGCATCAGCGCAATAACAGCCTGGGCGCGCAGTTCCATGTCGGCCGCATTCAAAAAGGGCATGATTTTGGCCGCATACTTGCCGGGATTCAGCCGTCCGAGCACCCTAATAGCGGCTGAACATACCCCGACGTCCTCGGTGTCCAATAGTGGCGCCACGACGTCTGTACCCTGCTGAATATCATACTCCTCCATGATGTTTAGAATGGCTATTTTAACCTGAGGCCTTGCTTCGGGCAGCTGTAAATGAATCCGACCGATGAGTTCCTTATCGTTACTATTCTGTAACAATTCCAGGGCGAACATCGCGACATGTTCGTCAGGGGATGTCACGGCTTCGAAAAGCATGGGCGCGACCTCAGGGCCCTTAAAACTGCCCAGGGCAACGAGCGAGTCTCCGCTAAGGTTTGCGTCCCGAGAGCTGAGATTTTTCACCAGAGCTTGCAGGTAGAGGCCTTTTATGCGGCTGGCGGCCAAAATCCACGCTACAGCCAGGCCGACCGTTACCAGGGAGATCATCCAGAGAGGCATTTCAAGTGTGATGAACAGCAACAGCACCAGACCGGCTACGACGGTGACGACCGGTTCCACCGTACCGGAAATAAAGGCCCGACCCTGGCCTCGTTTCTCCTCGGGAAGCGCGTTGAATAAGAGCTGCGTCGAGGACTCGCCGACGGAGTAATACGGTGCGTTGTCGCTGAATTTTGCGAAGACGGCCGAAAGACTTCGAAAACTCCAGAATGCGGGGACGCCGACGGCGGGCAGGAGGTTGCGAATGGTCAGTGCTATAGCGCCGAAGGAAAAACTGATAGGATGAATCAGCACCGATGAACCGACGCCCAGCTTTTTCAAAAGCCAGCCTGTCACGAACAACTGGAGGATGAGACTCGCTATCGAAGAGACGCTGCTAAAGAGCCCCAGAAATCCCGTAAGCTGATCCTGATCATGAAACACCTCATTCATTGCCGAAAAAAACAGGTAATCCACAATACCTATAGCAAGCCACATGGGTACGGCCATATAGGTCAGGATACGAATCAAGGGGACTTCCCACACGGAAGATATGGTTTTGAAGATACCGGACACAGCGGATTCTTCCTCCATGGACTCTGTCGCCGTTGACGCGACGCCGACGGCGGATGCGGCCCGGTTGGCAAATATGACCGTCGGCACAGCGATGAGCAGGAGGGCAGCCCACACCAGGAGCAGGTTTGCCGTGCCGATGATATGAACGATGGGTTTAACCGTCAGGCCGCCGAGTATGGAACCGGCCAGGCCGGCCCCGCCTATAAGGGGAAACAAGCGCTTTCCTTCTCGTGGGTCGAAAACATCATTGGCATACGTCCAGAAATGCATATAGAACAGGACGATGATCACAATGTCCGTGATGCTGAAAAGCAGGTACGGCATGGCCGACAAATCGAGAGAAATCGCCATTCTCATAGCGACCAGCAGGATTACACTGCCGATCAACTGGCCGATCATGAATCTGTGGCGCGCTATCCGACCGACGACCATCGAGTAAAACGGCGCACTGGCCATCACGATAAGAGATCCGATGATATATACGTAAGGCAGATGATCGGGGCCGGCTTCCTTGATAAAAATCGCATCGCGGCTTGATCGGCCGAACGCCCAGCCCACCAGCAACAGAAAGACCAACGTACTCATAGAGATGAGGCGGCCCCATTCTCCATCGCAAATACCCAGTGTTCTGGACACGCGGCTGAACATAATACCTCCGCTGTGTAACGATAATCAAATGTATATCTATTTCAAACCGAACCGACACCAGGCTTCTCCAGCGCTGCTTATCGGTTTACCGCCACTTCCAGTTCAGGCCGTACCCCAAACCGACCGTGATATAGGTCCGAAAGGCGAAATCTCCGGGCGTGGTGCCCGGCACCCGGTTGACCCTGAAAAAAAAGTTGCTTTGACGGACATTCACACGGAATCTCCCCAGCAGGGAAAACGAAACGGTATTGTAGTTTTCAATAGAAATTGTGCGGCGATCCGTCGCCGCCACAAATCCCCGGAACTGCGTGGTGATACTGGAACCGGCGGCATACAAAGGCTCGCTCCATTCAAGGATCAACTCACCACCTGTATCACTTTTTCCTACTACAAAATTGTGCTGACGCCTGCCGGCAATACGGACGGAAAGCTTCCTTGCGGGTCGAAACTCATACCCCAACGAACCGAATCCCTGTGAAGGACGCTGTTGATTGCCCGCATTCCCGAACGCCGAATGGTACCTTATAGAGAGAAACGGATCGCCTATTTTACCCAGCGTGCGATATCTATAACGGATCTCCGCATCGACATGATCCGAAAAAGGCTTCAAATCTCGGAATGATGTCCCCCACTCTCCGAAATCCATCCTGGTATCAAATCGCGTGGTGTGACGTCCGGCTTCGTATTGGAGAATGTACCGCATGGCCCCGTTCCAGGAAACCGTGTTGAAGCCCCCCAGATAGGCCACCGCTTCGTTCTGCGCCTGATAGGCGGCCGTCGTCTTATCCACATAATTCCGCTCGAAACCGGCTTCCAATTGCCAGGATGAATGCCAGACGCCCCGGTGCCCCTCCCGCCTGAGTTCTTCATGAGACAGTGTCCGTCTTTCCTGAAATGTTTCCACCAGAATTTGTCGCAACCCAACGTTCGTTTCAACAAAGGATGGATTGCCGGTGAATGTACGATACCCATCTCCGCCCTGGGCAAGGAAATCTATCGTAGCGATCTCGTAGGGCTCCTGATCGACCAGAGGCCGTCCATTCACCGTCATCCCATCGGTATCCAGGCCGCCGAATATCAGACGGCGACTTTCCTGTCGGACACTGCTGCTACGCGCTGCCAGGGCCCGAATCTGAACCCCTTTCAGCTTCATGGTGTTCACGGTCACAGGATACAGGATTATCCTATTGATGTCTCGGTGAAGGAACGGTCCAGTTGTCGCGACCCGCTCTACTAATCCCAGATTAATGACACCGATTTCCGCACGCCCGTATAACCGGAGTATCTCGGCCACCAGTAACGCCTGTTCGTGCTGGCTATCGTCCAGAATGGCCCCCAGGGTATCCTGGTCAGCCCGTTCGTAAACCATTTTCGCCTGTGCAACGAGGGCGGCAGCGGCGGGGTCGTCGTCGGTTTCGGCATCCACCCGATGGAGAAAAGCATCCGTACGAACCGGCCGGTAGCTGGTGTCAGGCTGCCGGATAAAAAGCACGTCTATCTGGCCGAGATAGTGGCCATAGCGGGGCGTGGTCACAATTTGAACCCCATTGACCATACGGGTCAATACATTGACATGCTCTTCACGGTCCGCCCTGCGATGGCCTCCCGCAATGACCAGGTGTATTCCTTCGGTTTTCGCGGCAAACTCCCAGGTGTCCTCTATATCCATATTCGTCAATGCAACAATGTAATGGGCGCCCGCCTCCTGCAGGGCGCTGACAGCCGATGCCGCCGCATTCAGAGGATCCAGAACACGGATTCCTTCAAGATGCCTGGGGTCGGTGTCCTGAGCGGTCCCTTTTGAGATGACCCCCAGCAGACCGATTCTTGGACCAGCCGTTTCGATCAGATGAAACCGGTCGAAAGGAGAGATGCCTGTACTTTCCTCCTGGAGGTTTGTGGCGAGAAATGGAAAAATCGCCCGCCTTTGCTGGCGCTTGAGTACATCGAAACCAAAGTCCATTTCGTGGTTAGCGGGTAGCATGGCCGTGTATCCGCCCAAGCGCATCAGGTCGATCATCGTCGCGCCCTCGTCTGACACAGAAAGTGGATCGGGTCCCAGGGCGTTGCCCGCATCGAGTACCAGCACAGGGCCATTATTTCCGGCCTGACGCAGTATGTGCAGGCGCGGCGCCATGCCCCCTTGCAAGCCATCTTCGGTGTCACTCCGGCTGAGACGACCGTAGACGTCGTTGCTATGCAAAATGGCGACTGTCACCGAATCAGGGCGGATGTCATCATCAGATACCCGCTGTGCTTGTGTCGGGTCGGTCCCGGCGAGACACAGCACCCCGGTTACAAGAAGCCTCCAGCCGTATACCATACATTGGGTTGGTTTTGAAAGCATGTTTTCAATTTACAAATCCGGCAGCAACCGGATTGAGCAGTCGCTTTGCGAGCGTATTACAGATTGCTGTCGATGGCATTTATGAGTATGTAAGGAATCTATCTCCTATCATGCGGGGGGGCAAGGAAAATGTCGAATGGTTGCGGGGACGAAAAGGTACCCAGGGTAAACTCCTGACTGGTGAATGGTGATTGTTTTTTCAATCAGTCAATCACCATTCACCATTCAGTCAATCGTTTTTAGGCTCATCGCCGCTACCGACAGAGGCGGCAGGATAAATCGGGCTTTGCCGTTTGTGAACTGTACATCCGTGAACGATTTAGTGCCGACGACATCGGGATTTTCGAATGAATTGGCGGCTTTTGGATCGCCGCCACCTGTGAGCAGTTCCGCATTCTCTAATTTTGAAATAGCATTGTCTTCCAGTGAGATACAGACTTCTGCTTCTTCATCCATACTGCGGTTCGAGATGAAAACGTGCAGGGTTTTTTCATCTAAGATGGCACTGGTATCGATATAAGTGACCCGGCCGTTATGGGTACTGTCGTAGCCCGGACCGGCCACAGCGGTCTGTAGGGCGATGCCGTTTTGACGTCTGGCGAACATTTCCAGGGGATAAAAAATCGATTGTATCAGCAGGTCGTCACCCTGGGTGATAAGCGGGGCGATGACGTTGACGATCTGTGCGATGTTGGCGATTTTAACCGAATCGGCATGCCGTACAAAACTGTTCAGAAAGCCGGCTGCCACCAGGGCGTCTTCCAAATTGTATATTTCTTCTACCAGATGGGGCGCGAATTTCCCTTCGCCGTCCGTTTCGTGGTTCTTATACCAGATGTTCCACTCGTCGAAACACAGGTATACCCGTTTTTTGCTCCGCCGTTTGGCCTGCACGAAGCGACAGACCGCATCCATCTCTTCGATCTGCCGGTCAATAGAGTTGGTAATGGCCAGATAATCGGGCGTGTCGTTTTCCCGGTTGCCCACGTACCGGTGCAGACTGATGTAGTCGGCATAGTCGCCGAGATAGTCCAGCACCTGCCGGTCCCATTCCATATAGGTCTCGAACATATCAACCGAACAGGAGCCGCAGGCCACCAGTTCGATGGATTGATCCACATCCTTCATCATCTTAGCCGCCTGCTGGGCGCGGATCGCATATTGGTCGGCCGGTACATGGCCGAGCTGCCAGGGGCCGTCCATCTCATTACCCAGGCACCATAGATCGACGGCATAAGGGGTCTCCTGCGCATGAGCCGCCCGCATATCGGCGTATTTCGTGCCCGGCGGACAATTGCAGTATTCGACCCAGTTCCGCGCTTCTTCCGGCGTGCCTGTGCCCAGGTTGACGGTAAGCATAGGCGTCCAGTCCATTTTCCGGCAGAGGCGGATGAACTCATCGGTACCGAATGTGTTGGGCTCGATGCTCTGCCAGGCCAGCTCCCGCACGGTGGGTCGTTGATCTTTCGGGCCGACCCCATCCATCCAGTGATAGCCGGATGCGAAGTTCCCACCGGGATACCGCATCGCGGTCATGTGCTGGCGTTTTAAGGCCGCCATTACATCCTGCCGACAGCCATCCTCATCGGCATGACGGCTGTCCGGCTCATAAACCCCTTCGTATACCGCCCGTCCAATATGCTCCAGGAAACCGCCGAATATCCTCGGATCGACCCGGTCGACCTGAAACCGGGTATGTAAATAGATGGTGGTCAGCTCCATTAAAAGATCTCCGATTATGGCTTGTCCATACCAGATGTTACGTGTTATGGAAGTATAATGACAGGTGGATTAAAGACCAAATAGTATTCATACATGATATGTAATGCGTGATCCACAAACCGTAAGAAACAGGCCTGTTTTCGACGTTTCGGCATAAGTTATAGTACCTTCGGGAAACGCTCGATGATGTGTTGAATAAATACGATGACCGGCAGTTTACGGCGGGGTTAGTGAAATGCGGGATGGGAGGGTGGAAGGATGGGAGTATAAGGGGCAATCTACTTAATGGATTGTTATTGTAGGAGCATAGATTAGATAGAATATGGACCGACGAAAAAGGGGTAGGATCCGCCTGGGATAATCCAGCCTCCCAGTCGTCGGTCTGTCAATTTACACCACATATATCCCGGTCAATCCTTCGGGCGAGACCTACAGCTATCGAGATGAGTATCATCCGTATGATCTGTTCAAAATTACGAATCGTTTGCCGCATAACAGGCCCTGAGCCTCACTGATACCGAAACAAAGATGCCTTGAAACTGGGATAATAGTGCCATCTGACAGACCGGTTTTGACCGGCGATAGCCCCTGAACAGCTAATCATCTTGACATGTCTATCGGTCAGGTATCATATTGGCCAGAGTTTATGTCTGCGGTTACGCAAAAGACAGCGTAACCGCAGGGTGCTTTGTATTTCGTTAGAAAACGGTATA
>CAJXCW010000032.1 GCA_913051705.1 uncultured bacterium
ATATGGATATTGCCGAGCCATTAGAGAAATCAATCTCCGTATTCGAGGTGCGCCCCGGCGTGACGTTTCCGGATTTAACGGTCGTACGCACCCCGGTGGCGCGCGCCGCCCTTGCCGACATCATCAAAGCCTTCGGCATCGAAAAATGTTTCGCAAATTATGACGCAGACCAGGACCGGGTCCGCAATTCGGTTCTCAGATCCTTGGCCGAGCGCGGCCGGGCGTCGGAAATCGGCGAACTGGCCGAAGACCTGCTGAAAAGCGGAATCAAGGCGATGAAAATCTGGCCGTTTGACCAGTTTGGAACCTCTCTCGGCGGACCGGTCGGTCAACGGGCCGGGGCCGAGGCAGTAGGACCGGTGACCCATTATCTGAGTAAAGAAAATCTCAAAAAGGGCATCTCCTATGTCGAAGATATTCGCAATAGCGTCGGCGATAAGATGGAAATTGCCATCGAGGGTCACGCCCGTTGGAATCTACCCGAAGCAACGAAAATAGCCCGAGCGCTGGAGCCTTATGATATTATGTGGTTGGAAGAGATAATCCCCGCTGACAACATTGAGTCTTATGCCCGCTTAAAAGCCGATACCATAATCCCTTTATGTGTCAGCGAACGACTTTTTACACGCTTCGGCTTCCGGCAGGTCGTCGAAGCCAACGCCGCCGATATCATCATGCCCGATATGGCCTGGACCGGAGGACTGACCGAGACGCGGAAAATCTGCTCGCTGGCCGATACCTACTATCTGCCCGTGACCAGTCACGATTGTATCGGCCCGATCGCCGTCTGGTCGGCCACACACTTGATGCTCCACGTTCCCAATGCTCTGGTCGTGGAGACCGTGAGGGCTTTTTACAGGGGATGGTACAATGAAGTTATGACCGAACCCCTGCCTGTCTCGGACGGCATGATCTCACTCCCGGACAAGCCTGGCCTGGGCACGGCCCTGCGCGAAGAAGTGCTCGATCGGCCCGACGTGCACCTGGAATTTTCCGATGAGCAACACCGATACGACCCTTCAAAGGGATAAGGAACAACCAGAAGGATGACCGATTGATGTCCTGGCCTATACCGTTGAAAATTGAAATTAGAACGTAAGTTCAGGCGATATACACATAGCATCCCTCAGGTATAAATCAATCCGCCGTCTCCATCCTTTGGCACCCAGGGTTTTCTCGGCGTAGCGGGGTCCCATGGATGAGTTTTGATGAAATCCTCATTCAGAGTTACCCCCCATCCGGGACCATCGGGAATGGCCAGGTAACCATCCTCAGGTTGCTCGATCTGCTCGAGGATCAGTTCAGCGCGCTCAGGGGGGGGCTAAGGCTGTGGGTATTTCCTGGATGAGAAAGTTCGGTATTACGGCGTCCAGATGCAGGGAGATGGCTGTGCTGAGCGGACTCCAGGGGTTATGCGGGGCCATGGTCACATAAAAGGCTTCGTCCATGGCCGCGATTTTATACACTTCAAGAATACCACCTGCATTGCCTACATCCGCCTGAATGATATCGACCGCCTCCTTGACAAGCAACTCCTTAAACGGATACCGGGTAAACAGGCGTTCACCGGTCGCGATCAGGATGCGTGCGGTACGCCGGATGTCCGCCATCGCATCAAGATGTTCGGGCAGGGCTGGTTCTTCGAAAAAGAGCACGCCGTACGGCACAATATGCTTGGCCATCTCCATCGCGTTGATCGGGCTGAGCAGCCCGTGTCCGTCGATGGCCATACCGATCTCATCGCCGACCGCTTTCCGAACAGCGCTTACCCGCTCTTCAACCCGGCGACCGTGGGCCATGGAATAGCCGGCATTCGTCCCTTCGAACGGCGTGAATTTGACAGCCCGGAATCCTTCATCCAGCCGTGCCAGAGCATCGTCGTGGTAAGAGGCGGGTTCCCCGCCGTGTATCCAGGCATACGCACGAATACGATCCCGAACCCTGCCACCCAATAACTGCCATACCGGTACGTCGAACGCCCGGGCCTTGATGTCCCATAGCGCGTGTTCCACCGAGCGATCATGATATAATCAGGCAGGATACAGGACGCTGCTATTCCGGCAACTCAGGCGGTCCGGCATAGCCGATACTTTCCCAGCCCGCTACATCACCACCGGTGAGGCGGTATGGATGCGGGAAGACACGAAGGGACCGGTCTGCGAGAGGCAGACCTATTCGTTCGTGATTCTGTTGGGAAGACTGTTTGAGGGCGATGGCGATCTCCAGCGCCTGTCGGTAATCATGGCCGCTGCAGATCATCTCGCCAGTATCGTGTGCGTGCATCAGGCGTTCGATGACACGCACGAAAAATTCTTTGGGTTCTTCGGTAAGCAGAAATTCAGGATATACCGGTGAGGCGGTAGCCCCGCTTCCCTGAATCAGTACAGACCGCGGTCCACCCAACCAGACCAGCCCATTTTCAGCGCCGATCCATACCCGGCAACTTACACCGTTTTTCGGTTCGGGCACTTTACAGATGATATCGCCTGACAGACCGAGCCGGCCATAAGCTGGACAGTCCACATTGTTGGCTTCTTCACCCGGCGGCACTGCCCACCCCGATGCGGGTGGAAGTTCCCATCCTTCGACCCATTCCACCTCCATACCTGTCAGCACCCGCATCATGGTAAGCTGTACGCATCCACCGCCTGAAACCTCCCTGGGCAAACCGCCCGGTATGGATGCCGCCGTCAGTTGACCGATATGGCCTTCACGTACCCAGGCAGCCGTTTCAAGCAGATGCGGCACCTCCCAGCAGGCCGTACCGCAGCCGAACAGGGTCCCTCGCTCTTCACATACCCGCACCATCTCATCCGCATCGGCTAACGAGACGGCGATCGGTTTTTCACAGGAGACCACCTTCACGCCCGCTTCCGCACAGGCAATTACGGCATCATGCGATTGCCCGACCGGTAGGATAAGGGACACAATATCAGGCACATCACCCGCCAGGACTTCTTTCAATTCGGTATAAACAGACTGAATCCCAAAATGATTCGCAAACCGCTCACGTCGGTCTTTCGATCGGTCTACCAGCGTCACATCACACAACGAATGGCCCGCATACGCCTGCAGATAATGTCTGCCCCACTGCCCACATCCGCCAACCACCGCCACACGATATCTATTATCCATTTATATTTCCGTAGCTAAAGCTGGGAGGCCAGAAATAACAGCCCCGCAGCGACACCACCGGCGCCTGCTCCATATAGGGCGAAACGAGTCGGATGGTAACTGTGTTTGTAAAAAGGAATAGAACTCAGGGCACCCAACGAGATGCCGGCCGCGAGATGAATCCCGGGGTTATCGGTGCCTCGGAGTGCAAAAATACCTGCTAAAAATCCTGCAGCACCACCGACAACAACCTGATTCAGGATTTCATCCGGCCTTTCGTTGTCTTTACGGACCGTCTCCGGATCCCTTGGCACGCGTTGGTATTGGACGATTGCAGGCCGGGCAGAAGACATCGGGTTGAAAGTCCAGACGTATCGAAAAGACAGAGGACCAATCTCAATAGCGGCGGGCCGTCGCAAAATACGTGATAAGCCGACAATCGGGCGTTTGGACCCGTGAGACGGGATCATCGTCTGGCTATATACAGGCTGTGTAGAAATCACCAGCATACTTGTAAATAGAAAACAAAAAACAAGCAGCATGCGTTGACAAGATCGTGTGGGAAACTTGAACATGTGTATCTCCTATATTATTGCAAACACGACCCAAAGTTAATCCGGAAACATCGTATGATCTTTTGTACGGTTCATTTGTTTTAAATGCCGTTCCTGATGCATGACCAGTATGGCGAAACAATCGCCTAAACTGAACCGGAGAAGCGAAGACACCGGAGAACCAAATTTGATCCGCCGTAGATCAAGGCCGTCTGCCTCGCTTATCAATGAGGCCAGTTTTTCCTGCTGTTGTATAAATTGCTCGATAATGGCATCACGCAGTTTTATGGGTTGGAATTTTTTAGGTGCTTTGAGCTTGGTCGGTTTCTGCAACGCATTCAGGAATATCTTACCTGTTATACCAGGCTTTCAGGGCGCCTGGCTCTTTTTATCCGATCCCCTGACCATCGCCGGTTCCACCACGCCGAAATAGGCTTCCGAGGTAGTGTACAGATGCTCCAGGACCATAGCGATGCTCCATCCGCCTTCGGGGGGTTGCCAGCTAAGGGCATCGCCCAGCTCTGCCGCAAGATCTCGTATCTGATCCCTACATTTCGCCAACCTGTTCAGTAAATCCGTTGAATGTGGATGCTGTACCGTCCTGGTCGCCATAACGATTCCTCATCGCCTAACCGGGGTCTATAAGATTACAAAACTACTGGATTATAACAAAGATTTACCATATAATCAAGTGTGTCGTAGCCATCGCTCATCCAAATAATCATTTTTATCCGCCGTAAGCTATTGAAATACCACGAAGTGTAGACGGTTCTTGTCATTTTCTCATGGACAAAACTATTTTATTTAAACGAGGCAGACGAGTCCTGCCGGGGGGCGTTTGTTCTTCAACACGGCTAAACGAGGGACTGGGACATCCGTTATATTTGAGTCGTGCCGAAGGGGCTTATCTGATTGATGTTGAAGATAAGCCTTATCTTGATATGTCCTGTGGGCATGGTGCAGCGCTTCTGGGACACGGGCACCCTGCCATCAAGAAAGCACTCGTCACCGCTGCTGAATTAGGGATTTGCTGTGCCGCCGATATGCCATATCATATCGAACTTGCAGAGCGCCTTTGTGCGCTCATCCCGTGTGCAGAGCGTATCCGGTTTACCAATTCAGGATCCGAGGCCACGTTGCATGCGATCCGTCTTTGCCGGGCGGTAACAGGCAAAGATAAGATCTTACGATTTACCGGTCATTTTCATGGCTATCACGAAATGACGTTTATAGGGGGGCATCCGCCAAGAGAAGAGCTGGACCGGGCCTCACGATACCGCGAATCACCGGGCATCCCTGAACCGATGTCCCAATTCATCATCGCGGTGCCGTTTAATGACCTGGATACCGTCGCGCGGGTGTTGGAACAGCAAGCCCACGAAATCGCAACCGTCATTCTGGAACCGGTCAATTTCAATAGCGGTGGTATACCTCCTCAACCGGGGTATCTTGAAGGATTACGTGAACTCACTCAAAAGTATAACGTGTTGCTGTTTTTTGACGAAATCCAAACCTCATTCAAGAAGAGCCCTGGCGGGGCGCAGGAAGACTTCGGAGTGATTCCCGATTTGTGTACGATCGGCAAGGCCCTCGGCGGCGGGTTGCCGTTATCGGCCATCTGCGGCCCTGCAGAATTGATGGACCAATTCAAACCGACAGGCGAGGTACAGCATAGTGGGACGTTCAATGCCCCGTTACCCAATATTCTGGGCGGCCTGGCTTTTTGTAATACGATTACAACCTCCTTTTTTTATCCGAGCCTGTTGGCCCGGGCAGACCGATTCTATCAGGGGTTGACCGAGATAATCAACCGCCTTGATGTGCCCGTGCAAATACCGTACTACGGAGCCCGGTTTGGTCTGATTATGGGATTGGATCATCCGCCTGTATCTTATGAAGAGGTGCTTGGGCACCGAAAAGATCTGATGCTGGACTTTGTACACGCCTGTTACCAACGCGGTGTGTACGTTCATGACTACGGCGGGGCGGCCTGTCATCACGGCTTCAGCATCGCCCATTCGAACACCGACCTGGACCTGGCCTTACACGTTTTCGAAGACGCTCTGGCTTCAATTAAAGACCGCTTTTAATGTAATGAGCTAAACCAACATGTCCACCACTTGAAGTTATCCCCACGTCATGAAAATTATCACCATGATAGTGCTTATTGCCCTCGGATTGGGCGGTGAGTCGTTTTTCGAACAGGCCCGCATTTATCGCGGGGTCAAGGCGCTGGAGGTCCGATTATCTTCACCCGAGGTGGCAAATGGCCATACCCTGCTGTTTGAATGTATACCCAAAACCATCGATACCGTGTTTAATCTCACGGTTGCGCGAGATACGACGGCCCTGATTCTGTATGCGCATCCTACGGAACCTTCAGGCGCTTTTTCTGTGCTGGTCGGCATCCCCTACTATGCCAAACTCCGTTCGGACACGATCCATGTGGAATGGACGGAAATGGATCGCATTTACGACCGTAGCCTGCCCTTTCAAATTGTTCGTGGTCCGTATAAATCGGAGGTGATTCGTGGGGTACCTCAAAGCAGAGTAACCCCATCGGCAGCCGACTACCGGCGTATCGCGAGGGAGAGGAGAATCATCGGCGAGGCCTATATCGCCATTCGGGATTCTGTACTGATGGATGCCACGTTCAGCTATCCTGTTGAAAAGCAGACCATTACCAGCGAGTACGGCACTCGAAGGGTGTTCAACGGCCAGCTCCGAAGCTATCATGGAGGCCTCGATCTGAGAGCCTATGAAGGGACACCGATTTATGCGGCGCAATCCGGCACAGTCAAACTGTCTCAGAATCTGTTCTACTCCGGTAACCACGTGCTGATTGAACACGGTATGGGGATCCACTCCAGCTATTCGCACATGAGTAAGATGTATGTCAAACATGGAGACTGGGTAGAAAAAGGCCAGCGCCTCGGTCTATCCGGTGCGACCGGCCGTGTCACCGCTGCCCATCTCCACTGGACCGTCAATATTAACGGTGTCGGCGTCAGCCCCTTGCAATGCTTTGAGGTCCTGAATACATTATTCAAAACCCCGAACGCCGCCTTGAGAAAAGAAAAAAGATAGGATGAATGATAAATTAAAAATATGAATGGAAAATCAACAATCACCAATTCACCAATGCGCCCTTCTCCTCCCTGGTGGTCCGCCTTACCCCGGCCGCAATGGTCAAAACTGGAACCGGTGCCACAGAATCAGGCCTGGTTTGAAGTGTATCGTGTAACAGAAGGCGTGTTTGCAATTTACGAACCCCGTCATTTTGAAGAGGTGATTTCGTATCTTATTCTGGGGGATCGGCAGGCTGTGCTGCTTGATACCGGTATGGGGATCGGTGATATGAAGCGCCTGGCAGGCGAGCTGACCCCCATGGATATCATCGTCCTGAATTCACACACGCATTTTGACCATGTGGGCGGCAACTACCAATTTGACACGATTTACGCGATGGATACCCCCTTCAGCAGAGACCGCAGTAAGGGCACGCCGCCGGATGAAGCCCGTGCGTATGTCGGGGAAGGTCAGTTCTGGAAAGCGCCGCCGGAGGATTTTTCACCGGAAGCCTATCAGATCCGTCCGTTTACGATTACCCATGTTATCTGTGATGGTGATACGATGGATTTGGGCGGTCGTACCCTTGAAATCCTGCATACCCCCGGCCACGCCCCGGACGAAATCTCTGTCATGGACCGTACGAATCGCCTGCTTTTTACCGCGGACACCTTTTACCCCGCCCACATGTACACCCATTTTCCCGAATCCGATTTCGACACCTACGTGGAAACCGCACGACGGCTTGCCGGCCTGGCCGACAAAGTCGACTGGCTTCTACCCGCGCATAACTATACCCCTGTAGACGCCGAATACCTGAAAAAGATGTATGCCGCCTTTCAGACCATCCGCGAGGGTGGCGGTGAATATGAGACCCTGGACGAAGGGATCAGGAAGTATACGTTTGACGGCTTTTATCTGATCGTAAAGGGGAAGGGTTAAATAATGATGTGTATTACAGCAAAATATGGGATGATCTTCTTAATGATCTGTGTCCTAATATCATGCGGTCAGGATGTTCCCCTGGTGCCATACTGGGAAGGGACCGCTATTGTGGGCAACCAGACCACGCCGGTCGCCCAGTCACAGACTTTACATGTCAACTCCGCCGGCGTTCCCCTCCCGCCGGACGCAGCCCCGCCGGCCTATCAGGTGTTGCGCACCTTCGAGCTGAACAACCGGTACATGGACCGGGCGACGTCGTCGTATCAGAAAATAGCGGGCTTTGCGATTACCAATGAACCTCTGACGCGCGTTGATCGTGATTTCAATCTGCAGCCCGCTGCGGCGACGCACTGGGAGGTGTCGGAGGACGGGCTGACCTGGATTTTTCATCTCCAGAAAGATCTTATCTTTCGTGACGGCCATCCGGTGACGGCTTACGATTATGAGGATACGTTCCACCGTTGGGCCGATCCCAAGACCGGATTTGACTTCGAATGGTATTATCGCCCGATCAAGAACTGGGGCGCAGTCGTCGCCGGCAGGCTGCCGGTTGATTCAGTCGGTGTCCGTGCGCTGGACGAACACACCATTGCTTTTACAACGACGACGCCGACGCCTTATGCGCCCGAATTGCTCAGTTATAGCTGGGTCACGCCCACACACGCCTTCGAGAAGTACGGGCCGGCCTGGTCAACCAAACCGGAGACCCACGTGGGAAACGGGCCGTTCCGACTGAAAGAATGGACCGTCAACGACCGTTTCGTTCTGGCGCCCAACCCCAACTACCGGGGTCCCCACAAGCCCTATCTGGAACAGGTCATAGGCCAATTGTTTAACGCGGCAGCCCAACCGCCGTTTCTGGCGGCCTACGAAGCCAATGAGGTGGATTACGTACTGCTGAACAATCAGGCTGAAATCAACCGGATTAAATCAAATCCTGTCTTGCGAGACCACCTTAACGCCTACGTCGATTTTCAAACCTATTACCTCATGCTGGATTCGTATCATCCCCCTTTCAACGATCTCCGGGTGCGGCAGGCGTTCAGCCATGCCATAGACCAGGACGCCCTCATGAAATCCGCCCTGCGTGATATTGGCCTGCCGGCCGTGTCAATGTTGCAGCCCGGATACCCGGAAGCCAACACTAAAGCCCTCGCTGCCATTCAACGATATAACCCGGATCTGGCTCGAAAACGCCTTGCAGAGGCCGGTTATCCGGATGGAAAAGGGTTCCCTAATATGGAAATCTGGTTGCGGGGCGAGCCGCAGGTCATAAACACGGCCGCACAGGCCGTTCAGGCGATGTTGAGACAAACCCTGAATATCGATATAGGCGTCCGTAACATGGAACGAAAAGTGTTTACGGAAGCACTCAACAAAAAAGAAATAACCCTGGCGCTGATTCCCTACCGATACGATTATGTGGATGCCAGTAATCAGCTCTCTTTGTGGCTGTCGAACGGTAGGCATCCCTGGCATAATGAGCGGTTCGAAGATCTGGTCATCCAGGCGAACATCCTGGTCGGCGATCCGAAAAGGCGCACAGAACTCTACCAGGAGGCGGAACAGATCCTGGTCAGTGAGGTCGGAGGGGTGTTTCTGTGGTACACGCTTATGAACGAAATGTGGCAGCCTTACGTCCGCGGCGCGGCGTTGGAGACCAATAAATGGGGGTATAGGGCCTGGCGCGGCAATCAGATGTTGAATCTGACCCCCACCCTTTACATCTCGAACGAAGTGTTAGAAAAACCGGCCACACCCCAGGCTACCGGTTTCTGGGACTGGTTAACCGGAAAATAGTGGGGTTTATCATTCACCATTGCTGATCCCTGCGGGCTCCAGCGAGTGCTGCGCGGTTCACCATGAGGGTACCCATGTTCAACATTTCATTAGCCCAGTGGTCTCTGCACCGGACATTATTAGGCGTCGAATCAGGTGGTATAGATTGGGCACGATTAGAGCACGACCTGGGGACAGATCCGAATAACGCCATCCGGGGTGATATGGATCATTTAGACTTTATTACCGCCGCGCGACGGGATTACGATATCGACGCTGTGGAGTACGTGAATACGTTTTTCTTTGGCAGAGCGCAGGACCAGGCGTATCTGAACGAAATGAAAGACCGGGCAGATAGCGAAGGCATTCAGAGCCTGCTGATCATGTGCGACTTTGAAGGACGGCCAGGCGATCCGGATCGAACCGCTGCGCAGCAGGCTGTTGAAAACCACTATAAGTGGATCGAAGCGGCTCAGGTGCTCGGTTGTCATGCCATCCGTGTTAACGTAGGCAACGGGCTTGCCGACCCTGATAACCAGGCGAAATGGGCTGCTGAGGATTTGCGGCGTCTGGCTGAATTCAGTGATCCGTTCGGGATTCATATTCTGGTCGAGAACCATGGAGAACTGTCCAGCAATGCAGCGTGGTTGGTCGGAGTTATTCGTCAGGCGGACCATCCGCAGGTAGGGACCTTGCCTGATTTCGGAAATTTCTGGATCAATGAATCAGAATGCTATGATTATTATCAGGGTGTGGAAGAACTCATGCCCTATGCAAAAGGCGTCAGCGCCAAATCGTATGACTTCGATGAAGACGGCAATGAAACTACACTCGATTACGAACGGCTTATCCGGATTGTAACTTCAGCAGGCTACACCGGGTATATCGACGTCGAATACGAAGGCGATCGTCTCACCGAACCGGAAGGCATCCGAGCCACTAAAGCCCTCCTGGAGAGGCTACGCCTAAGCGGGTGAGATTGTAAAATAATCGCGTTTACATTTTTGGTTTTACTCTGCACTCTGTACGCGCACGGCGCGCCGTGCGCGTACGCGGAACAAGGATCACCATGGCTGAAGTCCAACTCCGCACGATGCACCCGAAAGACTGGCCCGAGGTGGCCGAGCTCATCTATCTTTCGACCAACTACTGGTATCAGTCCCACGGCATGTCCGCCATTTTCCAGGGTGGCCCAGAGGTGGCACTGGTGTTCTGTGAAGAGTATGAGGCGCTTGATCCGGGGTGCTGTATCCTCGCTATACAGCCGGATACGGACCGCATCATCGGCTCCTGTTTCTATCATCCGAGATCTACGCACCTGTCGCTCGGTATTATGAACGCCCATCCAAATTACGGTGGAATGGGCATTGCAAAACGCCTGCTGCAGTATATTATAGCGCAGGCCGAGGAACAGAATCTATCCATTCGCCTCGTATCCAGCGCCATGAATCTGGATTCCTACTCCCTCTATACCCGAGCGGGGTTCGTGCCCCAGGCGATGTATCAGGATATGTACTTGCCGAACCCGGATCTGCAGCGCCTGGCCTCCATGCCGCATACAGACCGGGTTCGTGAAGCCGTGATGGATGATTTGCCGGCCATTGTATCCCTCGAGCAGGAATTACATCATATCTATAGGGAAAAGGATTACCAGCATTTTCTTTCCAATCTTTCCGCCATCTGGCATATGTCCGTCTATGTGAATAAATCGGGTAATATCGATGGTTTTCTGACCTCGGTCACGCACCCGGGGAGCAACATGCTGGGGCCGGGCGTGATGAGAACGGAAGACCTGGCCCTGGCCTTGATCGCCTCTGAACTACAACATCATCCGGATCGTACACCCGTGTTTCTGATTCCGGTGACCTGCCGGACCTTGATAGGTAATCTGTATGCGCTGGGCGCTCGAAACTGTGAAATGCATGTCCATCAGGTCAGGGGACCGTATCAACCGGGCAGCGGTATCCTGATGCCTTCGTTTATGCCCGAAACGTGTTGAAAATGTGTTAGGGATTTCATGCCGCAAGAACCTCTTTTCAAACCCCATACGTTGACAGATGCCGACAAACAGCAGTTGGGCGCCGATGGCCATCTGGCCCTGCCTGGTTTATTAACCGATGAAGCGCAAAAACGGTTGATCGGTGCCCTGTCTCACATCCAGGATATTTCTGAAACGCAAGACCTCCTTCCCGAACCAAAACGATATGCCGCGGAATACGATGATCATCTGGCCTCTCTGATTGGCCATCCTCAAATGCTGGACCTGGTCCGATGGATGCTGGGACCGGAGATTCGCTTTGATCATTGTGTAACGCTCAACCGGCGGAGCGGGAACGATGGATTAAGGTGGCACAGTCATTCCTATGGGGAGGAGAATCCTACCCTTAGCTTTGTTCGTATCTTTTTATATGTGAATGGATTTACGGTTAATGATGCAGGCCTGAAAGTCATCCCGGGCAGCCATCTGTTCCATGATTCCGGTATAAAAGCTGCAACCGATGAAGAACTTCTGAAGGGCTGGATGGCCGGTAAAGTTCATCCACTTACTTCAAAACCGCTTGAAATTGAACCGATTGAGGTCCCACCGGGCACGGTCATTCTGATGTGGACCCACGCGGCGCATGGCGTCACAGCACGAAAGCCTGATAGCGACACCCGATGGACGGTGGTCTATGCGTATCGAAATCCAGGTGAACCGTCCGCCGCCCGATGGATATCGGAAGATTTTGAGCAGACCGACACTCCGGGTACAGAAGGATTGATGAGTTTGTATTAATCAATAAGACATTTTAATTCAGGAGTACGATACCATGCCGAAGCGCCCCAACATTCTCCTTACGATAGCCGATGACCAGCAGGCGACGACCATCGGAGGTTACGGTCTATCACAGGTACAAACACCGAACCTTGATCGGATCATGGACCAGGGTACCTGTTTTACACAGGCTCATCACTTCGGCTCCTGCCATCCGGCCGTGTGCGCCCCGAGCCGGGCTATGCTGCATACAGGCCGGACCTATTTCGATCTGCCGCAGTCCCTGATTTCTAACTGGCAATCCAGATCCTTATCTTCTGATGAGCAGTCGGCGGATCTGGCCCGGTTAGAAGCGACGCCGCTCCTTGGCGAACTGCTCGGTAACAACGGATATACGACGTTTGGAACCGGCAAATGGCACAATGGCCAGGCTGCTTTCAACCGGAGTTTTCAGGACGGAGGAAACATCTTCTTCGGCGGCATGTGTGATCATGATAGCGTGCCGGTAAACCCGTACGATCCGACCGGCGAATATCCAGAGTCGCAACAAACCATCGGTGCATTATTTTCTACGGACCTGTTTGTCGAACCCGCCCTGGATTTCATTGCCTCCTACGATCAGGATGAGCCGTTTTTTCTATACATAGCCTTTACCGCGCCCCACGATCCCCGGACGCCCCTCCAGAAATACGATGCCATGTACCCCCAGGATCAGATCAAGACACCACCTAATTTTCTGCCTGATCACCCCTTTGATAACGGAAATATCTACGATCTGCGTGATGAACGGTTGGCGCCCTGGCCACGTACCGAAGACCTCGTCCAGCAGCATCTTGGCGACTACTACGGTATGATTACTCACATGGATGAGGCGATCGGCAGATTAATAGAAGCCCTGGAGGCAAGGGAACTTCTCAATGATACGCTGGTCATCCATACGGCCGACCATGGACTGGCCGTAGGTCAACATGGGTTGCTCGGTAAGCAGAACATGTATGAACATTCCATCAAAGTACCCTTACTGATGATGGGGCCCGGCGTACCCGAAAACAGATGCATTGATTCGTTGACGTATCAGCATGATTTATTTCCGACCATTATGGAGGTCGCCGGCATAGAGGAGGCGCCTCCCGGCCATTTTCGATCCCTGTGGCCGCAGTTATCGGATGAGACGGCGGATCATCATCCGAGTATATACTCCAGTTACATGAACTGGCAGCGCGTCGTGAAAAACAACCGTTATAAGCTCATTCGGTATTTTGAACAGGACGGCAAGGGCACAGATCGCATGCAATTATTCGACCATATCAATGATCCGCATGAACGCCACGATTTGATCGATGATCCAGCCTATGCTTCGCCACGGGCTACCCTGGAGGCGGACCTGATGCAGTGGATGCACAGAGTGAATGATCCATTGGCTGAAGACAGCAGCAATCATTTTTTGTAGATAAGTATGGGAGGTTATAGAATGAAGCAGCTTACTGTGGGCATTGTATCTTCTCATAGCCTGTTTTGCGATGTCGAGGCCAATTTCACTCATTTTGCCGCTATAACCAGGCGGTTATCCAACCGGGACGCTCGTCTGATTTGCTTCCCGGAGTTGGCCCTCACCAGCTATACCACCAATCCAGCCGTCCTTGACGTGGCAGAATCGGTGACTGGACCGATCACGGAAAAACTTTGCGCTCTTGCAACGTTGCATAATGTGTATATATCGGTGGGCATGGCGGAGCAGGACGAAGATCGATATCATGTCACACAAATTGTCGTTGGACCAAATGGGTATTTGGGCAAATACAGAAAACATCATCTTACAGGTGGTGAGATCGCCTGCGGCTTTTCACCGGGGGATAGTTTTCCTGTGTTCAATATAGACGGGTTTAAACTGGGCATCAATATCTGTTTCGACGGGCGGCATCAGGATACAATAGATGCCATGCAAAAAGCCCGCGTGGATCTCATCCATCATCCGCACGGCAATGAGCTGGGCCTCGGACGGGATGCGGAAGAATGGACGCGTGGTAAGATGGTCTATTTTGTACCGCGAGCAGTGCAGGCGCGGGCATATATTCTGATTAACAATTCGGCAGGGGATACGCCGAATACGCAGGAGACATTGTCTTTCGGCAGCGGCGCTATGATCCTCGATCCGCTCGGTCAGGTGGCGAAAAGAACGAGGCAACCTACCCGAGCCGAAAAAACGCTGGTTGTGACGATAACTAAACCTTTGGATGAGTTGGTTCCGGATTTCGAGATGGAGAGATGATCACGATAGATGATTAACGAAGAGCATCCCAGATTCATTCTCAAAACAGGTCCATCAACGCCGACCGGCATGAAGCCGCGTCCGTAAACACGATGCCATGCATCCCAACCGCCCGGGCGCCCTCGATATTAATCGGCGCATCATCCAGAAAGACACAGGCAGACGGTTCAAGTTCATAGGTACGAAACAGATATTCATAGATCTCTTTGTCCGGCTTCACCATGCCCAGATCGCCAGAAATAACCGCCCCCTCAAAGACATCCCAGAAATCGTACCGCCGCTTCAGGTAGGCGAAGCGATCAGACGGAATATTGGAGAGGCAGTACAACGACAGATTCTTTCCATGTAATTCCCGAATCAGATCGAGTGTATCGGGCTTGGGCAGCAGCATCCGGTCTGCCGTACGCAATAGCTCGACCACAAGCTCTCTGGCAATGCCGGCCCTTCGAGCAAATTCCGGAATCGCCTCCGCTTCCATCAACGTCCCCCGGTCCATCTCCAGCCAGTCCGGGTGCTGGAATATGGTCTGCTTGACGCGGTCCTGAAGTTCTGGATCATTGAAAACGACCCGCACAATGGCATCTGGATTCCAATCGACGACCACCCCGCCCAGATCGAAGATGACATGTTGGATGCTTGGTTTGTCAGACATGGTGTAGATACAGGATTTGGAATACAGGAGGTCCGTGCTGTGCACGAGGGTTTAGGGTATCCGTGCCGTACACGGAGTTCTTTCAAGTCATTGATTTCTAATCGTCATTACAGGATTTGCCATTGCTGCCTTTAATGCTTGATAACTCACGGCCAGCCAACTAATCGTCAAGGCGATTAATCCTGAAATAACGAGAGGAGTGGGGCCTAATTTTATATGGTAAGCGAAATTATTCAACCATTGCTGAAGTCCATACCATGCCAAGGGCCAGGCTATCAAACATGATATAAGAACCAGAATCATGAATTCCTTTGATAGAAGCATGACGATAGATGATATACTAGCTCCTAATACTTTTCTAATGCCAATTTCCTTTGATCGTTGCTCGGCAGTAAATGATACCAATCCGAACAACCCTAAACACCCGATGAAAACAGCTAACAGGCTAAAGTATAATACAAGGTTACCCAATTGCTTTTCCTCTTGATACAATCGAGCAAATGAATCTTCCAGGAAGAAATATCCAAATTCGCGCTCGGGAAAAAGTAGATTCCATTTTTTCTCAATCTCAGAAATGGTCCGACTGACGTCATTTAGATTGATTTTCAGCGAAAAATCTGTTAATCGCGTTTCATCATAAAAAACAAGCAATGGTTCAATCTTTGTGTGCAACGAAGCCATGTGAAAATCATTTACTACGCCAATAACGCGCCAGGGAGGTTGGGGTGGTGCCCCCCGGGGTTGGGGTCTTTTTATTGCTTTTCCAACCCCGTTGACCCATCCGAATTTGGAAACAGCCCTTTCGTTAAGCAGTACCGATTCACCAGCGTCTGTTGCCAGCGCATTAGAGAAATTGCGTCCTTCCACCAATTCAATATCCAGAGTCGCCAAAAAATCAGGATCTATGGTTAACACTTCAACTGTCTGGACTTCATCCGGCGAAAATCCTTCAGGTGTAACGGCTATTTTTCTCGAGCCTCTGCCTGGCGTTCGATCCGAAGCCGCAACAGATAGGACTCCTGGAATATCAGCAAATTCCTGCTTTAAAGATCCAAGAGATATGCCCTCGGTCAATGGGATCCTGGACAATACCAGGACTTCATCTTTTGAGAATCCCAAGTTTTTGTTGCCGACAAAATCCATTTGTTGCCATATTGTTATGCTACCTGCAATCAGGGATACTGAGATGGCAAATTGTAAGATTACCAGAACTTGTCTAAATCGTGACCTGGATGCACCCGTCGCCAATGAGCCATGTAACACCTTGACCGGAGCAAAAGACGATAGATAAAAAGCTGGATAAGCGCCAGCTAATAATCCCACTCCTAAAACCATTGCAAACAGGCCTGGTAATATCCACCAGTTTTGAATAAAATCGATTTCAAAATGATAACCGGTTATTGAGCTGAATCTGGGTAGGGACAAAGCGAGCAGAATCGTCGTCAATAAAACGGCTAAAAGACTCATTAATATGGACTCCCCCATGAATTGGGAGATCAATTTTCCTCTGTTTGCACCGAATGTTTTTTTCAACCCCACTTCTTTCGCCCGATTGGCGGAACGCGCAGTAGCCAGATTAATGAAATTAAAGCAGGCTATCAGCAATATCATCAGGGCTATACCTGAGAACAGGTAAACATAAAGGATACCACCCCCAGGCTCAACATCTCGTTCAAAATTTGAATACAAATGAATTTCCTTCAACGGCTGGAGGAAAAATCTTAACCTCCCTCCAATTGCTGTTAATACAGGACCTAGTTTTTCCTCAACTAAATCCGGAAATTTCTGTTCCAAACTTGTAAAATCCGCATTCTCTGTCAGCAAAACATACGTGTAGAATTGAATTGCAAACCAACTGTTCATTTCACGTCCACCTGTTTCAAGCAATGTTTCAAAAGACCGAATCATGTTAAACTTCAAATGTGAATTTTCTGGAATGTTTTCCATCACACCGGTTACTGAGTATTGGAATTCCCCATCTATGGTCAGTATTTTTCCGACTGCATCTTCTTCATCAAAATACCGTTCAGCCATGTCCCGTGATATCACCACAGTATAAGCGGTATTAAGGGCAGTTTTCGCATCGCCTGAGATTAACGGAAACGTGAATATTTCAAAGATTGATGGGTCGGCAAAGCCTACATCTTCTTCTTGAAACTTTCGATCTCCATATTTCACAGTAACGCTTGCCGAATTTTCAACTCGAACTGCATTTTCCACTTCAGGATACAAGTCAACAAAAGTCGGACCAACTTCAGATGATGTAACCGGCACCAGCATGGGAGCCCCAATGTAGGCATCGAGACAAACACGATAAATTCTGTCTGATTTATGATTGAACATGTCGTAGTTCAATTCTCGTTGTACCCAAAATAAAATGAGAATACAACCAGTCATCCCCATGGCTAAACCCGATATATTGATACACGAATACCCCTTATTTCTCCACAAGATTCGAATAGCAGTTTTAAAGTAGTTTTTTATCATGATGATGGTTGAACCCGCCAACCCCACGGCCGCCCCGAGGATATCAGGTCCCGCATATTCTCACCGTTTCCAGAGATTGCGAATGGATGTGTTGAAATAATTGTATAGCATTAATCCTGGGCCGGAGCCTGGACTTCGGTATGCATATTCTCCGTCACGATCCGCCCGTCAAATAAATTAATGGTGCGATGTGCATAGCCGGCTTGCGCCTGGTCGTGCGTGACCATGACAATGGTGGTGCCGGCTTCGTTGAGTCCGGTCAGTAATTGCATGACTTCCGATCCATTGGCTGAATCCAGATTACCGGTGGGCTCATCAGCCAGAATCAGTTTCGGATTGCCGATAACCGCCCGGGCGACCGCCACACGCTGTTGCTGACCACCGGAGAGCTGTTGCGGAAAATGGCTTTTGCGATGCGGAATCTGCATATGTTCCAGCGCGGCGTCGACACGATCCTTGCGATCAGTGGCTGGGACGCCTAAATACAGCAGGGGCAGTTCCACGTTCTCATAGACGGTCAACTCGTCGATCAGATTGAAACTCTGAAACACAAAACCGATATTCTCCTTGCGCAGGGTCGCCCGCTGACGCTCTGAATAATTGGACACTTCGTGGCCTACAAAGTGATATTCCCCACCACTGGGGTTGTCAAGCAAACCGAGGATGTTGAGTAAGGTGGATTTCCCGCAACCAGATGGCCCCATGATGGCCACGAACTCACCCGCTTTTATTTCCGTGGTTACATTGTTCAAGGCCGTGGTTTCCACCTCTTCGGTGGTATACAATTTCTGCATATTTTTCGTCTGAATCATGGTTTACTCCTTTTGTAAGGTAGCATATGCATACATACTCACACGCCGTTACTTCAACATCAACTTATCCATATCTCCAAAATTGTCGTACATCGATGTGATCACCCGCTCATTCTCTTGCAGGCCTTCTAACACCTCGAAATACCGACTGTTCTGCCGACCAAGTTTAATGGGGTGTTTGGTGGCGAACTCGCCGGATGGATCGACAACGTACATCCACTGACCACCGGTCTTCTGATAGAAACCGCCGCGCGGCACCTGGGTGGCATCGGCCAGTTCGCCCAGGGCGATACGCACCTGAAGCGTCTGCCCGCGCCGGAGACCGGTCGGTGTTTCGCCGTAAAATTCCATATCCGCCTGAAACTGACCGTTGAGCACCTCGGGATACACCCGCCGGATGCCCAGTTGATAGGTATTGCCCGCGAAATCGAATGAACCACTCTGTCCCTGACTGATTCGGGCGATATAATGTTCATCGATCGCCGCTCGTACTTTAAAACCTTCCTCTACATCGATCTGCCCCAACCGCTCTCCCCGTGCCTTGGATTCGCCGATTTCCGCATTAAGAGAGGACAGCAAACCGGTCGTCGGCGCCCGCAACATCAGATTTTCCTGGCTCATTTCGACCACTTCCAGATTCAAACGCAGACGATCTATCGACTCTTCCAATTGCTGAATCTGAACCTCTTGAAACAAGGAATCCTGCCTCTGGGATTCAAGGGTGACCGCATGCTTGCGGCCCAGATATTCATAGTTATCTTTTGACGCGTCGTATATCTCTTGAGATATAAGCTCCTGATCCAACAACTGAGCTTGACGTTCATAATCACGTTTCGCCTGGAGTAACTGGTAGTCCAGATCCACCATGGACGATCGTAGACTCAAACGACGCTGTTCCATAGAGACGCGCGTTTGGCGAAGAGAGTTCGCTTCACGGAACAGTTCTGCTTCGCGTTGCATGACGTTTAACTGAAGTTGGGCATTGGATAACCGTAAAATCGGATCGCCTTCCTGGACCCGCTCGCCCTGCTCCACAAACACCTCTTCCACCCGGCCTCCTTCGACGGCATCCAGATAAATCGTCGTCAAAGGCATCACCGCCCCCTGCTCTACGATATATTCCTGAAAAGGACCAAAAGACACCGTGGCGATGGTCAATTTTTCAGCATCTACATTCAGCGTAGACTGACTGACGCCATAAAGCAACTGATACCCGATGAATCCGAAAAAGATCAAAGCAGCGCCATACATGGCCAGCTTCCCCGGTGTAAACCGCTTCTTCTTAATCTTTCGGTCCATAGTGGTCTTCTGCTCCTGCTTATTCTCCGCAGCAAACATATCTACCAGATTTCTTGGACTCTTACCTTGATCAGCTGAATTTTCCATAGGATGCACTCCACATAGTTAAGACTTGGGACCTGTATTTTTGGTTGCGACACTGCATCAACTGCATCATATGACTTAAGACATACATTTTAGGTTGCGTTTAAAATGTCACCTTCAGGTCACAGAGCGATTTTCCAGACGCAACCCAACGCTTTGACTGCATATCTCAAACCCCGAAGATGCAATATGTGTGCCAGTTGTATTCTTTAGATATACGGGCATGTTTTCTGCTAAGCATATTTGGGACAGGTTCTTAAAATATTGTATTAATATTTTTTTCACAACAAGTTACACAATGTTTACAAACTGAAATTCAAAAAACCATTCTAAAAAAGTTGTACCATAGTGTCCGATAGCGTACACTATGTGAACGGCAGCGGACACATAAATAGACGCAGGAAACAGGCTCTATGTTACAAGATAAATAAATACATCATTACACTATAGCATCGGCGCACGCCATCACCGGAGTTGGTACCCATGAACGGTAAATTCGGCCATATCCTGGTTGTAGACGACGATGACGATGTGCTGCTGGCCGCACGTATGTTTCTCAAAAGGCATGTCGCGCTGGTTCATACGGAAGTAGATCCGGAGAAAATACCGACGCTGATGAAAAACGAGGATTACAACGTCATTCTTCTGGACATGAACTTTACCCGTGATGCCAGTAGCGGTCAGGAAGGGTTTTTCTGGCTTAATCGCATCCTGGAAATCGATCCATCCGCCGTGGTGGTGCTGATCACCGCCTATGGTGATGTGGAGATGGCGGTACGGGCGATTAAAGAGGGGGCGATGGATTTTGTGCTGAAACCCTGGCAGAATGAAAAACTGCTGGCTACGGTCTCTGCGGCAATTAATTTAAGCCGGTCAAAGCAGGAAGTCGTCACCCTGCGGTCCCTTGAACAGCAGCTCAGCGCAGATCTGGGTGCGCAGTTTCAGGAGTTTATCGGCGAGAGTCCGGCCATGGAGCAGATCAAAACCACCATTCAAAAAGTAGGTCCCACTGATGCAGATGTCCTTATTCTGGGAGAAAACGGCACCGGTAAAGAGCTGGTGGCCCGGGCGGTACACCGCCATTCTTCTCGTAGAGAAAAACCGTTTGTAAGCGTTGATATGGGGGCCATTACCGAAAGCCTTTTTGAAAGCGAGATGTTCGGTCATGTGAAAGGCGCTTTTACCGATGCGAAGGCCGACCGGGCCGGGCGCTTTGAAATCGCATCCGGCAGCACCCTCTTCCTGGACGAAATCGGTAACCTGTCGCAACCCAATCAGGCCAAATTGCTGACCACGCTCCAAAATCGTGAGGTGACACGAGTAGGGTCCAACATATCCAAACGCGTTGATATTCGCCTCGTATGCGCCACCAATATGCCGATTCAAGATATGATTCAGCAGAAGACCTTCCGTGCGGATTTACTTTACCGGATCAATACGGTGAAAATCCATTTTGCCGTCACTTGAGGAACGACCAGAGGATATTCCTTCGCTTATAGACCATTTTCTTAAGGTGTATGCCCGAAAATACAACAAACCACCCATGCGTATTCATAAGGAGACGATCAAGAAACTGGAGGCCTGAGCCTGTCCCGCCAGATCATGCGGATGCATCGTGGTACCATCACTGTCGTATCCACACCGGATGTCCAGACGACATTCACCATTTAAAGGACCCCCATGCCCCATCTTCGTTTTGCCGCGGCTAAAGAACAACGCGTGGCCGTCATTACCGGCGGTGCACGTGGACTGGGCCGGGCCTGCGCCCTGCGTATTGCAGAGGAAGGCCGTCATATCGTGCTCGCAGATGTCCTGGATGAAGAAGCATCTGAAACGGTAGAAGCGATACAAGCCCTTGGTCAGGACGGATTTTATTGTCACACCGATGTGACGGACGAACAAGCAGTTAAAAATTTGATCCTCCAGGCAATGGACCGTTTTGGACGTATTGATATCCTGGTCTGCTGTGCGGGCATCCTTGGATTAGAAGCCCCATTTCTGGAACAGTCTGCTGCACAATTCGATAAGGTCATGAAGATCAACCTCTACGGGATATACTATGCCCATCAGGCCGCTATCCCACGTATGCTGGAGGGCGGTTGGGGGCGATGTGCCACCATCACGTCCGGCGCCCGTCATGCCGCAACCAATCAGGTGCCGTATGGCGTATCCAAAGGGGCCGTCTACTCGTTTATCGGCGCCCTCGGTAACGCCTATGCCGATAAAGGCGTTTTTGTCAACGGCGTGGAACCGGGAAGGGCGCTGACGCAGATGGTCGTTCCCCGTTTTTCCGAAGAACATTTAGCCAACCCCGGCAACCAGCTTGGTCGTTATTCTGATCCAGAAGAAGTCGCCGAAGTCGTTGAACAACTCTGCTCGGAACGCAATACCTACACCACGGGGTCCGTGTGGAGCGTAAAAGGCGCCAGCGGATAGATAAATGGTGATTTAGTGATTTAGTGATTTGGTGATTTAAAACCCTTAAATTCACCAACCACGACTTCACCAAAAAGCAAAAGTAAGTGGAGCGCGTACTAATCATGCCTCAAAGAGGCACACCATACTTTCGATGACGCATAGCGGTATCAATCACCAAATCACCAAATCACCATTCAATAGGGGGTTCCATGGATACCAGTTTCTCTACCAGCGCAGGCGGTGACAACACCTGGAGTCTGGATGAGTGCGCCCGTTGGGCGAAGGAAAATGAGTTTGATTCGATCCGCCTGTCTACAAGCGGCATCGCCGACTCGGACCGGGTGCTCAGGGAAGGACCGGACGAGATTAAGGACACACTGAGGGCAAACGGTATTTATCTGGCCGCGCTGTCCGCCCACAATAATCTCCTGGACGATGACCAGGAACAGGCTGATGCGGCGGCCGAACGGCTTCGCAAGGCCGTCGAATCGGCGAGTCTCCTGGGTACGCCTATTGTCGTTACCCAAGCCGGCAGTCCGGACACCTTCCGGTTCTACGGCCAGTATTCATCGCCGCCCGGTAATCCGAGCGACCGTTCGATGGAACTGGTAGATCGTTTTAAAGAACGCTTTACGCCTATCGTGAAGCTTGCAGAGGAACGTGGCGTCACCATAGCGCTGGACGGTGCCGTCCGTATGGGCAACATCGCCTGCAACCCCCAGATGTGGGAACGAGTACTGGACGCAATCCCTTCTGAACATATCGGTCTGTCGTGTGACCCGTCCCACTGGCTTTGGATGATGATCCTGCCCGCAGAGGATGCGATCCGCATGTTCGCCGGCAAATGGGTCTATGCAGATGTCAAAGATGCCGAAGTCAGCAAAGAGATGCTTTTCCGGCAGGGTATTATAGGTAACTGGTGGTGGCAATACCGGGTACCGGGTCGGGGGCAGCTCAACTGGGGTACGATCATCGGCGCGTTACTTGAGACCGGGTACGATTATGTGCTCTGCGTAGAAAACGAAGACCGCGGCATGCCTGGCCTGGCCGGCTTCGCCCTCGGCGGTCGCCACCTGCGGCAGTTCCTCCCCCAAAAAGGTGAAGAATATCAACGGCCATCCGGATTCTGGGAGGTTGGTTAAGAGCAGGATGGAAGGGTGGAAGGATGGAAGGGTGGAAGGTTTAAGCGCCCAAATGTTACCCCTCCCATCCCGCCATCCCGCCATCCTTCCACACCGCCCTTGAAAGCCTTTGACAAGCCCTCCATCTCCGTATACTCTCTATAATTCGGAAGTTTGTACTCTGGACTTTCTTTTAACTCAGAAACTCGGACCTTGGGAGACCTTCATGAGTGTATCAACCTCATTGCCGGCTGTTGACCGTCGCAGGACAGAGATACGGCATCTGGATTTACCATATACCTTTACCGCTCCCAAAATAAAATCTGTCTGGGATAAACGGGCCAGGAGTCTGCGTGAGCATATCCTGGTCAGCCTCGGGCTCTGGCCGTCCCCGGAAAAATGTCCCCTTAATCCCCATGTCTTCGATCGGGTTGAACGGGATAATTATACCATAGAAAAAGTTTATTTTGAAAGTCTACCCGGTTTTTTTGTAACGGGAAATCTGTATCGTCCGATAGACGCCTCCGAACCCTGTCCGGGCATACTGAATCCTCATGGTCATTGGGCGGCGGGGCGCCTGGCAGATGAAAAAGACGGCTCCGTGCCGGCCCGATGCATTAACTTTGCCCGCCAGGGTGCGGTGGCCTTTGCCTGGTCTATGATCGGCTATAACGACAGCGAACAGCTTGACCATCGGTCCTTCGGCAACAACCGGATGCAGCTATGGGGACTTAGCCTGAAAGGGCTGCAACTCTGGAACAGCATCCGAGCGGTAGATTTCATGGCATCCTTGCCGGATGTGGATAATCGGCGCATCGCGTGCACGGGCGCTTCGGGCGGTGGCACCCAGACGTTTATGCTTACTGCTGTGGATGACCGGCTGATGCTGTCGGCGCCGGTCAATATGATTTCCGGTCATATGCAGGGGGGCTGTATATGTGAAAACGGCCCCAATGTGCGTATAAACACCAATAATATTGAAATAGGCGCGATGATGGCGCCGCGCCCCATGCTGATGGTCTCCTGTACCGGAGACTGGACGGTAAATACCCCCGTTGAAGAATATCCGGCGATTAAAAATGTGTATCAACTGTATGGAGCCGAGGACAAAATAACCGAAGTGCAGATAGACACTGGCCATAACTACAATGAGCAGAGTCGTAATGCCGTATATACCTGGTTCGGTAAATGGCTTTTCAACAGTGAGGATACCGAGCGATTTACAGAACGTCCCTATACCACAGAACCCCCCGAATCCATGCTGGTGTTTTCGGACCAGACCCGGCCTGAACATGCAGTGGATGAGGGTGGTCTCTCGGATTTGTGGATCACACGTTGTAAGACGCAATTGGGCAAATTGATTCCAAAAGATACAAAGTCTCTTCGCAAATATCGCCAGAATCTGGGTGCCGGATTCAAGTCGGCCATCGGCGCTTCAGCACCGGGGCTGGATGACGTGATCAGTGCACAACCCGAACTGTTCGAAGAGAAAAACTACACGGCACAGTGGACATATATCGGTCGTAAGGATAAGGGGGATCGTATACCGGTTACTCTGTACAAATCAGATAAGGCAGTTCGTGGAGCGACGCTGGTTGTCCATCCCGAAGGGCGGTCAGGCCTGACCGATGAAAATGGAAAATCTGCCGGAACCTTATTGCAGAGTCTGATGAGGGACAGGCACACCGTACTCACGGTCGACACGTTTCTCACAGGGGAGGCATCAGGAGAGCATAACACAGAGGAATATCCATATTATACTACCTATAATCGAACGAAAACCACCCACCGAATTCAGGATATTATTACAGCAATATCCTATTTGCGGCAGGTGACCGGATTTTCTTCTGTATCTCTCATCGGACTTGGTGAGGCCGGGTTGTGGTGCCTGCTGGCCTGCGGTCTCGATCCGCATATCGTCCGGGTGGTCGTTGATACAAACCAACTAGATACAGAGGACGATCAAGCATATGAAGACAGCCTGTTTATTCCCTGCCTGCGCCGAATTGGAGATGTAAACACAGCCGTCGCCCTGGCGGCTCCAGCTGACCTGATGCTTCATAATGCCGGCACCACGTTTAAGACCGATTGGATGGAAGAAGTATGCCGTATCGGTGACACCAGTGATCATCTGAAAATTTTAAAAAAACCAGCAACCGGACGACAGATCGTGCAATGGATCATTGAAGGACCGGAAGCCTAATAGGCTTCGATACTGATGCGTTCACGCAGTGAACCATCTTCACGGAGTTTCCATGCCAGTACACGATATCGAACTGACCGAAATAGCTGTGCCGGACTTTGGCCTGCCTGCCATGCAACCATGCGTATCGGGTCAGGAATACACGCAGCGCGTAGCACAAGTTCGGGCCCGCATGGTAGAAGAAGGACTGACACACCTGATCGTTTATGGTGATCGGGAGCATTTCGTGAATCTGATGTATCTGACCGGCTTTGATCCCCGGTTTGAAGAAGCCATGCTCATACTTGGGCAGACAGGCCTTCCCCGTCTTCTCGTAGGTAACGAGGGATTCGATTACGCACAGAAGGTTGTTGAAATTGAACATACGTGCACCTTGTATCAGAGTTTTTCATTGCTCGGCCAATGGCGTGACACCAGTTCTCCTTTGCGCATGATCTTGGAAGACGAGGGCCTCGAGCCAGGAAAAAGAGTCGGCACAGTAGGGTGGAAATCCTATGATGTGAGGGAGAACCCGCACCCGCCTACCTGCATTGAGATCCCTGCCTACATCGTTGATATCCTGCGTGAGGCCGTTGGCGACCGGCGCGCCGTAACAAATGCTGGTGATATATTTACCCATCCCGAGACCGGTTTCCGGATCACCAACAGTGCAGACCAGCTTGCCGTATTCGAATTCGGTGCGACCTTTGCCTCGCAAGGGATACGCAATATGACAGAGCAGGTCGAACCGGGAAAAACAGAACTGGCCATCGTGGAAGAGGCCCGCCTTAACGGCCTGCCGCTGTCCTGTCATCCGGTCGTCAACGCTGGTCCGAGAGCACCGCAATTAGGCAGCCCCAGGCTACGTGCCGTCGAAATCGGCGATCCGTTTATGATGGCCATAGGTCTATGGGGTGGACTCTCCGCACGTGCCGGTTTTGTTGTTCATGATGAAAGCGAATTACCGATATCTATTCAGGATTATGTGGAGGTTATTGTAAAACCCTACTACGCCGCCGCCGTCGCCTGGTATGAAACCATTGGTATCGGGGTGACCGGCGGAGAGATCTATACCCTCATCGAAGAAATGCTGGCAGACCATCCCTTCCGAATGGCGTTAAATCCAGGCCACGCCATTCATCTGGATGAATGGGTACATAGTGGTATTTACCCCCGCTCGACCTGCCGTTTGTCCTCGGGTATGGCCCTGCAGTTGGATATTATTCCCATGTGCGACGACGAAGCATATTTCACTATTAATGTGGAAGACGGCATTGCCCTGGCCGATGCCTCCTTGCGCTCTAAACTTTCTGAAAAACATCCAGAGACGTGGTCACGTATCCAGGCACGGCGTCAGTTTATGCATGATACATTGGGGATACACCTCAAAGAAGAAGTCCTGCCGTTTTCTAACATGCCGGCCGTTCTGCGCCCCTATCTACTCAGTCCTCATCTGGCCCTGCGGGTAAATCGGTAGATTCTGGGTTATTGAAAAGAACAGCATAGCGTGACTTATGGTACCTCGCGCACGTTGGCTTTAGATCCCAGTAGCTTACTGCGGAATCTTCAAGTTAATCACAACTGATAGAATTATCGTCGATCAGGATCGTAATTTACCACCATAATGTGGGGATATGCTCATGACTGAACACGTATTACGCTTCGCACTCCGCACCCTGTACGCGCACGGCGTGCCATGCGCCCTACTGTCTACTGCTTACTGCCTACTGCTTACTGTCTCACCTGTCTACGCCCAATACGCCCCGGTCACAGCCAATGACGTCGTAGATCTATCTCCCACCATATCCGCCCGCCACTATCAGTACTGGCCCGGAGGACAGTTGCACCATCAACCACTTGTCGTACCGTATATCACGCACGGCCCCGGCCCGTGGGCTTCAGACCTGATTATCCTGGATGAGAATACCGCTACACAGACCGACACTCCGGCGCATATGATGTCGCCGCAGGACAGCGGCTTGCCTAACGCCCACTACTGGGGCAGCCTGACGAATGAGAAGATCCCTGCCTGGCAACTGCTCGGCGAGGTCTATAAAATCGATGGGCGGCAGATGCTGGATCAGGCCAACAATGGCGAAAGCCCGCTTTTTACACTGGATCATGTCAGGGCAGCGGAACAGGCGTATCGGGCAATGGGACCGGGAGATGCGGTGCTTTACTGGAGTGGGTACGACGACAAATACGACCGCCCCATGCCCGAAGGCAGTGGGTTAATCATCGATCCGATGGTTGGTACGGCGCCAGGATGGCCCGCCCCGAATTTTGATGCCGCAGAGTATGTCGGTAGCAGAGGGGTTCGGCTTATGGGATTGGACAGTCCGAGCATGGGAGCGCTGGGGCCGCCTCAACATATACAGGCAGGTCCGGCAGGTATGTTCCAGAATCCGCTCGCCCTGGAAAGCCACCTGGGTCATTTCAAATATGGCGCCATACACACGGAAGGTCTTATGAACCTGGACAAAGTTCCGAACGGTTCGTTATATATCGCCTTACCTGTCAAACATGAAAATTCACCCACCGTTGAAACACGGGCCATAGCCATCACCAACCAGACCCTGGCCGCAGATTTATTGAAAGCCGTTAAGGGTAAACGCGTGGCAGATCTGTCCGTGGTCCTCTCCATGCGTCATCCGGTATGGTGGCCGGGAAGAGGGTTGGGGCACCACGTCTTTCCCTATTCACGCATTCAGCCTGTCAACTACTTCGACGGTCCGTTCGGCCCATACTGGGTTAATACGCACATGATGGATTCTCAGACCGGAACCCATGTTGATCCCCCGGCGCACTATGGTCCTCCACCCGGTTTCGATGATAGTCGGTACGATGCAGAAACCAGGGCGGCGCTTGGCGAGTTTGAGGCCAGATACGGTAAACTGAAACGCACGGAGATGACCTCTGAAAAAGTGCCCTTGCATCACTATATGGGCCCTGCCCGCGTGATCAATGTGCAACACCGGGTCGGTACAACCACCCAGGATACCTGGCCTGCCTCACCGCGCATCACGGTAGAGGATATTGAATCCTACGAGAAGATTTACGGTTCAATCAAAGCGGGTGATGTGGTCCTGTTTCACACCGGACATACCGACACCCACTTCCGTCGTTTCGAAAGGGATCAGCCCGATCTGTGCGTCAAAGGTCCGCTCGATGGCCTCAGCGAAGGCTGGCCGGCACCCACGCCCGAGGTGATCAATTACCTCGCGGGAAAAGGGGTCAAACACGTCGGCATCGATGCGCCTGACATGGGCCCGGTCAATGCAAAGGCATCCATGATGACCCACTGGGCTGCCGTGAACCAGGATATGATCTTCACCGAATATCTGATCGGCGTCGGACAACTACCGCCCACCGGCGCCTTCTATATTTTCCTGAACCCCAAAGTCGAAAACAACCACGGCGGCCCCGGTCGGGCTATTGCTATTTTGCCATAAGGCAAAGTGAAAAAAGAAGATGCTAAAAGACGAAAGGAAAAGAGGCAGAGAGAAAGCATCCTTTCGTCCTTTCGCTCCTGAGATCCCATGCCAACAGTCCTTTCACGCGAAACCTTCATTCCCTCGCCCAAAGCGGGTACCGCTGTTATGGGCGGCAGCTTTTATACCACCCTCGACAATGACCGACTGATGAGTATGCACAGCTATACCAGTCGCAGTGATACCGTCGATGTGGCTTATGTGCGTACATCGGAAGACGGGGGAGAGACGTGGAGTGAAGCGGAAACGTGGCCGACGAAATTTAAGGCAGAAGGCGGAATCGGACGCCGGCATCCTCGGGGTGGGTATGTCGATCCCCTGACCGGACGGTATATCACCGTGTGGACCGAAGGGGTCCTGCCTACGGACGATCCGCTCGAAGGGATGCAGCAGTGGACGATGTGGTACTCCGTGTCGGAAGACGGAGGGAAGACGCCATACATCAAGGAACAGATCATCCATGAAGGGCGGAAATACGATGCGGTTCATCATCTGCCCGGTGTAATGGTCGGAAAAAACAGCGTCATGATGGGCGACCTGGGCGAAGTACCGTTGACTCGCTCCGATGGGGTGATGCTGATTCCGGTGCAGAGCAGTCCGACCGGTCCCGACGGCGAATACTACAGTCCAGGCGGTGGATTCACCTATACAGACTGTCTTCTTCTAATGGGCCGCTGGTGCGATGACGGTGGGCTATCATGGACCACATCAGACCGCATCGTAGGCGATCCCAAACGCACAACACGCGGCCTGATCGAGCCGACCATAGCCGAACTACAGGATGGTTCCATCCTGATGGTCATGCGGGGTAGCAATGACCGGAACCACGATTTGCCGGGATATAAGTGGATGGCCCGGTCCTATAACGGCGGCCAGACCTGGTCAACGCCCAAACCGTGGACATACACAGATAAGGGCGCTTTCTTCTCACCCAGTGCCACCTCGCAATTGATTCCTCACAGCAATGGCAGTCTGTACTGGATGGGCAATATATCCGAACAGAATCCCAGGGGAAACAGCCCTCGTTATCCCATAATCCTGGGTGAGATAGATCGTGATACCGGTTTATTGATCCGGGATTCAATCGCTATAATCGACGACCGGCAGCCCGGCGAACACGAGCGGCTCACCCTGTCCAATTTCTATGTCCGTGAAGACAGAAGCACAGGCGACCTGCTCCTTCACCTGCCTCGTCTTTTTGCTGCAGGAGACCCACAGAAGACCCAGAATGCATGGACGACCGACCTGACGATGTATCGAATTGGAATACCGTAAAAAATCAACGCCATGAATCCCATCATGACGCCGCCTACCGCCCTCTGTCCAATTTGTTGATTTGTTGATTGAAATGCCTACCGCCCATCGCTTACCACTTTCTGCTTGTTTTTTTGTTTTTCAATCAACAAATCACGAAATCAACCAATCACCATTTCTCCTCCCCTACTCCCGCCCTACGCCCAGCCCATCGGCCACCCGGTTGATATAGTTGAACCACGAGGCGATCAGGGTAATCTGTAAAATACCTTGGTCGTCAAACCCCACGGTGTGGAGCCTTTCATGGTCTTTTTTCGTGATCTGAGTCGCATCTCTGGTGAGTTGAATGGCGAAATCCAGCATCGCCCGATCCTGCTCATTGAGTGGTGCTTTTTCGTAATCAAATTTGAGCGACTCAACCAGCCCATCGTCCAACGTGACCCGACGCAGAAACTCTGCGTGCGACTCAATTCAGTAGACGCATCGGTTGGTCGCCGAAACAACGGTGGTGATCATCTCATGCTGCCGCCTGGTCAGCGGCAGGTCCGGCGACATGAGCGAACCGAAGGTGGCGAAGGCATGATGCAAGGCGTCCGGGATGAGCGTATGCGAAGACACAATGCCGGCGGTCTCATCGTCGGTCGGCTGCACCGGACGGCTATACTCCTCAGGATAGAGCGAACGCTGCGCCGCCATCGCCTCCTTGAGTCGATCATCCGCTTCGGACATCGGAATTGTCTTTATCCAGGCCATATGAATTCTCCTCTCATCGTACGCGCACGGCGCGCCGTGCGCCCTACAAACTCGAT
>CAJXCW010000033.1 GCA_913051705.1 uncultured bacterium
CCGTACAGTGGAATCTGAAGATGATTTCCTGAGAGCGTGTAGGTAGATTGTGTCACTGCCCAAACCGTATGGGACAGTTAATTCATAAATTGTGTCACCGCCTTTGAGATATAAGTTATTGCCAGCTGTTCCTAGTATTGCTGATGATTGCAAGGATCTAACTATATTTCAGAGATCTGCACCATGGATGTTTCCTAACCCTGATTACCACAAGAAGGTAGACGAGGGTAAGAAATGGCTGTTAGAAAATCTACCTTGCTATTCTCGTTGGTATCGTTTTTTATTATTTTGGCCTGGTTCAGATCAGCTGTTAAATTCTTTGATTGTAGATCCAAAATGGCCAACAGAGAATTGCTCTATCAATGAAGAGAATGAATTGATGAGGCAAGTGTTTGTTGATGCCATGCTTAATCAACCGGTTCGGCCGCAGTCGGTTTGCCTGTTGATTGTAGAGGCGGTGACCGGCGGCTGTCCGGATGAACCGTTGTATGTTGATGATTGATGTTACGCAAAGACCGCGTAACGCACTTTGTGTTCGGTCCTTGGTGCTTTGTTAAAATATGGTGCATGATAATCGCAGTCCCGATGCCAAAACCGTCTTGACACATGCCCGGTTTGGTACACATAATATCGTAGGCGCGGCGTGCCTTTTGTCTGAAAAATTAAATTATATTAACTCCCATGTGTAATTGATATAACCGATTGATAATAAGAGATTTTCAATCACCAATCACCAATCACCAATCACCAATCACCAATCACCAATCACCAATCACCAATTGGTATTATACCCCGGCGGTTACTCCCATGCTCACCCGGTTACGCGTGTCCGGTTTTAAAAATTTAAAAAACGTAGACGTACGCTTTGGGCCGTTTACGTGTGTGATCGGCGCCAATGGGGTGGGCAAATCCAATCTGTTCGATGCCATACAACTTCTCAGCGCCCTGGCGGACCGGTCGCTGATCGATGCCGCTCGGTCCATTCGCAATGTGGGCGGACGTACGGCCGATATTCGCAGCTTGTTTCACCACGCAGGTGAACATTATGGGGATAACATATCGCTTGAAGCGGAAATGATCATTCCGGGTGAGGGCGTAGATGCGCTCAGGCAGCGTGCCGTGGCCAGTACGACCTTCCTCCGGTATGCCGTTACTCTCGCCTACCGGGCGGACGACAGCGAGCGGTCATTCGGTTCGCTTGAAATTCTCAAAGAAGAATTGGATCATATTAATATCGGGGAGGCCACCAAACATCTCCTTTTTCCCAATAAGCCAAATTGGCGGCGTTCTGTGATTTATGGTCGGAGGGCGACGCCCTTTATTTCTACCGAAGATCAGGACGATGGATGCGTTATTGTCCTGCATCAGGATGGCAGTGGCGGCGGACCTATAGCCCGATCTGCCGGAAACTTACCCCGTACCGTACTCTCAGTAGCCAATACGGCTGCGACGCCGACGGCGCTCCTGGCCCGCCAGGAAATGCTGTCCTGGCGGTTGCTGCAACTGGAACCGACGGCGCTTCGGCAACCTGATGAGTTTACCGCTGCATCCCGCTTGGACACCAACGGCGCCCATCTGCCTTCGGCGCTGTACCATATGGCCATTCAGTATGCCCGTGTTATGAAGGTCTCCGAGGAAGAGGCCATTTCTTCGGTTTATAATAAAGTGACGACGCGGTTGGGTGAATTGATCGAGGATGTAAACGCCATCTGGATCGACCGGGATCAACGTCGTGAATTGATGACCTTATACGCAACGGATCGAAACGGTACAGCGTATCCTGCACGGGCTCTGTCGGACGGCACCTTGCGGTTTCTGGCGCTGGCCGTTCTGGAGCAGGAGACGGATGCGCATGGCCTTCTGTGTATGGAAGAGCTTGAAAACGGCATTCACCCTGAACGTATCCCTGCTATGGTCCGTCTGGCGCGTGAACTGGCGACCGACACCTCACAACCTGCCGGTCCCGATAATCCGCTTCGGCAGGTTATCCTGAACACCCACGCGCCCGCCGTGATCGCACAGATCACGGCGGACGATCTGATGATCGTAGAGAACAGACCGGTAGATGAAAAGGATCCTGCCGCCCGACAAATCACGTTCGGATGTATTCATGAAACATGGCGTCAGAAGGCCCAGGAAACCGTCTACACGATACCGCGAAATCATTTGCTGGATACCCTGAACCTGGTTGTCCCCGGCCTGTCGGTGCTTTATGTGGAAAATGAGGAAGAGGAAGGGGAAGAGGCTGCTATTAAAAAAGAGAAAACCCAGGAAGCCTCGGATTTGCAGATGCCGTTATTTACCCTGTCCTGAATCATGAACATCCCATGGCATCCTACCTGGCAAAAGGTTTTAAAAGAAGAAACATACAAATCCTACTTTAAGAGCCTACAGGATTTTCTACAAAAAGAACGCCGTACACATACGATATATCCGCCGGAAGAGGAGGTATTCACGGCGTTCTATCATACGCTTTACGATCAGGTTCGCGTCCTCATTCTGGGCCAGGATCCGTATCATGATGAGGGCCAGGCCCATGGTCTCGCTTTCTCAGTCCGACCGGGCGTAAAACCGCCGCCTTCCCTCGTCAATATGTTCAAGGAACTCCATAATGATGTAGACTGCAAAACGCCTGACCACGGTTGCCTGATTCCATGGGCTCAGCAGGGCGTTCTGTTACTCAATACCGTTTTAACCGTACGGGCGCATCAGCCTCATTCGCATCGAGATAAGGGGTGGGAAACGTTCACGGATGCGGTTATTGATCGGATCAACGAACGGGTGACACCGGCGATTTTTGTATTGTGGGGCAGCGCCGCTCAAAAGAAAACGAAGATGATCGATACCGACCGCCATACGATCATCCAATCCGTCCACCCATCCCCCTTATCCGCCCATCGCGGTTTCTTCGGCAGTCGCCCTTTTTCATCGATCAATAAGGCCCTCTATGATGCCGGTCAGCCGCCCATCGATTGGACACTGCCGAACAGGCAGTCGTCGTTTTTTTAACCGCGAAGGCCACGACGGTCGTTACGCTGGATATAGATGAGGCATTGGAAGTATGACCTTCCCCGTGGATGAACCGGTAGACTGGCCCATAGACGGTATTCTGGATTTACATCTATTCCATCCGCGCGATGTCAAAGGCCTGGTGCCGGACTATCTGAATGAATGCCGCAAGCGCCATATCCTTGAGGTCCGAATCATCCACGGCAAGGGGACCGGAGCGCTCCGTAAAACGGTACACGCCATCCTGAGCCGCATGCCTGAGGTAGAAAAACACACCCTGGCCAGCGAGGGTATGGGTGGTTGGGGCGCCACAGTAGTGAGTTTGACACCATGGACTGATTGAACGACCTTGTCATTCGACGCTTGGCCACATACGTGCTTCATATACTGTCCGATTTTTCGGGGAAAGATCACATACGCCCTACCCCGATATCATCTTCCGCACCCCGTTTTCGTAGCGGATCTCTAAATCCCCTTCAGGGATGGCTACGGCCCGCATGGCCATCTCACCGTCGGTGACCAGCGGCTCTGATTTGAGAAGCAACTCGTCCAGAGATTCTTCAGGCGTTTTACCTGTCGTGTCCAGCGTCACGAGCCGGCCGCCTTTTTTTAATAGAGATTGGTCCAATTCGGCTTCAAAACGCTGTTTGAGTTCGGGAATATCCTGCGATTTGATTATCTGATATTCATGCGGCGCCGTTTGCATGCGCTCGCGTATGGTTTCGTCGTCCGCTGTAAGATGAAATAGAACGACATCGGGCAGGCGGGCTTCCAGAACCTGCACCTCATAATGACGTTGAAAAGCGTAATGATAGTTCGGATAATAAGAATGATCGGGATCATGTCCATACATGGCGGTATAAATGGCCTCTTCGATATGCCAGCCGCCGATCAGCGGGTGGGGATAGTTTTTGATGATGTCGATGTGATAATGAAGCTGCATCCGCTGCATGCGTTCTTTAACATCGTTTGGATAATGGATGTATGCCGCACGGGATTCAGGGCTCAACGTGGCATCCGGGATGGTAAAATGGTCATCGTTGTGCGTCTGGCGTCCTCGTTTGTAATAGTACGCCTGCAGCAAATCAATTAAAGTTGTCTTACCGGCATATTCGATACCGACGAAGATGGATCTCATGAAGAACTCCTGGAAATGGTGTTTGACACTAACTGCTGAATTACAAATTATGATTGCTGAATTATGATTGATACCCTCATCCGCTTAATCTCTTTACCCATGCATTTACAACCGCCTCGACCATCAGGTTGCCATGATCGGCATTGGCTGACCAACTGTTTTTTTCTTCATCCTGACGGCAGTACCAGGGGGCATTGCCGTCCAAACGGCTCTGGTCCACCAACTCGGGTCGTGTGGCCAGAAGGAATGAAGTTTCGTTATATCCCGCATGATCACCTCCGGCAGGCGGTGAGGCCTCAGGCAGGATCATGGGCAGCACCTGGATACGGCCGAAATTTTGTGCTGTTTTTGACAGCTTGTCGTCCGCCCACCATCCACGGGGATGACCGTTTTCAAGGACCAACTCAAAGGATAACTCGGCAGCTGATTTTTTGAACGCCATGGCAAGCGGCGCTTCCATCCCCTGATGCATAATAGGCACAAAAATACGCTTGAAGCCCATCTCCAGAAAATTGCGCAGAATGGATTTTACATAGGGGCCGAACGCGTCATTGCCCGGATCAATAGTTCCGTCCGCCGGACCGCCCAGCGCATAGCCTGTCGGACCGTAGTCAAACGGAGGCGCAATGACAACCTTAAGTCGTTCGGCGACCCGATCACAGATCTCCTCAACAATAATTGTATCGTGACCGATGGCCATATGAGGTCCGTGTGTCTCGATACAGCCGGCTGGCACCAGCAGCGGATCGCCGCGTTCGACGGCTTCATGCAACTGATGAGGACGCATGCGTTTAAGGTACATGGGGGGCTCCTTGGTAATGCGAAAGGAAGAGAGAACATCCTTTCGTCCTTTCAACCTTTCAACCTTTCATATTCTTTTCTCAAACCCATATGCCCGTTCCACCTTACAAACCCGTACCACATAAGACGCATACCACGCTTCCCGTCCAGATTGCTGGGCAATCAGGTGCTCGGCCTGAGCTTTCCAGGCGGTGATGGCTTCCTCGTTTTCCCAGTAGGATATGGTAATACCTAACTCTTCATGGGCTGATTCAAAGCCCAGATAACCGGGATTGTCCGATTGTCTGATTGAAAGGCAAAACGGATCAACATTCCCGGCCCGTCGAGCATTCGAAGTCACCGAAGATGTTTTCCAAGGACCACAAACCTCCCGGAGGGATTTGTCATTTACCAATCAGACAATTAGACAATCAGACAATCTACCAATTATTCTGTAACGGTATGTTCATACGCCGTGACGGGAATGTGATGCTGCTTCGCCCATTCCCTGATCGGCCAGTCAATACCGTCCGGCGCCTCACGGCCCTGACTGTCGACAGTGGCACCCAGTAACTGATGGCCGATTTCGTCCGTCCTGTTGAGTAGATCCGCGTCCGGTTGGCGGACGCCGTTGTAAAATCGCATGTAGTGATCCGGTCTGATCCATCGGAAGTGATAACCATAGATCACGACCTTGGCAATATAATCCGTGAAGTTGAACGCCGGCGCGTGATAGGTGCGGCTTTCAAAGAGAAACGCGTCGCCCGTCCGCAGAATCGGCTGGTCGTAATCATCAGGATGGAGTTCGCCTTTCCTGATCGGCAAGGCGGTCTTCAGGTTATTGCTACCTTGAACGAACATGGTCGCACCGGAATCCGGCTGGGGGAAATCCGTCAGGCAATAACCTATTTTCAAGCCGACACGCGGCAACCCCACATGACCGATATCGAGTGATACCCCTACATCCCGGTGCCAGTTGCAGTTATCCGGTTGCTCAGGCGGCTGCGGATGTTTGTAAATCAGCGCGGTATTGGTGATATGAATATTGGCGTTGAGCAATTGCACAATGAGCGGCACGGTTCGTTGGTTGGTTACCAGGTCCAGAAAGGGTTGCTCCTGAACAAGCCCTGACCGGCGGTGCGCATAGTAGTCATGAAATTCAAAGCCGTCCATCAGCCGGTCGCCTGTTTCCAGAAGCTGATCGATTTCCGATGTATCCAGGGCATTGGGGACAATCAAATATCCGTTCTCCTCAAATGTCCGCCGCTGCGCATCTGTTAATAATGTCGGTCTCATACAGGTTACGTCTCTAAATATCTGTTGATCTTGCCGCCTGCTTCAACACCCTGGCTAACGCATCCGGGGCGAACGGTTTCTCGAATATCGCAGTGACGTTCCGCGATTTGAACTGTTGCCTTAAACGCTCGGTAAGGGTTGATGAAATAACGATGACGGTTTCGGGTTTATGCGTTTGATATACCAGCCAGTCCAGCGCTATTAAACCGCCCAGAGTCAGATAGGGCGCTGTGGGTTCCGGCGTTTCTGCGAACCCGATATCCGAAATAATGGCATCCGGCTGTTCCGCATTCAGAAATAGTTTGAATTCACTGAGCGAGCCCGCCTCTACCACGGAATAGCCCAGCCGTTCCAGATACTGTTTCAAGAAAAGGCAATAAAACCGGTCGTCCTCGACGAGAAGAATTTTGAATTGGTGACCGGGTGAACCTCGATGGGATCGGAACGGTTTTCGTAGTGTGTCTTCCTCATTAGTGATCGGTAATCGGGACATGGGACAAATGGTTGATCTCTATGGGATCGGTTCAGCCGAGGCCAGGTATTGAGGCGTCTTCATGCCATAGAGATTATTGGTAATGGCCGTATGACCTGATGAGCGTACAGACCGTTTATCCGGTTTCTGGTAGAACCAATTGTTGTAAATTGTCGCCCCTTCTGACGGTACGCACCGGATGACAACGGCGGCTTCAGGACATCGGAAGGTATTATGATGCACGTACATCCATTTTCCGGCGATGTTGGTTCCGTCTCCGCGGTCCCTGCCGCATCCAAGGCCGTTGTACTGATTGTGATGGATGAAATTATGATGCACATGATGGTTCTTGCCATCTTTCAGAAAAATGGAAGCGTGACTCCACCCTGCCAGTTCGCAATTATCTACTTCAAGATAGTCATACGAGGTGTCTATCCCGTCGGATACGGGGAATTTATAGTAGTATTCGTGCCCCCGTCCTTCCTGAAAAGATCGTCTATGATGATCCATACCACGGTGTGGGTACGGACCTCTGATACGCAGACCGGTGACCCGCACATGGGGGCCCAGCGCCCGAATCAATGGGCGTGTGGCGAAGGTGTCGCTCATGATCATAGCACCGGGAGATCCATAGCGGCCCCGGTCGCCGGCCAGCGTAACACCCTCGGGGATCTCCAGAACAAGCTGATATATAAACACACGTTCAGTACAGTCGATGACGGTTTTGCCGCTGATATGGATGACATCGCCTGCTTGCGCTGTCCTCAACGCATTAAGCAGATCATCAAGCGTTTTGATTGGCGAGTTGCCCGGTGATACCATGCCCTTATACCCGGATCCACCGCCAACCAGACCAAGTTCGTTGGATTGAGCGCCGTAGATCTCACCGTCGCGATCTATTCAGGTCGCTCCGGATACGGTCTTCCGAGCATGGAACATGATTATTCCCTTCATAGGTTGGTCACGGATACGCGGCCAATGTATTCGTCAGCAAATCAAAGAATCTTTCCCTATCGATTCGTAGCCCAACCTCGGTATACGGCGGATCGCCCATGCGTTTACCGATCCGTTTTATCTCTCCATCTCCCAGCAAAAGATGCCGGTGATCGCACAGAGTCATCCCATAGGTGTGTTCGCCATACAACTCGATGTCTACCCGCATGGGTTCAAATTCAATGAGCGTTGTGTCGATAAGTGGCACAACGGCGCAGGGATCGTGGAGCGGGCCGCCCGGCAGGCCGAATAATTTTTCACACGTACCCAGAAAAAAGTCCAGTAATTCGGCGACGACCTGCCCCGTCCGATTGCCGATCGCCCGCATACGATCGGCTTCCACCGGGGTGGCCATCACCTGTCGGGTCAGATTGATACCGCACATTTTCACAGGCGCGCCGCAGGTGAATACGATGTGTGCCGCTTCCGGGTCCATGAGGATGTTGAATTCTGCGGCGGCGGATACATTGCCGTGTGTCAGACCGCCGCCCATCAGACTGATTTCCCGAATACCTCCGACGATGCTCGGTTCACGGCGTAGTGCCAGGGCGATGTTGGTCAGCGGCCCCGTCGGCACCAGGGTGACCTCATCATGGGACCGGATGGTTTCTATGATAAAATCGACCGCATGCCGACGGTCAGGTGATATGGTTGGTTCCGGCAAATCGGGACCGTCCAGGCCGGTCTCCCCATGAAAGTCCGGGCCGTGCACATCGGGCTTCTGCCGGGATGTCGGTACCAGCGGACCGGCCATGCCCCGAGCCACCGGAATATGCGTGAGACCCGCCACGGTCAGGATCTTCAGCGCATTGCTCGTAACATTATCTATCGTCTGATTACCGGCAACGGTAGTAATGCCAAGCACATTTAAATGACCGGCAGCCAAGAGGATAGCAAGCGCATCATCATGGCCGGGATCACAGTCTAAAATAACATTACGCATGGCAAATTACACCTGTTTCACCTGTCAGAATTTCTGAATATCGTATTTTGTTGCACGCAATATGTCGGAAGATCATGGTATTGTCAACGACTCGACCACAATATCATGCAGATGCCCCCGATTAAACCGGAAGGCATCCACGCCGCGTAAATCCGTGGCCTTAGCTTCTTCCGGCGTTAATCCGATAAGCTGAGTGAATTCCCCCGGTTCGTGGTAATCCGAAAGTCTATCTGCGGTAATCGGGAGGCGGATCGTGTAGAGGAATTCGTATTTCCCCCGGTAATGATGAAGCCCCAAAAGGGTGAGATCCCTCGCGTCATAGATCAGACGGGTCTCTTCCTGCATTTCCATATGCATGAATCGGCGTACCTCATCGAGGGCGTTGATTGGCATCTCGTCTTTGTTGGCCGTACCGCCGATCAGACCGATCATGTTATCCGAGGCAAAAATATGCGCACTGCGCAGACCGAATACACAGCGCCCGTCTTCGGTTACGGGAATACCGTTGATGGTGATGTAAGGATGTAAATGATCGGCCCCATAATCCCGGACAATACCCTGTATGGTGTGATGAATCGTGAAGGTAATGTCTTTGTATTCACAGGTGCTTAGTTCAATAACAAGATGAGATTCATCCGTCTGTATAAATCGCTCAATTGTATAAATTTCCCCATTCCACAGCTCCAATCCGCGTACGTGAGCATCGTCTAACTTCTGCTGCCACACTTTTTCACGGGCTTCCAGATAGGCGGACGATAACGCCTTTCGAGGGGATTCCTGGAAAGTGAGGTGTTGGCGCTCGGCGGGGGAGAAGAGAATGCGCATGGGAGAAATTGGTGATTGGGTGATTGGGTGATTGAAGGTCAAAAGATTAAAAACAGGAACCTTCATTGCCGGTCGGTACGTCACCACGGTGCCTACTTGAGTGTGATCCAGACAAGATCGATGGTGGTGTCTCCGGTGTTGCCGGATTCGTGCCCCTCGCTAATATCGACGCCGGCATACCAGCCGACCGAGCCGGTTTCCGAAAAATCGGAAGGAGGGAGTTGCTCGCCACCGCGGCGCTCCGACCACATGCCACCCTTGAGGTGGATGTAGATCTGGTTGCCTGCATGGGAGTGGACGCCCTCCCACTCGCCCGGCTCAACCTGCACCCGTTGCACGATGACCCGGTCGTTTTCGAGCAATAACTCCAGCGGAATGTTGGGATAAAACTGTGGCGCATGGTCGACATCGGGAGCAATCGGCGCGTCGCCCTTCAGGGTCACCCAGATCAAGTCGATGGGCGCATCACCGGTGTTGCCGGATTCATGTCCTTCGCTGAGGGGGATCGCCTCCATCCAGCCCACCGCCCCGTCTTCATCGATAGAGCCATCATAAGTAGATTCGCCACCGGCGCGACCCGACCACTCCCCACCCTTGATGTGGACGTAGAGCTGGTTGCCGGGGTGTGCATGAATGCCCTCCCACTCCCCGGGGTCCACGACGAACCGTTGCAATACGACGTGTTCGTTCTCCAACAGCACCTCACCGCCCGGATTATCCAGATTGGGATAGGCCAACAGGAATTGATTTTCGGGGTCAGGAATTTGTTCTGCCACTGTACTACCTTGCTCGCTGCTGTCGCAGCCACCCAGAAGTAGCATCAAGACTGCGCTCAATCTCAGGCTGCATCGCATATTATTCTCCTGTGTTTTGTGTTTGCACGTTATTGATGGTAATAGGGGACGCCTGCAACTAAGCAATCATAGATCGATAAATTGCTAAGTTGCAGTCGAGCCTAAGTTAGTTTGATACCTTATTCGCACTTCAAATTTTGTCGACAGGATTGGCCTGCGCTGTCCAATAGGTCTGAAATACTAATATAGCGATACTGAAGAAAGATGGACTGATTCTCATCGTCATACATTTCAGTCCAGACATCGGCCAGGGAATGAATTTCGACGATGGGCTGGTTGGAGAACTGCCGGACGACCTGTTCAATGTATTCCCTGGTTTCTGGCAGACTATTTCCCGTGACGCCCATGGTGATATCCATGGACACTGTTTCTACGCGATTGCCAGCGTCTGAGTCATCGTATCAAGCAATATGAAAAGCCATTGGACCCCGTCTTTCGCCGAGGTGACGATCTTTCTCGTGGCGCCGCCTGCTCAGAAATAACGCGAACACGTCCTGTCCACAGGACCACACAGCGAGCGTTTACGTGGTTGACGGATTGAATAATGGATGATAATATAAACCTATTGACTCTGAAGATGCAACTTACCTTTTCAGTGAATTTAATTCAGGAGCGTAACCATCATGCCTCTGTCACCAAATGAGATCGCCATAACGGATTCGGATTTACAGACCTATCGCGATCGAGGGTACTGGATCAGTCCGGTGTTGTTTGATGAAGAGGAAATCGAGACGATCCGGCACGAGGTCGTGCGGATTTGCAAGGGGGAACGGGATTTTGATACGATGCACTGGCAGGGGACGCCGAACTACGCCGCCGACAGTCCGGATATGCGACAGGTGTGTAACGGCTGGTGGGTCAACGATATCATGCAGAAAATGGTCAAAACGCCGGTGATCGGCCACATCGGCGCGACGTTTATGGCGACCGAGACGGTGCGCATATGGCATGATCAGATGCTGCACAAACCCGGCCTTGGCCCTGACGGCGACAAAGTCCTCGTCAACAACATCGGCTAGCATCAGGACTATGCGCACTGGCAATGCGCTAACACAGATCATTTCTGTACTGCCTGGGTGGCGTTGCAGGATACAGATAGGCGCAATGGTTGCATGCAGTTTATCAAAGGGTCGCATACTTGGGGGTTGTTCGAGGACGCGTATTCTTTCGGCCATAAGGATCTGGACGCGCTGGAGAAGAAGTACCGGCGGGATGATCGGGCATGGGTCGAGGAGCCGTGTATTCTTAAAGCTGGTCAGGCCAGCTTTCACCATCCGTTACTGTTTCATGGCTCAGGACCTAATCCGTCCCGAGAACCCCGATTATCTTTTGTCGTCCATATGATGGCGGGCGATTGCGGGTACAAGAAAAATGGCCGGTTTCATCCCAATGCGGTTCTATTAGGCCCGTTCGTTAAAGACGGCGACCTTTTCGAAGGACCGCTCTTTCCCCAGATTTGGCCGACTGAGGCTGTGCCTCAGAGGGCTTAGCGGGTGGCATTCGGCAGGGGCTCTTCCAAAAGATAGGTAAGGAGTGTAAACAATGATTATTGATACGCACATTCACATCTATGATCCGTCGCGACCGGAAGGCGTGTCCTGGCCGCCTCCGGAAAACAAGCTGTTATACCGTACGGTCTTGCCGGAACATGCGAAAGCCGAGGCTGTACCAGAAGGCGTCACCGGTGCGGTTATTGTGGAAGCCACGGACTGGCTGGAGGACAACCAGTGGGTGCTTGATTTAGCCGCCGATGAACCATTTATCGTAGGGTTGGTCGGCCGTATCGATCCCTGTACCGATAATTTTTCGGAGAGTGTGGCACGCTTCGCGGCGCATCCGTTGTTTCAAGGCGTCCGGTTCAGAGGGAAACGGTATTTTGATGATATCGACCGCGGCAGTTTCATGAAAGATATGGAGACGCTGGCCGAACATGACCTGGTACTCGACGTGGGGTTCGGTAAGGAAGATATGAACGGTTTTCTTATGATGCTCGAACGGTTGCCTGAACTACGCGTTATGATTGAACACATCGCCGGCGTAACCGTTGATGGAAATAAGCCGGATAGCCGATGGTTGGAGCATATGAGTCAGGCCGCCGCGCATCGGCAGGTCTGGATGAAGGTATCGGCCCTGATGGAGAACAGCGCTATACAACCGGCCCCTTCCGATGTCTCAATTTATACATCGACGCTGGATGCTTTGTGGGATATCTTTGGTGAAGACCGTCTGGTCTACGGCAGCAACTGGCCGGTTTGTGAACGGGCAGGCACCTATGCAAATTGTATGCACATTGTCCGCACCTACTTTTCCGGCAAGCATGAAGAAGCGAGAGAGAAGTTTTTCTGGAAGAATTCTCAGATGGTTTATCGGTGGAAGTAGGGAAATTATGATCGAACGAACCCTGAATCCTGGAGAAGCCGCATCCGCCGCCGACATACAGATCGCTTTGGACGAAATGGCCGGTACCGGCGGCAGGCTGGTTCTGCCGGCGATGGAACTGGAACTGGACCGCGGTCTTCGGCTGCATAGCGGTGTGACCCTTTGTGGCCAGGGCGAATCGACGATCCTCCGTAAGGGGCCGGGACGGATCTATCCGCTAACCGGCTATCATAATTACGGTATGTGCGATGTGCCGCTTTGTTCAACAGATGGCCTGGACGTAGGCATGACCGTGTCGATCCACGACAACCGTACCCACGGCGGGTTCTACGAGACCTTCGCCACCATTACCTGGATCGACGGCGACTGGGTCGGCCTGGATCAAGGGATTGAGGCGGATTATTCAGCCGATCAGGAACCCTGTCTGACCACGATCTATCCGCTTATTTTCGGTCATCAGATCGAACAGGCGGCGGTTCGAGATCTACGTTTGGAAGGCAACAGGTCGAAAAATGCCAAGGCGATGGGTGGGTGCCGCGGCGGCGCGGTCTACTTTTATCAGAGTCGAAACATCGAAATCACCGATATCTATGAGCGGGATTATTTTGGGGAGGGATTAGGCTTTCAGATGTGCCGGGATGTCGTTATAAAAGACTGCCGGTTTGATGAGAACACCGGCAACGGCCTGCATCCGGGTGCCGGCAGCACCCACGCCCTGTTCGAAAATTGCAGTGCGGAGGGCAATGAAAAAAGCGGTTTCTTCTTCTGCGTGCGTGCAAACTATATCACCGTGCGGGACTGCACATTCAAACGTAACGGGACCGGCCTGGCTATCGGCACGCGGGACTGTTACAACCTCATCGAAAACTGCACCATGCAAAACAACAGAGCAGCCGGCATCCTTATCCGGCGGATGCCGACGCCTACCGAGGTGCATAACTGCCTGATCCGTGACTGCGATATCAGCGGTAATGGGGCCGAGCGTGGAGAAGGCCAGATAGAGATAGAGCCGGCCGCCCATGATATCTCCCTGGTGAACAACCGTATAACCGGCCACAGCGAGAGAATGACAGCCGGCGTGTATACAGAAAATGGCGTCCACGACATTTATCTGGACGGCAATACCTTCGAGCATTGCCGTCCGAATCTGGCCACAGCACCGGACAGCCTCACAGACGATTCACCACAGATTGCCTGCGGCCATGACGCCGCACCAAACACCGCCGCCCGGCATCTGGGTTTTTCAGAGGCCGGGTGGGAGATTAAACCATAAGGATTTACTAATTGGTGATTGTCCGATTGCCATGCAAACACTATAGATTTTGATTTTCAATCAGACAATCAACAAATCAGACAATAGGATTTACTATGTTCTGCTTCTCATACGGTTCAAATATGGCCAGCCGGTATTTACGCGAATACTGTCCGAGCGCCGCGCCGGTGATGCGGGCGGACTTGCCGAATTACCGGGTGGAGTTCCGTCGGTTTTCGACAGATATGCAGGGCGGGATCAGCAGCATTATGGAAGCACCAGGGGAGATGGTGCGGGGCGTAATTTATGAGATTCCGGAGCAGGAAGTCAAAGCGCTGGATATCCTGGAAGATATTCCCCAAGGATTGTACCGACGGGATACCTTTCTGGTGCTCGGCGAGGACGACCGATGGCATCATGCCGATCTCTACCGGGTCGTCAACCCCTCCGGACCGTACGACCCCGCGTCGCAGTACATCGACATGATGATCGAAGGCGCGCGTGAGCATGACCTTGATCCGGCATATATCGACCACCTGGAAAGTTTGAGAGATAATCTGGCGTAAATTACAAATGGATGGCCTATGCATATTCTACTTACCAACGACGACAGCCACAGTTCACCGCTCTTGAGGTTTCTCATTGATTATTTGCGTACGATTGGAGACGTAACCATTGTCGTGCCCAAAGAGGAACAGAGCTGGACCGGCAAATCCATAACCCGGTTCCGGCCTTTGCATGTAGATGAAATAAAGCTCGGGGATACCCAGGCCTTTTGCGTGGACGGGACACCGGCCGACTGCGTCAATCTGGCGCTGTATAATTTGGTACCAGAGAAGCCGGACCTGGTGGTTTCAGGCATCAACATCGGAAGGAATACGGGGGTCGGATTCGCCATCTCCTCCGGTACCATTGGTGCCTGTCTGGAGGGAAATATCGCCGGTATTCCGGGCATCGCGTTCTCTCAGGATCTGGCCTCGGACGTATTTGCCTATTGGAGTGAGTACCGTGGTTTTCGCCCGGAAGATGTGAATCAATTGGCGCATCAGGCAGCTGATCTGTTTCCGCGTATCACGGACTATCTTCTCGACGGTTTGTGCGATGAGCCGGTCACCTGGAATGTCAACCTGCCTCAGCAGCCTGCCAAAGACTGCCGGCTGACGCACGCGTATTTAGGTTATTCTCTATACGATTCCTGCTTTGAACCCATGGGCGATCAATACCGCCACAACCTCAAGTCCATTCGTCCGGACACCCGGCCGGATTCCGATGGTGAAGTGATCAAGGCAGGCCATGTCAGTCTGACGAAGATTGATATTCGGGAGATAGGCAGGATGGGGTAGGTAAATGGTGATTTGGTGACTTGGTGAATTGGTGATTGAAAAATAGATCGAACATTTTTTAACAGCCTTTGTACCCCCTTCAAAAATAGGAAACCAAATGATTCTCCAACAGGATCAATAATTTTTGGAACCCCAGGTTGTACGGTACCTTACAGCTCATTTAAGCGGTGTAATGTAAGACCCTTCCCAAGGAATTTTCTTTTCATGGATTACCATTCCATCTTTAATTATCTGAATTCGATTTATCGGAGTTTGTGAAAATACATACCTTTTATATCAACCTCGAATGGTCCGTCTCCTTTGAAATTTAGCAAAGATCCAATAGGCCTTTCATTGGCAGTAAAATCCAGCAAAGGACCATTCATTTTAGCGCTGACAACCTATAGGGGCCGACGCGATTGCACACTTTGTAGAAACTGTGCAATATTCCCTGCCGCACGACCCGACTGGTCGGCGAAATTATCAAAAGTGTGCAATGTTTTGCACGTTTTAGGAGGAAGTGTGCAATGTCACCCATTTAGGGGCTGTTGTGTTTTCCTCTCAATGATTAGTGTTCACTTTAGCTAAAGTAGGCACTAATCGCGGCCGTTACTCTGCTCCGGTCGATATATCGACTATCAAGTGATCACATTAGTTCTTACTTCTCAGGAAATAGGAACATCGGAAATATGAATACCGAGATATCCATATTGGTCGACCAGCATAGTTCTCCACTTACGACCGATTTTCATCCTACTAACCCTGATCAACCTGGTCGGGGCTATCACTTTTCTCCAATTGGACATTACAGTGTAAAAAGACCTCGTGAAGTGATCTTATCACCATTATAAGACATTATTTTTTCAAGAAAAAATTTTCTGCTTGCCCGAGCAGATCAAGCAACGAGCCAGACAAAATGACGAGCGACTATAAAACTCCTTCCATATCTTCCCACCGGCTATACCGCGTGATCCGTGGATGCAGATTGTCCTCCCGATTCCATGGGCAGTCCATCAACGCCACGGGCGTGGCCATCCGGTCCGCCACGTAGGTGGCCATCTCAAGCGAATCCTCGATGGCGAGACAGAAATCCAGGGCCGCTAATGCGTCCTTTGAAATGGCGATCGGATCGTCTGCCCTGAAGCGGCCGAACTTATCCACAATGATAAAATCATCATAGGGGATCTGATGGCGGGCCAGCCATTCGTGGGAGACATCGTACAGGCCGGGTGGCCGACCGGTCACAATGGCCAGCGCGTAACCCCGATCGGCCCATTGTCTCAGCATGTCTTTGCCGCCGATTTTAGCCGTCAAGCCCAGAATGACCTCCTCCGCATGGGCCAGTTCGAACAGTCGGTCCACCTCATCCTGGGTAATGCCGCAGGCTTTTCCGAGATCGAACGTCGTCAGGTCTTCGTAGGCCACGTGCTTGCCGAATTCACGTTCCAGGACGACCATAAACGCACGCGCGGTTTCGCACAGGACATCGTCCATATCGATGTAGATGGTATTTGAGGCGGTCACGCACCCATCCTCCCATCCCGCAGATACTGATGCACCTCATCACTCGACATGGCCCCTACGGAAAAGACGTCATAAGATCCGTAGGCGAGCAATTCTTTCGCCACATTTTGCATCGTGGTCAGCGCCGCCTTGAAGAGGAAGGGGCCGAGGCTGAGGCGGGCGATACCGGCGGTTTCGAGCTCTCGCATCGACGGGGCGATCGGCAGGGCCAGGACGTTGATCGGCGCCTGTATGGCGTCCTGTATGGTCGTGAGGATCTCAAGATCATGGACGACGATGGGATAGATGCAGTCGGCGCCCGCATCCAGGTACGCTTTGGCACGGGTGATGGTCTCTGCAAGGCGGTCTTCGTCGGACAGATCGTCTTCGCGGATGTAGGTATCCACACGGGCATTAATCACCAACGGTACGCCCTCCTGATTCGCCATCGAACGAATGGCGCGGATGCGATCACCCTGGAAATCGATATCATGCAGCGAATCGCCTCCGATCCTGCTGTCTTCGAAATTGATGCCGACGGCACCGGCCTGCAGGACCTGGCGCATGTTTTCCGCTACGTCCTTCGGCTGTTCGGCATATCCGCCTTCCATATCCGCCGTGACCGGCACATCCACGCTGTCCGCCACACGGCGAACGGCCTCTATCATCGCGGCCAGAGTGATCTTCTGCCCGTCGTCATACCCCAGAGAAAATGCCACGCCGGCGCTGGCGGTCGCTACGGCGGGATATCCCTGACCCTGAAGCAGACGGGCGCCGATCGGATCCCAGATGTTGGGTAACACCAGCAATTTTGGATCATGATGGAGCGCCAGAAATTGTTCCGCTTTTTTAATTTGCTGTGCTTTCTTACCTGTATTTTTCATCATTTTTCATCCTGGTTGTCTTCCATTCGTCCATTTGAAAATCTGTCAAATTGATCTCGTAACTTATCAAGCATATCCGAGAGCGATCGGGCCTCCTCGGTTGAGATTGCCTGGACGATGTATGATGATGACATATTATTGATTAGTCAATAGTTGAATGTTCAGCTTGACTGGCTGGACGGCGGCAGGTTTTTCTGTCGAAGAGGAATCCGCCCATTCACCGGAACCAGAACCGGTTTTTGTTCATTTAGAAGAGGGCGTCTATACAGCCGATCTCGAACAAAGCGAAATCAACTGGGCGGACCGGAACCCCCATTCAAGCACCACGGTGCTATCAATCTATCCACCATCTGTCCCATCCTCACTCCGGAGGTTTCATGAACCCTACCCGTATTGCGACATACAGCGAGCTGCCTGATCGTGAACCGGCCTATGCGGTGGTCGAGAACGTGGATCTTGTGATTATCAGGTACGACGACCGGATTTCAGCGTTTTATGGCCGGTGTCATAATCGGGGCGTTTTGCTGGCAGACGGGTATATCTATGGTGAAAATCTGATCTGCGGCGTACACGGCTGGGATTATCGGTACGACACCGGGGTCAGCGAATACAACAATGATGAGCAGTTGGCCAAATTCACATCCTGGATAGAGGACGACGGCGTCTGGGTGGATGCGGATGAAATTCGGGCGTGGACCGTCGAACATCCTCAACCGTATCATCGAGATGAATATCAAGGCATGTATCAGGACGTGCACGGCGCCCCGGAGGAGCCGTATGTAGGCTACATCAAGGAACTGGCGGGGTACGGACTAACCCGTAGCGGTGAACACGGACCGGTCGCGGCTATGGGGGTGCCGCGTCAGGAACTGCCGTCGTGGGATGATTTACAGTTTGTCGTAGGTCAGCACGCAACCCTGCCGCAACTGGACGAGGTTCCCGTTGACACGGTACTGATCATCGGCCCTCGTGCTAAAAAGCCGTTGCGGTTGGAGATTCCGATTTTCGTCTCCGATACAAGTTTCGGCGCCCTCAGTGAAGAGGCCAAGACGGCCCTGGCGAAAGGAAGAAAGGAAGAAAGGAAGATCAACGGAGTTGAGATACATGATGGGTATCATATTGTCTAACTCCCTACCTGATGTGAGCGCACGGCGCGCCGTACGCCTGCTACCGTGTATACACTATCGTATTCATTTTGCTATCGGCGATTTCGCCTTCTTTGCGGCCGCCCAGGAAATGTTCGGCATCGTTGACGCGACTCGGGTTGCTGCATTCGGCCACACGGGTGCCGTCCGGATAGAAGGTCACGATCATGGCCTCGCGCAGGATGGAGGTGGTATTGGGACCAGCACTGTGAAGGGTCCAGGCGTTGTGGAAGGTGGCGTCACCCGCCCGCATCGGCTGCTGCTGTTGCGGGAGATTTTTCTCACGAACATAGTTGTCGAAGACTTCCTGAGAGTCATCGGAAATTTTAAGCTGCCCGAGAAAACCATCTGCATGAGATCCGCCGGCAAAACAGATGGGACCCATATCCATCGATACGTCCACCAGTGGCATCCACATACCCACCGCCAGGTCCGTGTCCAGCGGCCAGTAGTACTGATCCTGATGCCACGGCGTGATGCCGCCACCCGGCTCTTTGAACAGCGCCTGTTCGTGATAAATCCGCACCGCATTCACGCCCGTCAGGTCCGCCACAATCTGGCCGAACCGGCGCGCCAGCACAAATTGCTTGGCGCCTTCGTCCTGGTAACGGAGATTCAACGTCTGGAGAAAGGCTTTGCCGTAAGTGTCACGTCCCCCTATCGGTTTTTGAGGCGCGAATGCCGCCATGGCCGTACGGACGATCACCTCGCGATACGCTGCGACTTCGTCAGGCGAACAGACGCCGTGCAGGCAGACATGGCCGTCGTGGTGAAAGGCGCTAATATGTGCCTGCGTGATCGGGTAGAAAGAGGAGAGATCAGGTAGCATGAAATATTCCTGGAATTATGATTTTTGAATGATGAATTATGATTGTAAAACCAGTGTTGAAAAGATACTATAAGTGTTATATCCAATGTTAGCGATAAAATAAATCATAAATCATAATTCAAATATCAAAAATTGATATAACACTGTTATCTTCTCTTTGGGAGGTTTGAAATGGGAGAGTTTGCCTTACAGGACGGTCAGACGATTTTGTTTATCGGGGACAGTATCACGGATTGCGGACGGCGGGGCGCTGAAGCGCCGCTGGGCAACGGGTATGTAAAGCTGGTATCGGAAATGACGACAATCCGATATCCCGAGCGGTCGATTCGGTTTATCAATAAAGGCATCGGGGGCAACCGCATTACGGATCTGAAAGACCGCTGGCAGGATGATGTGATTGTTCATAAACCGGACTGGCTTTCGATAAAAATCGGTATCAACGATATGCATAGCGACCTGCGTGGCGGGGACGATCCGGTGACCCCTGAACGATACGAACAGTTATATGATGAAATACTGAGTGAAACAAAACAAACGCTTGGATGTCCTGTGCTGCTGATATCACCGTTTTACATCAGCAAGGACCAGGGCCGGGATACCCACCGAAGTCGCGTGCTCGATTTCCTGCCTCAGTATATTGATGTCGTGTGCCGGATGAGCGAAAAGTACGGGACGCGTCTGGTCAAAACGCATGATCTTTTTCAACATCATCTAGCCCACAGGGATGCAGACACCTTCTGCCCGGAACCTGTACATCCGCATCACACCGGTCATATGGTCATCGCCACAGCCGTGATGGACGCGTTGACGGGGTGAGGATAACACCTCCTCAGCTCAGTATGGATTTTAAGGCCTCCGCCTGGGACCTGATATTCCAGCAGGTCAGATCGGCGGGCAGATTGACCTGCTCCGGTTCCAGCTCCACTAGTTCAAGACCGTTTTCCAGCATGGTCATGTAGTTGGGAAAATCGCGGAACGTACCATGCAGCAGAAAATGATGATTCCCCGGTTGATTGCATCACGGATATCAGTGGCTAACTGGCATTCCCAAGCAGAACCCCTGTCCAGGTGGCACCAGGTGACCTGGACTTGTTGACCGCCTTCGATCCCCCACCAATCATTTCGTTGTACGGTATGCTCTGTTGTCGTCGTTACGGGTTGTCCGGCTTTCTTCGCGATTTGTAATTTATGAGTAACGGCAGCAAAATCCGATGCGGCGAACACCTGATTATGACCGGTAAATGTACCGAACGACTGGACCGGATACCCGATAAACGGCGGCAGGTAGGCGTCGATACCGCTGCCTTTTGACAGTTCGTCCGGACCGGCGTTTGTATTAAGCGGTGAACCCGTGTTGACAAATACGATGATGGTTTCCACTTTTCGTTGCAATAAGGGGATCAGTCCATAATTTTCCATCACCCCTCCCATAGCCAAAAGAAAAATTGGTTGTCTCTGATGTACCGGTTGTCTTAACGGACCAGTAGCATGTTTTCGGTACCAGTCTGTCGATTTCATCGATCAAGCCATCGAGATGTTTCCGCTCGGCAAAACCGGCAAAAGCCGCACTGCTTATACCGCTAGCGTCCGCCAGTGTCCACGGAGGGGGTGGCATAGGCAGGCTGACCAGGTTGTTCTGAGGCGCTTCTACGGACGCTGGACTTCCGTACGCAAATGGTTCTACAAAACCGCCGCCGGTCCAAAGCGTTTGCGCTGCGCTCCACCGCATGATACGTCACTTGCATGGCATGCGGTACGCCCACATAGATCGGCGTGTATTGTATATTGACGACCGGTTCGGTGTGAAACGGCGATAGGGCCGTCGGGCCGATCATGGTTCCATTGATGATCAGATATGGTCTCGGCTCGGCGGTGCGAACCGTGTGGAAAGATGCCTTAGCCAGCGCCGGATAGCGATGTTTAATATCGGACACAGTGGCTTCATTGAAACTGAAATAAGTCGGATTATCGGCGTTGTAGAGACCGAATGGCTGGAAATAAATTTGTCCGATGGCATCGATCCATACCCCATCTTTAGGAGTCCCATCAATGAGATGGTCAAAAAGGGGATGTAAAAGGCTTCGGGTGGCAGTATCCCCCTGGCAGGCCTGATCCATCTGTTTCAGGCCGTCTATCGCCTGAAAAACAAACGCCGGTGTTCGGCGTCGCCGGTAATATACCCTGGTCCTGTTCCGCAAAATGGTACTTCATTTAATCGCTTGGCCAGATACGCGCCTGTAATACGACGGAATCGTTACTGGTCATGATAATTCCTTCTGAATAGGTATAGTTAATTGTATTTTAAAAAATGGAAATAATTATGATGACATTTAAGGTTATTTACAGGTCAAGTCAAGCTACTAATGCAGAGATTGTATGGCCGAAAGCGAAATCTTTATCGTATATGGTCGGAATGCCCAAGCATGTTTCAAAGGTAAAAGACGGTATGCCTTACGGGGAAATTAACAATTCGAAGGCCGATCAGGAAAAAGGCCTGGAGATTGATCCGGTTGACAGAATCACCGGAACCTTGTACATGCCCTGCCCACTTGCCTACCTGCCCACCTGCCGCTTCCCCTTCTCCTGTTCCATCGCAAACTCCTCCTCCGGCGACAGGATCATGGCATGACGGGCATAGAGACCGAAGTAGAGGACGCCGAGCAGGAACCAGACGGCACAGCCGTACACGCCGATGACGTAGTCTTCGTTCATGAATAGAAAGAAGAGGGTCACCAGGGCGATGACGCCGGCTACAGCGGCACCCCACAAGCCGAGGGGACTGACATATGGCCGGTCGATATGGGCATGATTTTTCCGCAGGATGATGAATGAGATCATCTGCATGATATACGCGATCATGGCGCCGAACACCGCCATATTGAGCAGCACGCCTCCGACGGGTACGTCGCCGAACAGGTCTTTGCTGTAGTTAATCACTAAGGCAACGGCATAACCAAGTACAGCGCCGACGATGAGGGCGATATACGGGGTTTGCCGCGTGGCGTGGGTGATGGACAGCCATTTGGGGAAATAGCCCGCGCGACTGAGTGAAAAAATGTTGCGGCCGTACGCGTAGATGATGGTGTGAAAGCTGGCGATCAGTCCGGCCACAGCAATCAGGGCCAGTAGTGAGGCGCCGACGCCATCGCCGAAAATCGTTTTGAACGCCAGTAACAGCGGCTCGTCGGAGGCGCCGACCGCCTGACTGCCTGGTGCGATGCCTGCGTTAAGAAACAAGGTCAGAAACGAAGCGACGATCAGCGTCATGATGCCGTAGAGCATACCTTTCGGGATATCCCGCTTGGGATCGTGGGATTCCTCTGCCGCCAGGGGAAGCTGCTCGATAGCCAGATAGAACCAGATGGCGAAGGGCAACGCGTTGGCCACACCCGTCCATCCAAGCGGCAACCAGATCGATTGACCGGTCTGCGGGGTGATATTGAGCGCATAGTCCCACGAAAACAGCGGAAACGCGCCGATCCAGAAGACGATCAGAATACCCAACGCCAGCAAGGTGATGAACACCGTAAACCGGAATGTCAACTCAACGCCGATCATGTTAAGCCCGACAAACAGGATATAGGATATCAGCCACCAGATAGGCGCCGCTATCTCGATACCGAACAGGTCATTACAAATAGCCCCGAGGTACCCGCCGATACCGACGACAATGACCGCGGGCGTCAGCACATATTCCATATTCTCCGCCAGGCCGGTGATATAGCCACCCCACGGGCCCAGAGCCGTTCGTCCAAACGAATAGGCGCCGCCCGTGTGCGGCAGGGCTGGCGACATCTCGGCGATGGAATAGCACATACCGATGTACATGATGGCGATGATGATCGTGGCGGTCAGCAGACCGCCGAATCCGCCTGCGGCCAAACCGAAGTTCCAGCCAAAAAAATCACCCGAAATCACCGCGCCTACCCCCAACGCCCAGAGGGACCAGACCCCTGCATAGCGTTTCAACGATCTCCGCTGCAGGTAATCTTTACCGACTTCGGTATATTTAATGGAGCCTTGAGATGGGGATTCTGCCATAGGATTTATGCTTGTTCCGTCATCAATTCTTCAACTCGCCTGGTAATCTCTGTGATGACATAATGGTCGATCTTTTTGAGTCTGTCCAGTGGGACACGATTGCTCCATTTCCAGGCGCTGCGCATTCGATATCCCGCGCAGTGTACCTGCCGGCGCTGCGTCGTGTTGCTGGATGGATTCTTTGAAATCAATGGTATGCATAGAACTGTAACGGTCCATGTATATCGATAACCACATCAAACTCGTTGCAATGGACGCACACTAATAGATAATTTCCACCACCATGCCTGTTTCAAGAACACCTTCGCTCTGATGTACGACGTTCTGACCGAACACCGGGTCCGGACCGGCCAGTTTCCGATAGGTTGCCAGGGTTTTCAGCGGTTCTTTGCCTTTTGATCCGGATTCCTGTTCAACCAGCGTGGTGGCGCACCGTCCGCAGGGTTTGACGACATCGAGCAGCAGGTCGCCCACACGAATCTGCTTCCAGGTATCTTCCGAATACGGCGGACAATCGGCGACGACGATATTCGGACGAAACCGGTTCATGCGGATCGGCTCCGGCAATCGGACATTCAAATCCGCCAGCGAAGCTACCGAAATGAGCAACAATGGAAAGCCATCCGCAAAGCCGACCTGATCGGTGGTCCGGGGCGCATAGTCCGGATCGACGGGACGTACGAAATCCGTTTTGAAATGCACCAGCCGGCAGGCGGTGTTCAGATAGGTGCTGAACCAGGCCGCTGCAGCATCGCCCTGATCCACGCCGTCACACAGGTCGCCCCAGATTTCCACCTGCCGGGTATCGCCTTCGTTTTTTGTCTCAAGCGTCAGATCGTCCATCTCCGGCGCGGACACCGACAGATGCCCATCATCGAGGGCAGTTTGTATGAGCGTCATGGCCGGATGGGTTCGCTGGGATAAAAACGAACCGGATTCGGTCACGACCATCCATGACCGGTCGTTGTGTATCCCGCGCACATCCAGTTCCGCCCGGGACAGGTCGTGCCCCGCACAGGATTTAATAGGATAGACGTGAAGAGAAGATATGTATGGCATAGAAGATTCCTTACAGGTAGTGCCAACAAACACTATGTGTGGAAAAATGGCGACATGGCATGATTTTTGATTTAGATTATTTTTACATAAATAAGGCCGTTTCTTAACGGAATATGAAAGGATGTTTTTATGCAGTTTTCCATGATTGCCGTGTATATAATGTTCCGTTTCAACCCACAGGTCAATTACTCTTCCGAGATAATAAGCAGGGAACAGGGCGAGGTATGTTTTTCCACATTCAAAAAAAGAATGATCGTTCGTATCTTTAATTGGTTTAATCACCGGAATCCCGGCTTCTGCAAAGAAGAATTTGGCCGCATGTGCCGCTTTGATCCGCCTTGTATCGGAATACTGATATTGCTTGAGAAAATAGGTATCCTGACTGGTCCGGATAATGTGGTTGTGGGCTGAAAACCCTGCTCGTACGGGTTCGATATCGGATGATCCCCACCGAGAACGACCGGCAGGACATCGCGCTTCAGTATGCCGCCGACCATCTCCTCGATTAACCGGAAGTTACGGTCCTGATCGAAGTAGATCACATCCGCATCACCGCAAACGGCCATCCGGGCGCCCTTCATGAGCGTCCTCACCCCGCTATTTTCCACCCGCCCCAGATCACCAGCGCCACGCCTGCGCCCTTACTTAACCATTTACCCATCGGCAGGACATGATCCACGAAAACGAAGATTGTGATGCCCGCCATCCACAGCAGGTTCATCACACCGACAACGAACGACAGGGCCATGAGCGTCCAGCAGCAGCCGACGCAGAACAGGCCATGCTGCATCCCCATGCGGGCTGCGCCGAAACGACCGTCACGCCACGAGGTGAGGAAGAAACTCAGTGGGGATCGGCAATGTTTCAAGCAAGCGTATTTGATGGGAAGCCATTGATAGATGCCGGCGAGGATCAGCACCACTGCACCGGGTTGAGACGATACACGACCTATCCAGGGCGATAACAGGCCGTAGTCGTGTAACATCCATTGCAGTAAGGAGGCCGCCAGGCTGAACCCGGTCCATACGGTCAGATAGCCGATGAGAAAGCCACCTGTAGCAGTCAACAGCCCGGTTTGTTCTTCCTTTCTGGTCAGCCCGGCCAGCGTCAGTACCCATGGGGCGGCCGTCGGCAGCATCATGCCGACCATCATGACGCTCCACATGAGAAACGCAGTCAGGCCGCCTGTCCATGTCCATGGTTGGACTATGGGCATAGACACGGTCGCCTCCGACAAGGGCATATGACCGGCCATGTGCACGGTATAGGTCCAGGCCAGAGTGATCACGACGGCCATGCTACCAAGGATGAGCCACCGTTCGCGTCTCAGGATGTAAGAAGTTAACTCGATGCCCATGTAAACTTTGAGTACAGCCCATGCGTCTTTTCAATCGAAAAGTCAAGCGCCCCGTCCGTGCAGGTCGTCTTGCCGCGGGCCAGGACGTGGACATCGCCGTGAATCTGGTTGAACAGGTTTGTCAGCGTGGCCTCACCGATATCATCTGTGGCCCGAATTGCGTTCACGTCGGTCTCAAAGAGACCATCGATACGAAGGTGCTTATGTCGACCGTTATCCTCAAAGTGCATCGGGACATACCGGGTCTTCTGCCATTGCGATACGAATCGCGCCAGGATCTCCCAGGGGCCGCCTACCTTGCCGGTCAGGATGGCTTCCAGGGCTGCCCGTTGCCTTTCATCGGCCCGCTCGTCGATATAGATCGTTTCGGTCCAATCCCCTTCGTACATAAGCTGCGGCGCATCAAACACGATGACGGCGTTTAAACCGTTCAGCAGGGTATCATCGTATCGGCCTTCATCGATATGAAGCGACCAGTGCCCGGTACACCGCTCATTCGTGCAGTTCTGTTTGAATGAGATATGCGCCGGACAAACCAGTTGGCAACTGCAATTTTCGAATAGCAGGCCGTGAATATGCCAGGTTGGATGGGGCATGTTGGCTCCTCCGGAGCGGACTTGATTTCATAACATCAATTAACATTTTCACACGCAGTACACAGCATATCAAACAACCCATCTATATGCTCCTGCCGGGTCCGGAAGTTAACCGGGTTGATCCGGAAATAGGTTTTGCCTTTGAGCACGGTGGTGGAAATCCAGAATTTGCCGCTTTCTTCGATTTGTTGAACGACATCGTGATGCAAGGCGGTCCGTGCAGCATCATCCATAGCTCTGCCCGTATACCGGATGCATATAGCCGACATAACAGGCTCGACAACCGCTTCGAAATCAGGATGGGCGGAGACCATATCGTAAAGATGATGCGCTTGCTTCACATTGGCATCGATCCATCGGCCTATTTCTTTCAAACCGTATCGTTTGAAGCTCATCCAGATTTTCAGGCTGCGGAAACGGCGGGATTGTTCGAAGCTATGGACAAAGTACTGATAGCGTTCTCTTTCGGTGTCCTTTTGTTCGGTCAGATAGGCCGGTTGCAATCCGAAGGAACGGGTAAGTCGTTCATCGTTTTTTACCAGCACGGCGCCTGCATCGAGCGGCGCGTAAAACCATTTATGCGGGTCCATGGTGACGGAATCGGCCTGTTCAAGCCCTTTGAGCAGGTCCGGAGAGGTCTGCGAAAGCAGCATACCCCCACCATAGGCAGCATCCACATGGAGCCATATACTTTCCTGGTCTGCTATACGCCGCAGGGCCACTAAGTCGTCCACAGAGCCGGTATTGGTCGTGCCGGCCATGCCGATGATACACATGGGTTTGATCCCATGGCGTTTGTCCTCTTCCAGGGCCGTCTCCAGGGCATCGAGGCGAATCTGAAACCGGTCGTCGGTCGGTAGCGTCCGTAAGCCCTCACGACCGATACCGATGGCGTCCGCCGCCTTGTCGATGGACACATGACGTTCTTCGGAGACATAGGCCGCCCACTGGTCGCGCACGCCTTCGTGCTGGGCACGGTCTCCGGATATCTGATCCCTGGCCAGCTTGAGACCGATAAAATTGGCCGTCATGCCGCCGCTGGTCAGATTACCGCCTGCGCCTGCCCCATAGCCGACGAGGTCGCACAGCCAGCGTACCGTCTGTCGTTCCATTGCCACACCCGACGGACCGATGGCATACGCCCCGATATTCTGATTCAACGCCGAGGCGATCAGATCACCCAGAATGCCCGCCGGCGTCGGAGTGGGCGTAATCAGTCCGAAATAACCGGGATGGTTGACGTGAGAACAGTACGGCAGCAACTTTTCTTCCAGTTCCCGCATGACCTCGTCCATCGATTCACCCGCCTGCGGCGGCGGTTCGTCAAAGATATGCTGAAGATGTGCAGGGCTGACGTCGGGAAACAACGGTTTGTCGCCAACTTGATCGAAGTAGTCGGCCAGCAGATCAATAATCTGATGCCCCGTACGGCGGAATTCCTGGGTGTCCATGTAAATCCTTTCTATTGCACATAGGCAAATGATCGAGTCCGGTTTATTTGCCTATCTGCCCACCTGCCCACTTGCTCACCATCTCTTTCTCCACCTCGCGCCCCGTCTGCTCCAGGACGGCGATGGTGCTAATGACATCCTCCTTGGTGGTTCGGTGGTTCATAGGGCAGAAGCGGATGGCATATTGATTCTGCAGCCGGGTGGTGGATAATAGTGCTTTGCCGTTTCGATGAATACGTTCTACCAGCGCTTCATTCAGTTTTTGCAGGTAGGTTTCCCGATCCATATGATCGGGCACAGGCGTTTCCGGGATATATCGGAAGCAGACGACGCCCAGTTGAGGACGAACCATGACGTCCAGCACCGGTGATTGGTCGAACAGCGCCTTGGCAAGCAGAGCGAGGTCGAGATGTTGATCTACCAATGCCTGGAATTTTTCGATGCCGTAGTGTTTGAGGGTCATCCAGATCTTGAGCGCCCGAAAGCTGCGGGTCAGTTGAATCCCATGATCACAGAAGTTGACAAGATTGTCGTCGCGATCTATATCCTGAAGATATTCAGGGTGCATCGTAAACGTCCGCTCCAGACTTTTGCGATCCTTACAGAGAAGGCATCCCGCCTCGAACGGTACGTACAGCCACTTGTGCGGGTCCAGTGTAATCGAATCCGCCTCGTCGATGCCCCGCAGCAGATGACGGCCTCGGTCACTGAGCATGCCGAAGCCGCCGTAGGCTGCATCCACGTGCAGCCACAGGTTCTGTTCCATACTGAAAGCGGCTAAGTCGAAGATAGGGTCTACAGCGCCTGTATTGGTCGATCCGGCGTTGGCCACCACGCAGAAAGGTCGCAATCCCGCCTTTCTGTCTGCTTCTACGGCCTGCTTGAGTGTATTCATATCAAGTCGATACGTTTCATCTACGGTTATATAGCGGATCTGATCCTGCCGGAAACCGATCACTCTGGCTGCCCGATCAATGGAGGCATGGCTCTGTTCCGAGAGGTACAAGACACCGTCATCGAATCGTTCGCCCAATTTGTTATGACGGGCAGCAGTCAAGGCGGTCAGGTTGGCCATGGAACCACCACTGACGAGCAGACCCCCTGCTTCCGAAGGGTAACCGAGCATGGTTTTGAACCAGTCGAGGACCACGAGTTCAACCTGACTCGGTCCAGCGCCGGCATACCAGTGGCCTGCGAAGAAGTTAGTACCCGATGCCAGCGCATCGGCCAGGATACCTACAATACTGCCGGAACAGGGAAAATAGCCGAAGAAGCGAGGATGATCTGGATGAATGGCGTACGGATAGACGCGTTCTTTGAAGGTATCGAGCAACGCCTCCATGGTCTGCGGTTGCTCCGGCATGGGTTCGTCCAGCAGTGCCTTCATGGTGGGCGGGTCTGCAAAGTTAGCCGGTGAACGCCCCTTGAGTCCTGATATATGGTCTACGATGGTGTCGATGACCTGATAGCCCATCTGGCGCATCTTATGCGGGTCCATATCGAGCGTGACATCTGAAATACAAGCTTTCAAGGCGTCGATGTGCTGGTCTTTATCCATAGGGCTCCTTATCCTAACTGCAAAACACGCCAGCGATCATAATAAGGTTTCATGGCCTCCGGCAAAACATCACGAACATCATCCCGCAATCGCCATTTGAAGCGTACGTCGGTTTCTTCAGGCTGGTCTTCTTCCGGGGTATGTTGCCGCCATGATGCGGCGATCGTGAGCCGCTCCACATCTTTCTTCATGACGCCGCGATGGATCGCATATCCCTTCCAGAAAACGGCTTGGCCAGCCTTCAGAGGAATGGCCATTCCACCGGGGATATCTCCATTACGGTCGTTGGCCAGACATTCGCGTTCACGATCAGTCCGGTAACGTCGTTGGCTGCCGGGCACAAGTTCCAGACAGGCATCATCCACCAGAGCCAGATGCCAGCGCAGGCTATACAAAGGACGATTGAGGACCGCCATTTCTTCTTCTTCGGTACCGTTCCGCACATCTTTACCAAAGTCACGGTGCCAGCCGATCCCCCAATCTTCGTGATAGGGATTGGTGAAAATCAGAATGCTGCCGAGGCGCAGCTCGTTACCAAGAAAATAATGGACATAGTGCATGATAGGTCTCGACAGCAGATGTTCCGCAAAAATCGGTTCCTCAAATTCGGGCGCGAGCAGACCTCGAATCGCCCAGGGCTCCGAATTTTCTTTTGTCGCCCAGTGGGTATATACATCCATCCGGCCGGATCGGACCTTTTTCTTAGCACGCCGGGTAGCCGCCAGCAATTCAGGAAGCACTGCCGGGTCTACAGCGTCTTCGGCAATAAAGTATCCCAGTTCATCATATTGTTGCACTTGTTCAGGTGTCGGCATGATCAGTCTCCGGGAAGCCTTCAGTTTCCCAATGGCTCTGTATTATCTTCCGGTGAATGTCGAAGGCAAAATCAAAAGTATCGATGGTGTCTTTCGTAACAATCTGTCGATCGAGGGTTTCGGTCGTGTTTTTAAAAGCAGGCAGCAGATCCGATGTAAGGGTCGGAAACCGGCAAAACAGTAACAGCGTCAGACCGTCATCACCGTTTGCCACCTGTATCAGATCGACGGTATCCGGCTCTACCATAATCCACGTTTCTTCATATAATTCCCTTGCGGCGGCATCCTCCCAGCGTTCGCCGAAATCGATAAACCCACCCGGCAACGCCCATTTGCCCTTGTGCGGCTCGACATTGCGACGGATCAGCACCACGCCCTGATCCACCTGCTGAAGAATCACAGCGACAGGCTTCGGATTGCGAAAGCTGATGTTCCCGCAATGTTCACATGTACGAGGCCAGGGCTGCTCCGAGGAAAATGGACGACCGCAGTAGGAGCAGTGGGCGTCCTTATAATATTGAGTGAT
>CAJXCW010000034.1 GCA_913051705.1 uncultured bacterium
GCCTGCCATGGAGCTGTTCGGCCCACGCCAAGGATATCTGGACCTCGCCGGAATGGGAGAAGCGCGAGAAGCTGGCGTCCTGCCATTGGGCGGTGACCTGTGCCGCCGCCAGTTACAATCACCTCGAAGCCCTGGCGCCCCGGGGTCGGATCGAGCTGGTCTATCACGGTCTCGATTTCAGCCGTTTTCCGGCCTGTCCGCCGGCAACCGAAGGGCCGCCTCGCGACGGTAGCGATAGCGACAAGCCGGTGACTATTCTGGCTGTCGGCCGGGCGGTGGAAAAGAAAGGCTTCGACGATCTGCTGGCGGCATTGGCGACCCTGCCCGACGATCTGCATTGGCGCCTGATCCACATTGGCGGCGGCGAAAAGCGCCAGGCTTTGGCCGATCAGGCCCGGGACGCCGGCCTCGATGACCGCATCGACTGGCTGGTCGGCGGCTTCTACGCCAATGAAAAGCTCGAGACCCGCGACAATCTGAGGTTCGGCACACAATATGGAGCATTCGCTCCGTGCCGCGTCGTGAACGCTGTCAATCCAGCGCTTGCCTCGCCACTCAGCACCGGATGCCTAAGCGCTGGTGGACGCGCAGCGCTGTTGGCCGCGAACGGCGGTGCGGGCGCGTTTGGTGCCGCAACCCCGCTGATCTTCGCCGGCTTGGACAATCTGGCCCAGATCAACGATCTTGGTGGCACGGGCGATGTGTACAATCAGAAGAGCGAAAACTTTGCGCTCTTCACTCACAATATCGTCCACATTACCGACAAGCTCGATCTGACGCTTGGTTTGCGCTACACGAACGAAACCAAGCGCTTCGATGCCCTGATCGGCAACGACAACACCATCTGTCCGCAGAACCGCGGCCTGCTGGCTCCGCTGCTCAGCACACCCCGGGTCCGCATCCGTTCGATCACGGCTGTACCGCCGACGGCGTGATGATCGAAGTTCGTCACCCACTTCCCAAGATCATCAATGGTGTTAAACAGGGAACTCGATCCGAGTGCCGTGAGGCCGTTCGCAACGGCCGTGTCGGTGGGTGTACTGCATAACCAGGCTATCTTCTCGGCATCGGAAGTCAGTCCACGTTTTCCTCGAGAAATTCACCGTCGTATACTATATGCGCGCTGCCTTCCAAAGTCACGCCTCTGATCACCGATCCATTTCGGGTAAAGTTGACGCAGAACGTTTCACCGCTGAGGGTATGCACCATGACTGGCGGTTCAATCTCATCGAGAAGCGTCATGACGGCCACCGCTGCTACAGCGCCGGTGCCGCAACTCAGCGTCTCTGCTTCCACACCCTTTTCATACGTCCTTACGGCTATACGCGATGTATCCATGGTCTGGACAAAGTTGACGTTCGTTCCGAGGGGCTGAAACAGGGAATGTTGACGGAGGACACGGCCATGATGTACAACGTCCTCCTGCATGACGTCGTCGGAATGAAGGACCGCGTGCTGTGTGCCGGTGTTGATCGAGTGCACCGTCTCGGCCCGTGGATACGCCGTGATGGTCCGATTCAGTTCCACCATAGCAGGGTCTGTCATATGGAGCCGCACCGCCCGCCCTACGATCACCGCCTCATGCCGACCATCATCGGCTTCGAATATCATAGCCTTTCCCACCATGCCTCGGTGATATGCGAATCGTGCCAGACATCGGGCGCCGTTGGCGCAGAACGAACGGCTACCATCCGCATTGTAGTACCGCATTTGAAAGTCGGCATGGCGGCCTGAATCAAGCAATAGAATACCGTCCGCCCCGATACCGAACCGTCGGTGGCAGACCTGTTTTGCAAATTGCGCCGCCGCCGCGTCATTCAGCTGATATATCCGGTTGTCGATCACAATAAAATCGTTCCCGGCGCCGTGCATTTTGGTGAAATGAATAGGCATGAAGCTATTGGTCTTAAAATTTCGTATATCCATCTGGTGTCCATTAAATCTTCAACCAATATGATCTGACCGCTGAATATTTGTCCCGCCTCCTGAACCAGCCGCTCACGGATGCCGGGACGACTCACCTGCTCGGTCAGATGCACCAACACCAGTATGCCTGCACCTGCGTCCCGAGCAGCACGCGGTCAACCGCTCTTTCCACAGCCCTGATCCCAGCGTGAAAGCACCAGATAGCCGCAATCCACACAATGATCGTAATGCAGATGGGTGAGCAACAGGCTGGTAATCTGCGTGGGCGATACGCCGGCCTCCAGCAGACGCCGCCCGCATCCTGGACCGCAATCCACCAGCAGCATCTCCCGGTCCAGTGTCACCAGATAGCCGGAGCCGGCCCGATGGGGCAGCGGGGTCGGGGTGCCGGTGCCGAGCAGTATTAGTTTGGGCATGGGAATCTTTTTGTGCTTTTTGCCACGCAAAGCCGTTTCTGGTTGTCCAACCTGATTTCCGATTTTACAAAGTACGAAACACAAAGTACAAAGCACATCTTTATTGCACACTCTTCGGATTCAACTCGGCTTCACCAGCAATATAACCGAAGGCAGACCAGTAAGGATTATCTACGATTCGCTTGAAGAGGACCTGCGCCTCTTCCGTCTGGCCGTTGTATAGATACCAGTTGGCCACGCCGTAGCCCTGGGTGACCAGATTGAGTTCGTTCGCCAGATCGCTGTCACCGCTAAGGTCCAGCAGTTCTTCGGGGGTAATCTCGCCTTTGTACATCAGGATACGCTTGAAATAGGCGTCATTCTCCAGGATGTTCATATCATTGCGTACGGGCTCCAGCACGGCCGTGGCCTCCTGCTCACGTCCCAACCGGCGGTTGATCATATAGAGCCAGTCGGTATTGGCCACAAGCGCATCGTAGTTGTAGACGAAATCCTTGTTTTTCTCATAACATCGCAGGGCGTTTTCGAAATCCCCGATGAGGTAATACGCCAGGCCCAGATGGTACCAGATATTGAAATGGTTGCTGCTGGTCGGGATGTTATATTTGTTGGGCGCCCCGTCGAGTTCCACCTGATCCTGAACGCCTTCGATCAGCTCGGTGGCGCGTTCCAGGTCGGCAATAGCCTTGCCGAACGCCCGCACTGAAATATACCGATGTCCGCGGTGACGCAGCAGCTTGTAATTGTCCGGGAACTTGCGGAGCCCTTCTGTATAGATCCCGATGGCTTCGTGATAGCCCCACAGATATGAGGTGCGCCGCCCCAGCCAGATGATATTTTCGAGATCGTCCGGATTGGCGTCATAGGCCGCCTGCGCCTTAGCCAGATTTTCTTCCAGTCGTTTGCGCGTGTCTTCCCCCAAGGTCGGTGGCGTCAGGGCGGCGCCGGAGAGCGATATCACCGGCTTGATGCTGGCTAAACCTTGTTGTACAGATTTCATGGGCGTCCCTTCTTGTGAATACGCAGTGGATGATACGAGAGCCAGAACCAGACTCAGCCCGATTATTTTGCACGCGTTTTTATAGGATATAAAATGCTCCATAGATTCGATCTCCTCTGGTCAAAGTGCATAATCATCCGGATTATCTCTTCGCCAGTTCGGCAGATAGCCTTCTGTGGCGCCGAAACCGTACGACGGACCGATCTGGTTTTTCGTTTTCCAGGGCCAGCCCTGGCCCCCGATCACCCGGAATTCCTTTCCTTTTCCGCAGAGCCAGTAAAACATATGGGCATAATATCGAGCCGAACCATGCCCGCCGTAGTCGGCTGTGCGGAAGTCAAAATCCGGTTCGATGATCCAGTCTCTTTCCGGCGGTGTGGTGCGCCAGTAGCTGTATTTCAGCATATGCCGAACGCCGGTTGCTGTAGATTTACCTCGACGGTGTAGAATACTCTGCGAGTGGATGCCGATGGACCCGGCCGGCCCTGCGCTGGCGAGTCCTTCCTCATCCGGTTTCGGCGTGGTCGGACGAATATGCGAGCCGGGCACGACATCGGTCGGGCCCATTTCTTTCGGCGTGTCCTGAGGAAAGTAAAACACTTCCACAAAATCCAGTTCGGGCCCGAACACATGGTCCGCATCATGATGCCAGTTTTGCGGCTCCTCCGGACATTCAATCCGGTGATTGCTGACCAGTACCGGCAGCCCCACCTGTTTCCCGAGCAGCGACCGCAGCACGCCGGCCAGCTGTGGGTTGAGAAGGACATGCTCGATATACCAGTCCTCCAGCAGAATGGAACTCGGCTCGTGCGTATACCGGATTCTTTCCAGATCTTCCGTGGTAAAACCCTCGGGCATAAAGCAGGGATTCGCTGGTATCTTCCCGTTCAGATAATCACAGGTGCGTTGATTAATTTCATCCGACACGACGCCCGGAAGAAACAGATGGCCTTCCCGGCAAAATTCCAGAACCTGTGTATCGGTCAGGGTGGGGTCGCAGTCAAAGGTACGGTTAACGGCATCGTAATGCATGAGGCATGGGCTCCTGAAAGAAGATCAAATGGCGATTAGCGAATGGTGATTGGTGATTGAAAACCTTTTTATTTTCAGCCTGACCACCTTACGAGCCGAACAGAAAACCATGTGCCTTATTTCCCAATTGTGTTTCAATTTCTTCATGGTTCGGGATATGTCTATACATATCTTCCGTATTCATCTGGCTGAGTCCTTTATCCAGGAGACGTTTCATTTTATCAGTGAAAATTTGTTCAACGCCGATGAAGTCAAATAATTCATGCATCAGGGTTTCCTGATCGGATGGATGATCATACAGGGCCTCGTAGGTGATCATTTTTACCATGTTTTGTGGACGGGTATGGAGACGTTTTTCATACAAGTCCATCCCTTTTTGGGTAGCTTCTATATACTCTATCAATTTATCTATGGGTATATTTTGAAGGTTTTTGTAAAGGCCTTCGACATCAGCGGGCAAATTTCTTTTTTCCCAGACATTGGTCTGGTGGGAGATGGCGCTGGACACGGCGGTTTTAAGGAGGTTTTCTCTTCTGAGAAAGATGACTTTTCGGTCTGTATGCATCATCATATGTTGATACAATTCAAAAGATAAGGGCCAGCTGGTTACCTTGATGCCGTTGTACTCAGTGAAAATCTCTGTTAACTGCGTATCCAGTGAGGCGGCATCTACGATTTGTTCCAGGTAGTTCTTGTTATCCCGCTCCCAGGTATGAAAGTTCTCTGCGAAGGGCTCTATTAAAACACGCAGGCGCGGATGTAGATCCAGTATTTCCGCAATGATGGTGCTCCCACTTCTCGGATGGGCAAAAAGAATAAAATCCGAAATGGCTGAAGTTTTCTTTCGTGGTTTTGATACGTGTTTAATAACACGGCCACGCCAGCCTTCTGCATGTCTTGTTGCCAGCACCAGGGCATTTTCCGTACCATCTGCTTTCGTAACCTGTTGACCTTCCTCATCCCAGATGGCGCTCTTGCCGGCCGGCGTCCAGCCTCCCGTAGGCTTGCTGTAGTTCACCATCACCACGAGCATGCCGTGTTTTGACGCATAGGTCTGCAGCAAGGCCGTATCGGACGCATAGGCATTTTCATTAAGCAATACCCCTGCGGCGTATATGGATGCCCCATGATCAGCCGCATCCCTGGCATGATCAGGATGATTAGTATCCGCGCAGATCGCCAGGCCGACCTGCCTGCCTTTTATGTTCAGCACGCACGTCTGATCACCGGGCGATAAAAACATCTCTTCCCCTCCATGCAGATGTTTTTTAGCATAAATGGAAGGCTGACCGGGGCTAAAAACTAGCGCGCCGATGTGGGGCTTTTCTATTCCGGATTCGACAGGAGCGCCGGCAATGATCGTGAGATCGAGTCGTCGAGATAGTTCGTGCAATCGATGGAGACGTTTATCTTCCGGAACGAGAATCAGATCCCCGGCGAAAGCCAGGGTCCAGGATATCCTGTTCCGCACGGATAAGCGGCTACCGGTCGTTGAGGTGTGGGTCGATTTGGAACAGGAGCAGATCACGGATATTCTCTCCCCGCCGGAAAGAATCAGATATGCGTATGTTCCTGTGCCGCTCTACTGAGGGGTTTATAATACCAATTTCGGGATGCAGATTTCTATGTTGCTTGCGTGGGGATGAGGTTAGGCAGTCCCCTCAGTCGTTCACAGAATCGAGTGCCTCCAGGTCAGCCATTACTCAAACACGATAATAGCCTTGGATGTAATTCTGTTAGCTGAAGTCGTTGATTTACGCGGACTTCAAAAGATAGCCACCTGTTTAGATCCGGGCAAAATGTTCCAGCTCTGTTTTGGTAAAAAGCGGTTTAAATATCAAACCGATGTTTTCCAGATTTTCCCGGCCTGTACCTTCGCGGTCAATGACGCACACCACCGTCTCTACGATAGCGCCCCGGTTTCTCAGTTCGTTGACCGCATCCATGATCGCCCCGCCTGATGTGACGACATCTTCTATGATTACGAGGTGGCTATTCTTTATTTCGCCCCCCTCCGCCAATTTACAAGTGCCGTATTTTTTGGCCTCTTTCCGAACGAATACGACCGGTTTTTTTAATTGGAGAGATAACGCCGTGGCAATCGGAATGCCGCCCATTTCGAGACCGGCAAGCTGGTCATATGCTTCCGGCAGTAAAGCGGACATGTGATCGGCTATTTCACGTAAAATATCAGGTTTCGCCTCGAAAAGATATTTATCGAAATATTCCGTTGAAATCTGGCCGGAGCGAAGCAGAAATTCGCCTTTGATATTTGATATGTCATAAATCTTCCGTCCAAGTTCTGATCTGTTCATACCCATCCCTTCTGATTAATGGATCATGGTTTATATTATGCATCGGCTTTCTTCGACTCCGTCCACCACATCACAGCCAACGTCCCGAGGCCCAGCAGACCGTATCCGCCGACAAGAGGTAAAATCGTGCCGTTGAAACTCTGTCCGATCAGAATACCGATGGGGACGGAGAGCAGGGAGGACAACGCGCCGACCACCGAGGCCCCTATGCCTGCGATGTGTCCGAGCGGTTCCATGGCCAGGGCGTTCAGGTTGCCGAATAAGAGACCGATGCAAAAGAATAAAAGCATAAAATACGTCATAAGCCCCCAGATCGGAGGGTCACCAGCCAGAGGCCAGGATATGGTAAAGAAAATAATGGAAATGCTGATGAGTACGTATAGGGCGAAACGGGATAATACACGCATACCATATTGTATCACCAGGCGCGAATTTACGAAGGAAGCGCCGCCGAGCGCAAGAGCAAGTGTAGCGAAATACAACGGAAAACGCGTCCCCACGCCGTATTGATCCTGAAATATTTGCTGGGAGGACGTCAGATAAGCGAGGAATCCACCGGAAATAAGGCCTGCCGCGATCGTATATCCAAAAGAAACCCGCGTGGTGCAAATCTCACGGACAGCCCGCATGTTCTGTCTCAATGAGAAGGCTCTTCGGTTCTCCCTCACCAGCGTCTCCGGCTGCCGAATGGTGAACCAGGTCAGTATGATAAGCGCCAGAACAAGAAAAGCGACGAAAATGGCGCGCCAATGGGCGATGAGCAACAGTCCCTGGCCTAAGGCCGGTGCGATGACCGGCACCAGAATAAAGATCGACATCGCAGACGACATGACCTGAGCCATCGCACGCCCCTCATACCGGTCTCTAATCAAAGCAACACACACGGTGCGATTCCCTGCTGCACCCAATCCTTGTAGAAGCCGGCCGGCCAGCATGGTTGAAAAATCCGTAGCAAATAGAGAAAGCAAACAACCCATGATAAATAAGCTGAACCCTACGTAAATAGCCGGTTTTCGCCCGGTGCTGTCCGACAGGGGACCATAGATCAACTGCCCCGCGGCATACCCGATAAACACAAAAGAGATGATCAGCTGATTATCATTTTCCCGTTCGACCCCGAGGTCCCTGCCGATTTCCGGCAACGCCGGCAGCATGGCGTCTATCGACAGCGCAACCAGGGACATCATCATGCCGATCAGCGCGACGAACTCACCAAATCCAAGGGAATGGCTTGTTTCTTCTTTTTCCATATTCTAATCCATTTCGTCAGCGCTCAGCGGATGATACGTCCCTACCTGCGATGAAGCCGATCAGGGACAGGGTGATCATCAGCAGGTTCAATGTGACCGGGTTAAAGGCGGCGATAAGATACTGCGGCGCCGTAACGGCAATGTTGGCTAATGCGCCCACCATAATCACCATATTCAACAACAGCATGTGCCTTATGCGCCAAGTGAGTAAGAAGAAAACCCCGAATACTATTTCCCCCCAGCCGACCACACTGAGGGTGGTCATGGTGTCCAGGAACTCGATGCCCAGTCCGTTTATCATGGTCACTTCATCTTCATGCTGAAAGATCAACTTGGGTACCAGGCCGTGGTAGATCCAGACGAAAGCGACCATACATCGGCATAACGCGTAGATCAGGCTGTTTTGTGAGGTAAAAATGGGACCATTATTTCCTCGAACGCAGTCGTATACTATATCACTTCCCGCCCATCGCCGGCCGCCTGTTTTTTAATATATCCATCGAAGACAAGTGTACCGAACGGTAAAATGCCGGCCAGGAATCCCCAGACGCCAACTTTGGCAGGCAGGGTATGCCGCTTGAGGATCATGATCAGGTACGCGCAGAACAACATGAATAAAAGACCGTGGATGGGGCCTATGACCTGCACGGCCAGAGGCGTCATGTAGATATACTTGAGGGGCATAGCGACACCGAGCAGCAGGAGAAACGAAACCCCTTCGAGCAGGGCGATGATACGAAACGCGGTGAAAGATAGCATGGCCTATATGTCCATTTCTGTGAAGGCTCTGACGGAAAAGGTGCCGCATAATCCTTTATATGTCACCAGCCCATTTTCAATGACATGACTTAAATCAATGTGTGTTTTTATCATGCTTTTCTTACAATTGTTGACTAATACTGCCTGGATTGATGTAAATAAATCTGAGTATGCTTCGTGTAACGTATGAAATCAAGATATTTAACCCATGACGCCAGGATTAGATTTAACTTGACATACATAGGTAAATAATACATGTTCAAGCTATGCATTGTTCATGCCAGTACAATTATTTTGAATCCCGTATATATAGAAAGGCGGTGTGTAGCATGATCCCACGAACACTGGTCGCGGCATCCTCACGGCCGCTGGTCCTCTCCATCCTCTCACAGAAAGACAGTTACGGCTATGAAATCATCCAGCACGTCAAACAACTGACCGGCGGATCAATGGATTGGAAGGACGGTATGCTCTATCCCGTCCTGCAGAGGCTGGAACACGATGGATTAATCGGGAGTTACTGGGGACAGTCGGAGGTTGGACGTAAACGTCGGTATTACCGGTTGACGCCCAAAGGTATAGAAGCGTTGAAAAAGGAAAAACAGCAGTGGCTGGATGTGCATACAGCGCTGTCAAAGCTATGGGGGCCGGAACCATGTTTGACTTAGAGAAGGCCATAGAAACCTGGCGGCGAAGGCTTGCAGGCCGCAATAAAGACAGCCATATCAATGTAGATGAGATGGAGGGGCACCTCTGGGACACCATGGACGCGTTGATGGCCTCTGACATGTCGGAACAGGAAGCCTTTCAGAAGGCCGTTCGGGATTTCGGAGATGAGAATGAATTACGTCGTGAATGTCTAAAAGCCAACTGGGAATCCGTAGCTGCCAAACGTACGTTTTTTGCCCCCATGCTGTTGATCAACTATCTTAAATTGGCCACGCGCCAATTCGTCCCTAAGCAATCCACACAATAATCCGGGTGTGGACCTGTTTGAGTATTTCAGCAACAAAAAACCAAGGAAATGGATGAATAAGGTTCATGATGCGGATGTCATAGATGAGATTCTGAAAAACCATCATCTCTCTTATATCTCAATCGACAGAGAGCGACTCTCTGATTCGTGGGAATCTTGGGCTTATGTCAATATCATAGAGACCCCATCAGATAACATTCGAGGCATCCTTGACCGGTTTGGAAAACGCAAGGGGGTTCTGACGTGGGAAAACTCGGATTGAGAATGCCGAACAAGGCGCTGCACTGTGGGTGATTATGATCAGCGCCTTCGTACTACGGTTTGGTGTTTCAGGATTGCTGATCTTTTTGAAAACTCCGTCTATGACGGGCAGCCTGGTATCAACTGTCTGTCGTTTGAAGGCCCTATTGAAGGGCGCTATAGATTTAATTTGTCTAAGTTATGCACGGTAGATACATTATAGATTGAAGAACATATTCCCTCCGATTTGTATACTTCTGACGACTAATTATAAGGGGAGCTTAAGGATGATGCGGGAAAAGATATTGGCGCTGTTATGTACAGGACTTATCGCCACATTTGCGACACCCGGATTCAGCCAGACGAACATATCGGCGTTGATGGAACGGCCGGCCATGCAGGCGGTCAAGGTCGACCAATCGCCGGATATCGATGGGGACGTATTGAACGACCCGGTCTGGAGCGCGGCGACGCCGGTGACCGAGTTCTGGCAGACGAAGCCCAGGTCAGGTGAGGCGGCCACCGAAAAGACAGAAGTCCGGATTGTATATACCACTTCCACTTTTTATGTCGGCGTGGTCTGTTTCGACCGGGAGCCGGGACAGATCATCGTAGCCGACAGCCGGCGTGATTCTGATCTCGATGACACCGACAGCTTCCGCATCATTCTGGATACTTATCTGGATCGCCAGAACGGGTTTGTCTTCGGTACCAACCCGGCGGCCATCGAATATGACGCCCAGGTGACACGAGAAGGTCAGGGCGGCGGTGGACGGAATTCGGGCGGATCGGCCAGCGGTTTTAACCTGAACTGGGATGCCGCCTGGGCCGTTCGTACGCAAACCGGCGATTTCGGCTGGAGCGCCGAGTTCGCTATTCCGTTGAAGACCCTTCGATTCAACGATATTCCGGAACAGACCTGGGGCATCAACTTCCAGCGTAAAATCCGGCGGCGCAACGAAAACGCCTACTGGGCGCAACTCCCCCGGCAGTTCGACCTCAACCGTCTGTCGCTGGCAGGGACGCTGACGGGTCTGTCGTTATCACGGCAGCGTAATCTGAAACTCATGCCCTACACGCTGGGTAATGCCTTTCGTACCCAGGTGAAAACCACAACGGGTCAGAACGGCGTTTTCAATTCATCCTCCGCGACCACCGCAGATGATCTCAACGTCCTTACCTCCAGAGACAACTGGGGCATGGATATGAAATACAGTCTGACGCCCAGCCTGACCCTGGATGCAACATACAATACGGACTTCGCCCAGGTGGAAGTAGACGATCAGCAGGTCAACCTGGACCGGTTCAATCTCTTCTTCCCGGAAAAACGTCCGTTTTTCCTGGAGAATGCCGGGTTGTTTACGGTGGGCAATCCCGGTGAGGTGGATCTGTTTTTCAGCCGTCGTATCGGTATCGCGCCGGACGGCAGCTCAGTGCCGATCCTGGCCGGTGCCCGGATTTCGGGGCGGACAGGCAAGACGGATGTCGGCCTGCTCAGCATGCAGACGGAAAAGACCGGGGCGATTCACGGCAACAATTTTACCGTAGCCCGCGTTAATCGGGAATTGGGCCATCGGTCCGCTATCGGCGCCATGTTTATCAACCGACAGGGCACCGGCAATGCCGCGCCTAATGATGATTACAACCGGGCTTTCGCAGTAAACGGACGTCTGGGTATCGGGCGGTATACTCAATTCACGGGGTTTGTGGCAGGCACGGCGACCGGTAGCGCCACGAAAACGACCGGCAGCGATCCGTACGCTTATAAAATCGGTGGTATTTACGACTCCCCGAGATGGCGTATCATGGGTAACTATACCGAAGTGGGACGAGGCTTCAATCCTGAAGTAGGGTTTCTACGCCGGACCGGCGGCTTTCAAAAGCCGGACGGCAATATCCGATATCGCTATCGACCGGAAAATAAACCGTTGGGCCTGAATGAATTACGACCTCATATCGGCTATCAGGGGTACTGGGATTTCAACGGGTTTCAGACCAGCGGGCGCTGGCATATCGACAACCATTGGGAATTCATCACCGGCGCTGAGGTGCATACAGGGATGAATATTACGAAGGAAGGCGTCGTCAGTGCGTTTGATATTTCCCGTGGGAAAAACGTGATGGTTCCTCCTGGCACGTACAACCATGTCGAAGCCCAGATCGTCGCCTTTACGAGCCGGGGGCGCTGGTGGAGTATTAACACGCGGACGACCGTCGGCGGTTTCTTCGGTGGGAACCGGGTCTCCTTCCGCCCGACGCTGCGTCTGCGTTACGGCGAGGCCCTAAATACCCAGTTCAGCTTAAATCATAATAATGTCAATCTGCCGGGTGGTGATTTTGTCACCAACCTGTATCAGACACGGATATCGTATTCCTTTTCGCCGCGTATCATGCTGCAGAGCCTGGTGCAGTACAACAGCCAGTCCGATATCTGGTCGGCCAACCTTCGGTTCAGCCTGCTGCAAGCCGCGAACACCGGCCTGTTCATCGTCTATAACGAAATCCACGACACGGACCTGCTGACGCCGACGGCGCCTTTCGATATGCACGAGGAACGGCTGACCAATCGGACGTTCATCATCAAGTACAGCCTGCTGCTTGATGCGTTGAATTAATGGCGCCATCGCTGGTATTCATCAACCACATCATCCCGGCCGGCATAGGGTTTGTAGACCACACGGGCGCAATAGCCGTAGTCGGCGCTGATGTTCCTTGAGGGCCAATCCACCACAGGCCGGTATCTCCATCCCACGGTCCGTTCCCGTTGGACATGGGCAAGAAGGTGTCCAGCCGACCTGTCCACTTGCCCACTTGCCAATACTTTGTATCTTAACCTAAAAAGTCGTAATTCATACAGGAGGTTTTATGGATACGCTCAACATCGGGATCGTCGGTTTGCGGTTCGGGCGGACGTGGATGAACGGGTTTCGGCATCATCCCCGGTGCCGGCTGGTCGGTCTCTGTGATCTGGATGCCGGGGCGCTTGAGCGTGCCGCTTCCGAGGCCGGACCGGACCGGGTGACGGAACGATTCGAAGAAATGGTGGCAGATCCCGGTATCGATGCGGTGGCTGTTTTTACGCCGGCGCCGCTGCATGCGGAACATTCGACGGCCCTGCTCCGGGCGGGTAAGCATGTGCTTTCAGCAGTGCCTGCGGCCGTGACGGAGGAGGGCTGTCGGGATATCGTGCTGGCGGCCCGGGCATCGGGCCGGGTATATATGATGGCCGAGAACTGGCCATACGAGCCGAGCGTCCTCAAAGCGCAGGCGCTCTACAAGGCCGGAAAACTCGGTACATTGTACTACGGTGAGGCGGAATACCTGCACCACACGGAATCGCTCTGGTTCACACCCGACGGGACACCGACCTGGCGGCGGTCCTTTCCCCCGCTGCTGTATCCGACACACGGTCTGGGACCTTACCTGCATATGACCGGTGACCGGTTCACGGAGGTGACGGCCCATGCGGTCTCCGGCGAAATGGCGCCCGGTGCCGATCCGGAACGGTCCTGGCTGGAACTGGCGATGCTGCGGTCGGAACGGGGCTGTTTGTTCAAACTGATGAACTCATTCTGCAACGTGCATCCCGGTGGTCATTACCTGTCTTTCTACGGCGATCGCGGGAGCTTCGAGACCGACCGGGGTAAAAAAGCCCGCACCGTGGCCAACTTCTGGCTACAGGGAGACACCACGCGCGAGATGACCCGCGAGGCATGCACTTACCCTTCTCTCCCCGACTACGTTCAGGATATAGGCAGTCACGCCGGACCCGCCGTGCGTATCATAGAAGATTTTGTCCGATCTATCGCCGGTGACATACCGGTTCCCATCGGCCCCGAACTCTCGGCGGACATGACCCTTCCGGGCATCTGTGCCCAGGCATCGATACGTACCGGGGAGACTGTACAGATTTCGGATCCGAGGGCGTGGTGAGTTTCTTTCTCAACTCGGATGGAAGAATGGAAGGGTGGTGGGTCAGTTCCTTGCACCTGCCTTGATGAGCACATCGCGTATTTTTCTCGCATCCGTTTCCTCAGCAAGCTGCAACGCGGTTCTACCTTGCTCATCTCTGGCATTAACGTCAGCAAATCGTTTACTTACCGGGAAAGACCGGGATCATCCGCCAACAGTGCTCATACGTGTGCGGCCTTTCCTTTTTTTATGGCAGTCATGAATAGACGGCGGATATCAGAGTCGCTACTCATGTTGTAAGCTTTCAACCGGATTCTTCATCGGGTTGGAGCGAAGATGGATATCTGTCAGGGGCTGCAAGGTGAGCGTGGAAGTCTGTTTCGGCGGGACTGTCGCGACGCTGGGTACTACGTTTAAACGAATCAGGCGAGAGAAGCAGTTCGGCCACTCGGTCAGAGAAGAAACAGAGCGAAGACTCTATCAGATTAAACATCGGATTTTAAACGCACAGCGTGTAATCCGGTGGTTTTTACCTCCCGCCTTTCTTTTATGGGCTACAGGTATTACATGGCTTTCTTATTATACAGAACATGTTGCGCTAAAGCATTTGCCATATTGGATGTTGATATTTGTCCTGTTCGGCTGTGTCTCTCTTTTTAGTGTAGGGTGGCTTTTCAAGCGGATTATCAAGAAACTTAATCCGCAGCAACAATGGCTCGAGCAGATGCTGTCTTCGATCGACAATGAGCCGGAGCAAGTATTAGGGGCTATAAATCCCATCACGGTCTATTATCTCCAATATAGACATCCATGTGATTCCAGAACGGGTATTCGCCCTGCATATCCTTCTTGATGCCCTTGAGTCAGGGTTTGCGCAAGGACGCCTGTTTCTGGTATAACAGAAAGACCGCGCCGACATACTCGCTGAGGATTCGCTGGGCATCCACATACATCGCGATGCGTTTCATGATGTAAAGCGACTCACTTCCTTCACCCACGATTCGACCAGGAATCGGGCGATGGAATCTTTTCTTGGCCAACAGAAAGAGATGGATTCATCGCCCCATTCACCGAAGGTACGGATTTCCTCTGCTGTAAACCACCGGGCTTCTTTGAGTTCGTTCTGATCCACCACCAGATCTGTGGTCTCTGCCTGAGCGCGAAAACCGAGCATGATTGAGGCAGGAAACGGCCAGGGCTGGGAGGCCTGATAGGCTACCTGTGCGACTTTTACACCGACTTCTTCGAAGACCTCGCGCGCCACTGTTTCCTCCAGACTTTCCCCCGGTTCGACAAACCCGGCGAGGGTAGAGTATACATTTGCAGGCAGCCGGTGATGGTTACCCAGCAGGCACATCGGCGGTGCGCCATCCTCCGGACGGTATTCCACCAGCATGATAACCGCCGGGTCCGTACGTGGAAATGTTTTATGACCACAATCAGGATTCGTACATTGTCGCCGGTGACCCCCGTCCCGGCTCCCGGTCGCCTGCCCGCATCGACCGCAATACCGGTGCTGACGGTGCCAGTAAAGCATGCCGCGCGCATAGGCCATCAGGGCAGCCTGCTTCGAGTCCACCAACGGTCCGACGCTCCGCAGATCCAGAAATGAGCCACCACCCGCCAGGTCCACCGCTTCCGTTTCTTCACAGTCGGACAAGTCCGCCGCAAAGAAGGCGAGGTCGTTGTCGGTTCCCCCGAGAAAAACAAGTTCCGTTGCGGCTTCTATAACACGAGCTCCCGTCTCCTGTCTACAGAGCGCGATATGCATATGAGGGGTCTCAGACCCCTTGATCAGATTACGATCACGCCAGACAGGGATCACATTCGTATACGGATGACGCAGGCGGTTTGCCAGCCAATCCGGGTCTCTGCGCAGGGCGTCGGCTCGGTCCAGGGGAACATTGGCGTATTTTAATTGGGGGTAGGTCATATCAATTGCAGATTAAGGACCTTTTATGGCCAATCCGGTGATCAGGTCAACCGCCTGAGCGCTTGACGGTCCATCCACGCTTTTTCAACTCTTCCGCCAGCAGGTCCCGGTGATCGCCCTGAATTTCGATGACGCCGTTTTTCACCGTACCGCCGGTCCCGCACATTTGCTTGAGTTCTCTGGCCAGATCTTTGATGCCGTCCGGATGGAGCGGCACCCCGGTAATAATCGTCATGCCTTTGCCCTTGCGTCCCTTTGTTTCTCTACTGACCCGGACGACCCCGTCGTTTTTTGAGGAAGCCCGATTCTGCACAATGCGGTTATTTTTTTGGGAGGCTTTCCTCTTTCGGCATGTGCAGGTGGAAACCGGCTTCCCACAATCAGGACACATCCTGCCCTGGGCAGTTGAATAGACGAGGCTGGAGTTTTGATTCTTTTTTGTAGGCATGGGCAGATCTCTTGAATGGGTGAATCGTGATGCATGAAACGTAATGCGTAAAGTATATCAAAACTTATGTATTACATTTACGTCATTGGCTTGACTACTATTATATTCTATCTTCGCCAATAATCATATTACAAATTTCATATAATACCGTGCAGATTTATTTCAATGGAAATTTTTTAGGCCTTGACACACCGCGCTCAGTTGCCGGATTCCTTTTTTGCCTTAAACTGGCCATATCTCATCCCCGTAACCGGTGTCTACCGAGTAATCATGATGTCTTGAAGGAACCAGATCACGGGCGCCGACCGTCACAAAGCTCGATGCCCGATCCGTCGGGGGATCGGGATTGCCCCGGTGCCCTGGGTGTTCCAGGTTCAGCGGATCGAAAATCTGAGTTTTCAGGAATTCACCGTAAGATTGCCCGGATGTCTGCTCAATGATATAGGCAAGCAGAGTAAAGTTGGCATTACTGTATCCGCTGCGTTCGCCGGGGTTGAAGGCCGGCGGTTTGTCCCAGATCCATCGGACCAGATCATACGGCGTATGGGCCTGTTGCGCCTTCTCAAAGTAATCCGGTTGAAAGACGTATCTGGTCAGTTGTCGTATCGACTATTTCATGAACGAGCCAAAGGAAGTGGGCGGCGTACCGCTGCACGTTATCGAAATGACCGGGGGAACCCGGTGATATCATTCTATGTCACTCGTTCTTCTGGCACACGACCTCGTCAAATGTCCTTGATTATCCAAGGTTTATGAGGACCAAGGATGTGACGATGAAGGACTGAAAGGACGAAAGGACGAAGAATTTCTGTTTCTTCTTCTCTTCCTTTCGATTTTTAATCTTCTCTTCCTCTCTTCCTCTCTGTACTTTGTACTCCGTACTCCGCACTCTAAAAGGATTATCCCCATGCCTTCGAATACATACACGTCCCCAACGATCAAACGGCAAGCAGATGCTGGCTGTCCGGTTACCGGGCTGGGCGCCGAATTTAATCCGTTCGGGGAACCGTATCTGTCCGACCCGTATGCGTTCTACATCCGTGCACGTACGGAAGAGCCTGTTTTCTACAGTCCGGAGATAGATCACTGGGTGATTACCCGTTACGAGGATGTCCGGGCGATATTGCACGATCCGGCGACCTTCTCTTCCAAGATGGCGCAATCGCCGATCAAACCATGGCCCGAAAAAGCGATGGAGATGTTCAACGCCCGACAATTTGATATCCGACCGTTTCTGAGCAACAACGATCCACCCTCGCATACGCAGGTGCGCCAGTTTTTACGCAATGCGTTTACGCCTGGAAAAATAAAATGGCTTGAACCGGTAGTCCGGGAGATTGTTGTCACCGAGATAGAACGGATAGCCGATTGGGGCAAAGCGGATCTGGTTAAGGAACTGTTTTATGAAACACCGGCCCGTGTGCTCTTCGCCTTCCTCGGTATTCCTGATGGTGAGGTGAACAAAATCAAGGCCTGGTCGAAAGGCCGCGGGTTGCTGACCTGGGGAAACCCGTCCGACGAAGAGATCCTCACCCTCATGCCCAATTTCATCGAGTATCTTCAATATTGCTTCGACCACGTGGACGCGTTGGAAAAAAACCCGGGAGATGATTATATCAGTGAACTGCTCAAGCAACTCAAAGAAGAAAAAACCGAAGGGGTAACCAAGAGCATGATCGTGCTCGCCCTGTTCGGGTTGCTGATGGCTGGCCATGAAACCACAAGCAATCAGGCATCGAACGGTTTTAGAGCGCTTTTGAAGCACCGGGAAGATTGGGATGCGGTGTGTAAAAGTCCTACTTTGATTCCGAATGCGGTGGAAGAAATGATTCGATATGAGTCAAGTGTCATTTCCTGGCGACGGGTGACCAACAAACCGGTAAAGATCGCTGGTGTAGAAATACCGAAAGACGCCCAACTTCTGGTGATGCTCGCCGCCGCCAACCGGGATGAAGCCCATTTCGAAGACGGAGAACACTTCGATATCCGACGAGCAAATGCCCAACAACATATGTCGTTTGGCCACGGGATCCACTATTGTCTGGGGGCGCCGCTGGCCCGGCTCGAATTGCACATTTTGCTGGAAGAACTGTCCCGATACCTGCCTACGCTGCGGCTTGTAGAGGGCCAGAGCTACGATTACCTTCCCAATACGACCCATCGCGGACCGAGTTCGCTATGGGTAGCGTGGGATGTAGAATAAAAATTCAACTGATTCTGCAAATTGAGCCCCTGAACACATCCCGCGATACATTTTGTGTCCCTACTTGTTTTTTTTTCGTTTGAAAATCACCGCCCTCGGTGCTTGTTCAAGATCTGGTCGAAAAACATGCAGATGCGGGTCCGGCAAATTGTAATCTATATTCAGCAAATCCGGCGCATTCAATTCTATCTTTTCGTAGTGTGGCGTCAAAATTTCATCGTAGAACCTTCGCATCCAATAGGTCGGCATCGTGGCAAATGTCTGATGGGGCTTGAGATATATCCAATCGGCTGTCAGGGTATCGGATTTTATAGAAACCGGTTCCAGTTTTAAATCGATATAAAAATCCAGCATCAGGGCGGAGTTGTCCGTCGCGATAGACTCGCCCGTCTGGGCGTATTGATCCAGATATCTGATCAACACCTCCGTCGGTCCGCGGTAGGGCAGGATGATTTCGTGGAGGTAATCAAAATAAGGTGTTTTTATTTGCGCGGCATCGGCCAGACTTTTGTCGGCTTTGGCCAGATAGGAGCCAAGGCGCGCCTGAATCTGTTCCGAGTTACGACCTACTAGGCGGGACAAGACCCCTGGTGGGATGGTCGTACGCATCACTTTTTCCAGATCCTGAAATGAAAACGGCACAGAATGGGCGATAACGAAGGGGGCGGCATGCAACAGGTTGGATCCGATCATCATCACGACCACGAAAGCGATCGGGATTCGGGCGCGGCGCCACAATGTGGTTAAAAACATCGCTGCAATAATGGTCCACAGTGGAATAAAGCCGATGATATACCGAAAGCTGTCAAGAGGCGAGGCGATCGACATGCCAATCAGGGAACCGAAGGCCAGGACCAGCAGCAATTGCCCTGCGGATGACGGCAGTGAGGCGCTTTGCCACATCCGATATACCCAAAAAACAGTGGCGATACCCAGGATACCGCCCAGGATGCCTAATATTGTCATTGGGTGGTTCGGCATGGCGACGAAGATTCGAAACCAGACCATCGTGATAGGAATCATTAAAAACAACAAAGATTCCATTTTGCGTCCTTTTCGCCATAGGACGAATAACAAGACGATGGGGATCCAGGCAAACGGCAGGATAAACGTATTCAGATCGACCAGATAATGCCCGAAATATTTGAATGGATTAGCTATATCCCATTCAGCATGTGTGGCCCTTCGATTAACCAGGTCCGCATAAATGAACCATGGAAAGGTCATCAAAAAGACGGCCCCATAGGTAAGCGCCAGAGGTTTCCACCTTATACATGACCGGCCAAACACCAGATACCAGATGGAAAAGGCGAACATAAATCCTGCAAACGGCGCTGGATTACTGTAAAACAGGCCCACCATCGCCCCGGTAAAATGCAAAAAGCCAGTCTTTTTCCCCTCCTGAAGGTCAAGACAGGCGTATATGCCCCAGACGACGCAAAAACATAGGATGGCATAATACCTGCATTGCCGTATATGCAATAAATACGGGACAATAGAAAGTAATAGAAGGACGGTTACCCGAGCGACGTTGGTTCCACCCAGACGTCTGGCCGTCACATACAGTAAAGGCAGTGAACACAACGAGATCAGTAGAAATGGTAGGCGGGCGGTAACAGGTGTGGCGCCGAACAGGTGAAAAGAGAGCGCCGTAACATAAAATTGCAGCCAGGGATGTTCGACCCACATCAGATCCTCATTATAATACGGGGCGGGATCGGGTATAAAGTGCGTCCCGTCATGAGGCACGGGCAACCCGTTGGCCAGAATTCCTTTGGCGATAAAAGCGGTTTGTGCCTCATCATACCACAAGGAGACATGATCAAGACCTATCACCGCCGGCATGGCAGCAAGCACGCATAAAATGAGAAAGACGAGGTGGCCGGGATCTTCACGGCACTGTTGGACAAACGGAGTTAATATATTCATAAGAATAGGGCGTATTTCATTGTAGCCTGTCTGATCATGAGTTTCGCAATATATCAGAGAATACAGGCGACAGGCAAGTGATAATTTGAGATCTTGAGAATCAGGATACCCCGAAGATACTTCTTGACGTATCCCCGAGCTTCCGCTTGTTTCTTTTTATCCTTTATCAAGCTGAATCGTGTTCATTATAACCGGGCAGCGTCCACGATGCCTTTCACCCAAATTCATGTAAAAAGGTTCCTATGTCTGAATCAACAACCCAGGAAAGCGGCAGCCGTTTTCAACTGGAAACGGAGCTGGCCCGTGATCTCAAACTAACGGCTTCGACCACCATTATCGTGGGCGGCGTCATTGGTTCCGGTATTTTTGGCTCCCCATCAGGGATCGCTCAAGCGCTGGGCTCCCCCAGCCTTTTCCTGATGGTCTGGGTACTCGGCGGTCTCCTCTCCTTTTCCGGTGCGCTGTGTCTTGCCGAGTTGGGTGCTATGATGCCTCGCAGCGGGGGGATGGTGGTCTATCTCAGAGAGGCATATCCACCGATTGTGGCCTACCTTTATGGCTGGACGGAATCCATCTTCGTGCAACCCGGTTCTCTGGCAGCTATTGCCATGATATGCATCAGCTATCTTGGTTATTTTTTTCCTGCTGTTTCTTTAGAAAATGTGGTCATCGATATCGGTATTCAGCAGATATCGACCCAGCATCTGGCTGTTTACGTGATCCTCATTTTATTAGGTACAATCAATTATGTAGGGGTGCGCTTCGGCGGTTTGATATCCAATGTGTCTACGTTTGCCAAGGTAGGGGCTCTGGCCGCGCTGGTTATCCTGGCCGCCACCGTTGGCGGCTCCTGGGATCATTTTTCCATGCCGTCGGCATCGGCCGGAGAGATCAATCTGTTCGGCGCCCTGGGTGTCGCGATGATCGGCACGCTGTTTTCGTATAACGGCTGGTACAATACCAATAACGTGGCCGGTGAGGTAAAGGACCCAAGGCGAACGTTGCCCCTGGCGATTATTATCGGTCTCGGCCTCTGTATTTTCGTGTATCTGGCTGTCAACTGGGCGTATTTATATGTGATGAACATCGATGAAATCGCCGCCTCCGAACGAATTGCCGCCGATGTTGCGGAACGATTGATCGGTCCGACGGGTGGCGCGCTCATCTCCCTGGCCGTTATGATTTCTACATTCGGGACGATAAACGCCGGTATGGTTTATATTCCCCGGATCACCTACGGCATGGCCAAAGAAGGATTATTCTTCAAACAGTTCGCCTACGTTCATCCCAGATACCGCACCCCATCGAAGACCATCGTCCTGTTGACGGTCTTGAGTATATTCTGGACGATCCTGGGAGATTTTGAAGCCATTATCGGCGCCATTCTGTACGTGCTGTATATCTTCTACATCTTGAGTATTATCGCTCTATTCATCCTGCGTCGTAAACGCCCCGATGCGATCCGGCCTTTCAAGGTCTGGGGATATCCCATTACACCGCTCTTCTTTCTGCTCGTAGCCTCTGGATATGTCATATCCGTTCTGCTGTTCAATTTCGGCCAATCCTGGCCCGGCCTGGCTGTTTTTGTCGTGGGCCTGCCTGTGTATTGGATCTGGTTCAGAGGGAAGAGCAGGTAGGTCAGAACGCCCTCAATCAACAAACCTGACAATCAAACAAACCCCGGAGGGCTCGCATCGTGTCCAAAGGACACATGCCATCATCAAGGAACCTGTCCATGTCTCTTACAACAGAAGAAACATTCATGTTCGATCTGGAAGGCTATCTGGTGGTCAAAAATGTACTCTGTAAGAACGAAGTGGATGAGCTGAACAACCTGGCGGACGAGGCGTTTCCGGGAGCATATGATGAAAGCAACTTTCGTCGTACAAGCTGGATATCGAAATGGGGACCGAAATTTCAGGCTTTGATCGACCGTCCAAGGATCATACCGTATTTGATCGGCCTTTTAGGGCAACAATTCCGTATCGACCATGACTATTGTATCTTTATGCGTAAAGGCGGCAAAGCGGGCCGGCTGCATGGCGGTCCTCGCATGCAACTTGGCAGCGGTTCTCCCGGAGATCACTGGTACGCCTATCATGACGGGATCATTCGAAACGGCCTGACAGTGTTTACCTATTGCCTCAATCCTGTAAAATCCGGCGATGGTGGATTCTGTTGTATTCCGGGTACACATAAGACCAACTGCCTCAAAAATTTACCTGCTGATGTGAGAATGTTTGATCGCGCTGCGCATTATGTGGTCCAACCTGAAGTCGAAGCCGGGGATGTGATCATTTTTACGGAGGCCCTGGTTCACGGCACCATGCCCTGGACAGCCGATTATGAACGGCGGGCGCTGCTTTACAAATACAGTCCGGGGCACTCTTCCTGGTCGGGCAACTATTACAATCCGGATGAGTATACCGATGTATCGGATCAACTGCGGCGCATCATGACTCCGCCGTCGATCGGTGAGCGGGAGAAAAGCGTGGAAGAGATGTGAAAAGAAGGATGGAGAATGGGAGAATGTTTACGCCAACAGGGTCTGCATTTTTTCTATCAATTCAGCATTGCCGTAGGGCTTTTGAATGAAATCGGTGCCACCAGCTTCAAGCAATTGCCGGGATAGAATCTGTTCGCCATACCCGCTGAGCAGAAGAACCGGGATATCATCTCGTTTTTTTCGTAGTTCCCAGAAGGCATCATCCCCATTAAGTCTCAGCATCGTAATGTCCAGCAAAACGGGTACAATATCCTTATAGTGATTGCCGAACACTTCAACGGATTCTAAACCGTCCATGGCGGTGAGTACGGTAAAGCCCATTTTTTCCATCATAATACGGGTCATGACCAGCATACTCTCTTCGCCATCAACCACAAGTACCGTACCCGAAGATGTCCCTGAAGGTTCCTGGATCGGTTCATCCTGCTCTATCGACACATCCCCTTTCGTTGCGGGGAACAACACACGGATGGTACTGCCCTTCTGGGGTTCACTGTCGATAATAATCGCTCCGCGATGGCTGCGTACAAGACCAAGGACAGCGGCAAGACCAAGTCCGCGTCCCAGGAATTTGGTGGTGTAAAACGGATCGAAGAGCATCTGACGGGTCGCTTCATCCATCCCTATGCCGGTATCTGATATCTCGATATAGGCGTAAAGTCCATCCGGCAGTTCATCATCGACATACGTATTCCGGAGATATTCCTCGTCACATTCCACGGTGCCGGTAGATATCGCCACGACGCCTTCCTGATCTCCAATGGCTTCGGATGCGTTGGTAACCAGATTGATCACCACCTGATGTATCTGACTGGGATCACCGTCAATCACAGGCGACACGGATGCCGGCCTGTATTGCAAGTGGACCTGTTTGGATACCGAGACTCCAAGGAAATCCCGTATATCTGTGAGTAGAGCACGGTTTAGTTACAAACCTGCCTTTGCCGGCATAGGCCAGCATTTGATGACATAGCCCGGCAGCGCGATGCGCCGATCTGATGATTCACTGTACATTATCGTATAGCCTGGAATCCGGTGACATCTGGTTTTTAATCAACTCAGCATGTCCAAGCATAACCGTCAGCAGGTTATTGAAATCGTGTGCAATACCTCCTGCCATCACCCCCAGACTTTCGAGTTTCTGGGCGTATTGCATTTGTGCCTCCAGCCGTCTGCTTTCCGTTATATCAATGGAGTTTCCGACCACATAATTGATGGCGCCGGAATGATCAAAGGCCGGACTTAAAAACCGTTTAATATACCGATTACCATCATGATGCGTCGGAAACGACTCCTCAATTTCAACAGTAATCTACTCAGTTAAGCACCGTTTTATCGCATCCTGACGCTGCTCTGCTATGGCCATTGATAAATTCCGCTTCCGGCAATAATCGAAATCGGTTCTACCGATGAGCCATTGGCGCATTTCAGGCGATTTTACGGAGGCCCTATTGAGATAACAATACCGGCCATCCACATCGTACACACCGATCTGGAACGGCATAGAATCAAGAACCAGCTGATAAAATTTAAGGGTGTTGTCCGAGCCGTTCAGGTAGGAGGTTAATTCGGCACGATCCTGTTGTCAGTCAGTCAGTATACCGGGCAAACGGTCAAGTTCTTCAACCGTCAGATAATCATCCGACCCGGCTTTCATCCACTCGACCGCCTGTCGCGTGTCGTCAGAGCCACGAATAACGATAATGGACATGGTTTCGGATGTGACGTGACAAATGGGAAAAATCGACCTGGTTTCCCACTTTTGGAGCGTACTGGAAATGAGAACGGCATCAGGTGGTCTTTGTTCGATATGACGCACAAATTGTTCATACACGCACACCTGATGAAAAGAGGCTATACAGCGGGTCTTTTTGAAGAGTTGTTCCAGATGACTCAGCGTTTCAGAAGATTCATCAAGAATCAGAATATGAAGCGGATAATTTACGTGGCGCACCTGTCACATCCATTGATTTACCGTGGCGCATCCGTCTTTCGGATTTATTTAGATTACACGCATTTCTATAGATGGGTGGCCTAAGTAAGGCGGAAATACAAGCCATATTCGAAAACAATCAAGGTGTTTTCAGGACCAGTGCGAGTTTACCAGCCTATCTCCCTTCCCTGGAGATCTTCTCAAACGTCTGTCTCGCCGTTTCGCGTAAAAGCGGGCTATCATGGGTCAAGCATTGTTCTACGGTCTCGTAGAAGGTATTCAGATGCAACAGACCGATGGTATACATAGCACACGATTTCAAATAAGTATCCTCATCACCCAATAAGGCACGAACAGCATCTTCGGGTCCATCCATCATCGAGCCTGTGGTCTGATCGGCGAGCCGCAGCCGTTCGTCCTGACTGACTTCCCGATCCAGGAGCGGCACCAGAGCCGCACGAAGATTCGGCTTCAGGATGTTGTCCAGGAATTCGAGGGCATTATCCTGCACGGTGTGATTACCGGACTGAAAACCGATCAGGGTGCTCAATAGATCGTGCCGCGGATATTGGAGCGCCATAAGCCGAAAGATGCGTTCCAGCCGCTGTTTCATGTCTTCATGAAGAGCCGGTATGATCGACTCCTCCTTATCGACCAACGGCTCAAGGACATGCAACATCTGGTAACATCGATATTGCCCCGTAATTTCGGCCAGCAAAACCGTTTCGACTGTATCGGTGTTCAGATTAAATTCCGGATGCCTCTGGTGGAGCGTGTTCAACGACGTAATTACCTCCATACGTATAATCGTATCTGCTTGCAGCAAACATTCACTTAATGCATTAGCCGCCGTTGCGGTGTCGATGGACAGCAATGCGCGAGGAATTTCACGGCGGACCTCGACAGAGATGCTTTTGTCCTGTAAATGCGAGAGCAGGGCAGCAACGACGGTCTCCCCAAACGCGCTTAAGGTTTCGATCGCTTCAGATGCCAGGTCCTCATCACGCATATGTTCCAATACCTGGGGCAGCAGCCTGTGCTTTTCCAGCTGACCGACGGTCCTCAAGGTCTGTCGCCTCACATCCCGGTCCTCATCTTGAAGCAGTTGCGCGAGCTGGTCATCGAAATGATCCGGCAAAATAGCGATCAGCCGTGCCGCCTCCATGCGGGTTTCTTGGCCATCGGGGCCATCCTGGCGAACCATGGTGCCAAGGATAATCTGTGCGGTCACAATACTCTGTGTTTTCCCGGGCGCGGCCAGATAGGTCACCATGGCGGATTGCACGGAAAAATTGGGAAAATCACCCAACTCCCGGATACGTTGCAAAGGATCTATATGCGCATGGTGGGCCAGATATAGCATCGCTTCGGTACGCACACCGATATCTTCATCCTTCAGCAGGGCATCCACCTGCGGGCGGACCGCCACATCGCCTGCTACATTGAGAATTGCCAGCGCCTTCCGGCGGACCGCTGGCGCAGAATGCGCCAACAGATCCCGAACCACCGGATGGATGGCGGTATGCTGCTCGAGATCGAATAGTTCGAGGGCGTACAGAATTTCTCTCGCATCACCGGCGCTGAGGCGAGCCCTCAATACATCGATGGTCGACCGTTCCAGAGTCGTTACGGTGGTGCGTTCGGCATCGAGTCGATATTGCTGGATATTATCGCTCAACATATGAACGTAATGCCGTTTGGCTAAAATCACCACGAAAATCCAGACCACCAGAAGCAACAGCGCCAGCCAGCTCAGCTGCATGGCGGAGAAGGCCATAAAAGAGGCGAACACAAGCACGATGACGCCGCCGAAACCATCCCCCAATCGCCAGACAACTGTATCTATAAACGGTTTAACATGCATCTTGATCCGTGTTGGCACCGGTAGATACAGCATCTCTACAGTTGAACGATCGATCGAATACCGAATGACATTGTCCGCTCCGCGTAAGAATATGACGGAAGCCAGGGTTCCAAAGATCAGAACTCCGGCCGCCCCGAATACGAGCGAGACCGGTAAGACCATGAGGCCCACACCAAGCCCTAAATGTTTTAACAAGCGAGAAGTTAAAAGCAATTGGACAAGCAGCGAAATGATCCCCGTAATGCCGTAGAACATACCGAAAAATGAAGCCAGATCATTTTTCTGCGGCATGAACTCTTTGGCAATGGCTTTGAACTGCCAGCCGACCAACGCCGTGACGACAGAGGCCAGACAGATAACTCCTGCAATCGCCAGAAGGTAGGTTGAACCCCAGATCAAACGCATGCTCTCAACAAGGTTCTTCGGACTTTTTTCGTCTTCGGTACTTTCTGAATCGATATGATGAGATGGGTCGCCCGTCTCGCTACGGCGATGCCAGAGCACATGCACCAGACCACTGCAAATTACCATGCACAAGGCCGTGATTAGCAGCAGGCTTTCAGTACCGAACCGACCAGCAACCACCGTAGAAAAGAAGCCTCCGATAATCCCGCCGGCAATCGCCCCGCTTCCAAGCATACCGACCAGCCGTTTGATTTCCCGTGTGGTAAACAGATAATTGGCCAGAGTCCATACCTGGGTAGTAGCCAGCACGCCCAACATGCCGATCCACACGTAAAACACCGGATACAACCAGGGCCGCGGGTGATAGTGCACCAGCCACCAGAAACCGACCATGACCACGGCAAACAGCCAGAGACTGCCTACGATGAGCGTATATAAGCTGGTTCTACGGGAAATCCGTATATAGACCGCCATCACCATGCCGATAATGACGGCAATCGTCATGTCTACATACGGCAAATGAACTGCGTCGAAACGATCAAGGAAGAGCACGTCACGGGCGACCTTGGCCATCATGAAGCTGGAAATGACAAAAAAGAGATATAGGACGAGGGGCAATCCGCGAAGCAGATCACCCTGGCGTAAATGGAGGAGACGTTCTATGAGATGGATCATGGGAGGATGTTGGTGAGGGGCGTTAAGGCGACAGGGCGTCAAGGTAAAGAACCATCAGAGCAATCAAGTATCAGAGCGCCAAAGATCACATGACGCCTCGTTAACCTGTCGCCTTAACGCCGCCTGTCTACCACGTAAACAGCACCGCATCTTCACCCTTTTCGTCGATCAAGGTTTGAATATGAATGATCAGCTTTTGACGGCGCTTCAACAGGGATTCAATTTCGTACGGCCTAAGATAGGGTTTCAACACGTCGGTAACGGCCGCATCCTCCACGGTCTGTAGCTTCGACCAGACGGTTCGTTCACATTGAGTGAGTCGCGATACATCCTTAAGGTCGTCGAACAATCGAAAAGCGCGTGTGTGATCGATCATCCAAATGCCCCAGGCATTGTCGATAATAACATTACCGCTGTTCCGGTCATCATTGAACACCAGATTGTCGAACAGGTCGATCATCTGCCATTCCTTGTTAAAACGTATTCGATCCACCGGGGCGATGCGATCTTTGCGGCGATTTTTCTCCGTCATGGCATGCTCGATCCAGATCTGGAGCGTCCCTTCATCTCTCTTGATTTTACGTAGCACTGCAGGGGGGACATTATAAAAGCCCAGCAACTGACTGAGTTCATAGGCCGCGCATTCAAAGATGCTGTCATCCCGGAAGTCCAAAAAGATACGGCCGCCAAGTTCGGTCTGTCCTTTATCTATATGCACATTCCGAAAGATCGCATGCATCCTGACGCCGTCTTTTTCCAGCAGGACCTTCTGCGGCTTGGTGACCCCTTCTCCGATATCTTCCATGGAGATCACCTCTGCCGTACGCATTAAATCAATCATCGTTTCATGGTCCTGAAACGGCAAAGGTTGACCGGAAGGACCCCACCAGATCGATTGTGAAGTCCGTGTGACGGTCTGTGGCTGCGCTTCTTGGGCCTCAGCGTCGCCTTGGGGCTCGACCAATACAATACGGGCATCTCGATATATAGCCGCAACAACGCCATCCTTGATTTCCAGTGCGGACGGGTGGCCCCCGTAATACGATTTCGACATACCGGTATCGATGAGAAAGACACTGTTGTCGAAACGGACATGAATACGATGGTCACTGGTCGGCGAATGACCCACCACAAATCGTACCGGGCCGTAAGCCTCCCGGATGGCGGCGATCTGCTTTATCCCTTCCTCTTCCGTCCAGTTCTCAAAATTACGGGACCATAACGGGCCATCTGGACGCATGCTCATCCAGGCCGTAAACCCGAGCAGGGCGTTGGCGGCTTCCACATGTTGCTGCTGCGCTTCGGTAAGGGTATCCATAGACTTAAGGCGTTTGCGTTCCGTTCTGGCTGCCGCGATTATTTCGTCAAAGTTAAAAAAAGGCAGGATGACTCCGGCCTCGACGAGAGTCTGCCTGCTCTTGTCAAACAGGGCGATTTCGGCGGCAATGGTGTGATTCATGTCATCAATAGACAATTTGGCCATGTCAGGTGATAGAGAAGCATGATGGAAGATATAGTCATCGATACGCACAAAAGCCGGCCTGCTGCGGAGCCAGGCGCCATATTTTCCATCCGGGGCTAACGCCTCGGCACGTTCTATATAGCCGCGCAGGTGGATGCCCATCCATCTTTCTTTATCTTCAGGCGTGAAGGCTGCCACCGGTTTCCCCAATTCCTCGCCTCGTTTTATCCGCCAGTCCATATACGCTTGATAGGCCGCCTCACGACACGTATTAGATTGTTCTTCCGCGAACGCTGCATAGTTGGCTACGTACCGCAGATCGCTATAAAAATTCATCACCTCATGGTTACCCAATACGAATTCGACCCGCCCGCCCCCGGCCGGCGCCTGGGTCTCCAGGGCCATATACAGGTCCATCACCTCACGGCCTTTTAACCCCCGGTCCAGAACATCACCGAGTTGAACCAGAACCGTTTTCCCGCCTATCCATTGATTGCGTGCGTCTATAACGTCGGCTTTTCTGAGGATCGACACCAGCGCGTCCACATCGCCGTGTACATCACCGATGGCCACAATACGGGCGTGTTCCTGGGATATCGCAGGACTCGCCAGAATGGATAGCGCAATCAGACAGCCTATCCACAGCCTGATTATACCGAATATAGGATGTAGTCCATGCATGTTCGGATTCTCCTTGTGGTCATGATATTGATCATGCAATTATGTTCAGGATGGGATTTCCATTGAATTTAATAGATTCTAAATATAATATCAAGGATGGATGTGGAAAAGCATAAGATGTAGCGGAGCGTAATCATCGAATTAGAGTACAGAATGCAGCCTACAGAGTAGGCAACTATGAACATCAGGTCTATCCCGGGAATTAAACGAGTGTGCCGGCTTATACGAATTTATAATTTACTTGACAACCCTAAATTCAAACAGATAATTTCATCTGTTCATTTTGGCAACCCAAATAAATTTCACCATCACGCAAGTATGCCGTCACCGGCATAGACAATTTTTAATCTGACTTGTACTATGCACAAACAAACCTTCTGCATGATTCCCATATAACATGGTTCGAACCTGGCAAACCTATCCTACCGAATGTCGTATTTTCCTGACTGTCTGGATTGTATATCTCTTTCATTTAGCACCTGTTACGGGGTTCAATGAAAATCGCTATCTCGATTTAGTCCGAAGTATCGTCGATGAAGGCCGATTCGAAATCGATACCTATCATTACAATACACTGGATAAATCATATCGTGATGGCCATTATTACGCTGGTGCAGCGCCGGGCCCGGCATTGCTCGCTATTCCAGCCTATGTGTTGTTCCGTTCCATCGCCTTATTTTTTCCAGATGATTTGTTCTCTCAATACGATAAAGCATCCTATCTTCGGGGTTATTTGCAGAGCCGGGAGGCATCCGACGATTTTATTCAAAACTACCCGTTCGGTCGTTTTATGCTCTCCCATTTTTTTATTACCGGTCTGACCTGCAGTATACTGACAGCACTTGTCGCCGTGCTTATCTACCGGTTTTCCGCGCTGTTCATCGGCGGGAACAGGTGGCCGGTTATCATCGCGTTGACGTAC
>CAJXCW010000035.1 GCA_913051705.1 uncultured bacterium
AGACCCAGCCGCCGTGCCCGCATGCGCACTTGATCCACTGATTCTTCGCCCGATATATAGGCGCAGACTATTCCACTCTTGGCCAAGGCGCCGACCGCTTGCAACACCAGGGTTGATTTTCCAATCCCCGGGTCGCCGCCGATCAGCAGTGCTGATCCGGGCACCAGCCCCGCGCCGGTCACCCTGTCCAGTTCGTCAATCCCAATGGGAATGCGCGGTGGTTCGGTTGCCGCTCCGTCCAAAGTTGTCAGAGTTATCTTTCGTCCCTTGCCCAGGCGTGCACCACCGGGAGAGCCGTCCAAGGGAGCTTCTTCGACAAGGCTGTTCCAGGCGCCACAATCGTCGCACTTGCCCGACCACTTATTGTGACTGGCGCCACAGGTCTGACAAACAAATTTTTCGGCGTTGCGGGTCACGTTTGCTATTTTATCCTATTTTTCCACCCTGCACGGGTTACGGCTTTAGTAGGTCCATTTGTATGGGTCCTTCGGCGCGACCGTGAATAAACTGATCCACATAGGGGTTGCCGCTGTTATCAATCTCGTCAACTGTTCCAATCCAAATAATCTTGCCGCCAAAGATCATTGCAATACGATCTGCAATTTTATAGGCGCTGACCATATCGTGGGTGACGGCGATAGAAGTGATGGCCAACTCTTTCTTCATATCCAGAATCAGATCGTTAATGATATCGGCCATAATCGGATCCAGGCCGGTCGTCGGCTCGTCGTAGAGAATGTATTCCGGATTCATTGCTATGGCCCGGGCAAGACCGACACGCTTGCGCATGCCGCCGGATAACTCCGCTGGTTTCAACTCTTCAATACCTTTCAAACCGACCATACGTAAACATTCTCTAACCCGTTCATTGATTTCTTCTTCGGTTTTCACGGAGTGGATCATCAGGCCGGCTCCCACATTTTCTCCCACCGTCATCGAATCATAAAGTGCCGATGCCTGGAATAAAAAGCCGAAGCGTTTTCTGATCTCATCCAACGCCGTTCCTTTCAACCGGGTCACATCCTGCCCATCAATCATCAGGGCGCCTTCATCTGGTTTTAATAAACCGATAATGTGTTTGAGCAATACGCTCTTCCCACAACCACTGCGGCCTATAACGACCATGGTTTCACCATGCTCGACCTGCAAGTTGACATCGACCAGAACCGGTTTTCCAAACGATTTTTTCAAGTGAATAAATTCAATCATTAAAATTCTCTAAATGACCAGTGGTTAGTCTTTACATTTCGTTCATCGGATCCTCATGATAGGTCTCCAGATTTTCGAAGGCCGCATAATGGTCTAAAAATACCAGTTCCACCGTACCGGTCGGGCCATTGCGTTGTTTGCCTATGATGATTTCCGTTCGATTTTTTTCATGTTCTTCTACCTGGTCGTAACGCGACGGGCGGTAGATAAACAGGACCACATCCGCGTCCTGCTCGATCGCGCCCGATTCGCGTAAATCGGATAATTGAGGGCGCTTTTGCCCGTCGCCGCGCGATTCGACTGCCCTGGATAACTGAGACAGGGCGACAATTGGTATGTTCAACTCTTTAGCCAGCGCTTTAAGATTTCGGGAGATGGCGGATATCTCCTGTTGCCGGCTTTCCGCCTCTCGAGGCCCGCGCATCAATTGTAGATAATCGATGATCAGCAGCCCGAGATTGTCATGTTCGGATATCAGTCTGCGGGCGCGGGATCGTACTTCCGTTACCGATATGGCAGGCGTTTCATCGATGAAAATCGGCGCCTGGGCAAGTGATCCGACGGCGATACTCAAGTTCGACCAGGCGTCTCCAGGTAACCGGCCTGTGCGCATCAGGTGCGAATCCACCCGTGCTTCACTGCAGAGCATACGTTGAGCAAGCTGGTGGCTGGCCATTTCCAGACTGAAGATGCCGACGCCTATTTTTCCATCGATTGAGGCGTTTCGGGCGATATTCAAACACAACGCCGTCTTGCCCATGGATGGTCGGGCGGCTATGATAATCAGGTCCCCTGGTTGAAAACCGGCCGTCATTTCATCCAGTTTGGTAAATCCGGTTGCCACGCCGGTAACGCTGCTGCTGTGCGCATGTAAACGCTCAATATTTTCGAAGGTGTCGTGCAGGATTGGATTCAGATGTGTAAAGCCGCGGCTCAGTTTTCGTTCCGACAGCGCAAAAATCATCTGTTCCGCTTCGTCCAGTAGATCTTCCGCATTTTCTGTAGCTTCGTACGCCCGTTGGGCAATTTGTGTCGAGGCATTGATCAATTTACGGCTCATCGATTTTTCGAATACGATTTTGGCATGATATTCAATGTTCGCGGCGGTGGAGACATTATCGACCAGACCGGCCAGATAGAATGCGCCGCCTACATCGGCTAATTGTTGCCGTTTGTTTAATTCCGTGGTCAGCGTTAATAAATCTGTGGGTTCATTGCGTTCATAAAGCGCCACAATGGCATTGTATATTTTTCGATGGGCATCACGGTAAAAAGCGGTGTCATCAATAATTTCCTGTACCGCCGGGATGCCTTCCTGGTCGAGCAGCATCGCTCCCAGCACCGCAGCTTCCACTTCCACCGCCTGCGGTGGGACTCGTTCTGCTCCCTTGGATTCCGTTGCCATGACCCTGTACTCCTATGACGCGTCCGTACGCGTTTGTATCATTTTATCGTATTCCCGCCGTAACAATTGCACGTCTTCCCATGTAGGCCGTTTGTATGCGGGGTTACGAAGTAAGGCGGATGGGTGATAGGTAACCATGAGTTTAATACCATGATAATCATGAAACCGGCCTCGTAATCGGCCCAGCGACATCGTGGTCTGGAGTAGCGCCTGGCCAGCTATCCGGCCAAGGGCGCAAATCAATATGGGTTGAATGAGACGGATCTGCTCTCTTAGAATGGGCTCACAGGCTGCTATTTCATCCGGCTTTGGATCTCGGTTGTTAGGCGGACGACACTTCAGTATGTTGGCGATGTACACTTCGTCTCTGGAAAAATCGATGGCCTTTAAAATACGGGTAAACAGTTGACCTGCCGCGCCAACAAACGGCCTGCCCTGGGCGTCCTCGTCCGCACCGGGTGCCTCTCCGATGAACAGCACGTCCGCCTGTTCATTGCCGGCTCCGAAAACAAAGTGCTGCCGCTTATGACCGAGAGGGCAGACCGTACAATCACAATGCCTCTGGTACAAGGTCTCCAAAGAATCAGCCAGATCTGAATAAACAGGCTCTGTTTGCCGTTCAGGCAAGGTAAGAACCATGTCTAACCCACCAGGAAGAAAAGCAGTGTCGAAACCTGATTCCTGCTGTTGCCGGATCGCCCATTCGGTTTGCCTGACCAGATGACTCAACCCTGCATGTGCGCTCATGATAATACGGTCTCTTGTGTATGTAACAACGCAACAACTTCATCCATAATACGATCGGCAATCTCTATCTTTAGCTGCTTGGGTAAAACTTCTTCCCGCCCGTCTCTATGCAACAGCGTGACGATATTCGTGTCCGCGTCGAACCCTGCTCCTTCTACGGTGATATCGTTATATACGATCAGATCCAGATTCTTATCGATCAGCTTCTGTTTGGCATACTGCAGACCCTCATGGGTTTCTACTGCAAACCCCACAAGGACCGGCGGTTTGTTTTGGGCGATTTCCTTGAGGATGTCGCGGGTACGTTCCATCTCCAGGATGAGCGTAGACGCCCCTTTTTTAATCTTATGGTCCGCCGTCTGTTTGGGCCGGTAATCCGCTACTGCGGCTACCATGATAACGGCATCCTGTCCGTCCAGATGATGAAACACAGTCTGATGCATATCTTCGGCCGATTTCACTCGCTCAACAGTGACACCGTAGGGATCGGGCTGGTTCGTAGGTCCCGTAATCAACGTAACCGAAGCCCCTCGCTGAGCCGCCATGCGGGCTATGGAAAACCCCATTTTCCCGCTGGACCGGTTGGTTATAAAACGTACCGGATCAATCGGCTCTACTGTTGGCCCCGCGCTGATTAATACGCGTCTGCCTGCCAGGTCGCGCCGTGAATCAGCCAGGATAGCGATCGCCTCGACAATCTGATCCGGGTCCGCCAGTCGCCCTTCACCGATTTCACCGTTGGCAAGCGGCCCGTAAGCCGATTCAATGATATGATACCCCCGTTTCCGCAGTACATCCATATTGGCCTGGACCGCCGGGTTTCCCAGCATCCTGAAATTCATAGCGGGCGCCAGACAACAGGGGACGTCACAGGCCAGCAGTACGGTGGAAAGTAAATCATCAGCCAGTCCGTTTGCCATCTTCCCGATGATATTGCCGGTCGCCGGTACGACAGCGATAACATCCGCCCAAATAGTCAGGTCAATGTGTTCTTCCCCTGGCTGGCCATGGGACGGAAACTGCTCTATGGCGACAGGATGACCGGTCAGGGCAGTAAACGTCATCGGGCCTATAAAATGCATCGCCTCTTTCGTCATGGTCACCCGAACGTCTGCTTCCTCTTGTATGAGCCCACGTACAACCTCGGCAGCTTTATAAGCGGAGATACTGCCCGTGATCCCTAATACAATGCGGCGTCCTGTCAGCCGTGCCATAATGCCCCTACCGTTTATTATTAGCCTGTGTCCTTATTTTTTCGGCTTTAACGTATAATGTAGTTTATCATCAAGCAACCGTTCCAGTGCTTCAGTGGTTACCTTGGTTTCACGATCTTCTTGCGTACCAAGCATTTTATTATTGAGGTTTATCCGTCTGGCTTCACGTGCCGCCACGACGATCGATTCATACGTGTTCGGTATTTTCTCCCGCATGAGTCCCTGTGAAATAAATTGCAGGGTGTCTTTCTTGGGTTTCATTGCCCCTTTCTTGGATTTTGTGGTATCTTTCTTGGATTTCATTGCGCCTCCCATCGGCTTATTCGACACCGTTCCGTGGAAATAATGGCCCGGATGGCATCGACGGCTTCTTGCGGTTTACCATCTTCATTTACAACACCATAAGTATAATGCGGCAGGTGTTGCATTTCTACTTTCGCGTTTTTCAGACGTATTTGGATCATTTCCTCGGGTTCTGTTCGCCTTTGCCTTAAACGGTTTGATAAACTGTCCATTGAAGGTGGTATCAGGAAAACAAGAACGGTCTCCGGGGAAATTGATTTGACCGACTGTCCGCCCTGTACATCAATAACCATAAGGGCAATCTGGCCCTTGTGGATAATACAGTCAATCGGTGAACGAGGTGTTCCATACAGGTAGCCATGCACTTCCGCCCATTCCAGAAATTCACCCTCTTCAATGAGCGCCTTGAACCGGTCAGGGGTCGCAAAATAGTAATCTTCCCCTTCTTCTTCATGCGTTCGTCGTGGTCTTGTCGTCATAGAGATCGAACGCACAATAGACGCATCTGATGCAAGCAGACTATCACTGATCGTTGTTTTTCCTGTGCCTGACGGCGCCGACAGAACCAGGCAGAAACCGGTTGATGATGGCATGGAGAAATGTTGTGAGGTCATTCGATGTTCTGCACCTGTTCCCGGATTTTCTCAAGCTCTTCTTTCAAGGTGATGACCTGATGGCTGATTTCCGCGTCATTCGATTTTGATCCGATCGTATTGACTTCCCGGTTCATTTCTTGAAGCAGGAAATTCAGCCGGCGCCCGGCGCTGTCATCAGCACGTAACGCTTCCAGGAACGCATCACAATGGGTCCGAAGCCGTACACATTCCTCGGTGATGTCGCTTCGATCTGCAAACAACGTGACTTCCATGGCCAGGCGTTGCGGGTCGATATGTTCTTTGTCTAACCATTCTGCAAGGCGGTCATGGAGCCGCTGCTTGACCTGGGCCACGCGGTGCGGCGCTCGTTCTTCAATGTCATCTAAACCCGCCTGAATCTGATTGATACGCGCTCTCATATCCTGTTCCAGTTGCGCGCCTTCTCGTTTTTTCATCGTATTTAACGCCTCGATCGCATCTGCTAAAGCCGGCTCCACCAGCACCCAGCCCTGTTCGAGGTCAATGGCCTCAGACTCCACCTTCAGAAGGTTCGGATAGGCGGCTAAAATATCGATGGTTATCTCACCAGGAAGGTCCAACAAGTCCTGAAGTTGTTTCAAGGCATCATAATATCTTCGACCGGCACCGAAATCGACCACCAAAGAAGGCGCGTCTGCCGCATCTCCATCTCTTCGGATCGATACAGAGATGTTACCTCGATTAACGTGCGCCTGGATATGTTCCCGGACACGACCTTCTAAGGAAGCCAAGGCCCTGGGAGTCTTTACAGAAATATCACAAAATCGCCCGTTGACGGAACGAATTTCAACCGAAGTACGCACACCTGAATCATCCAAAGCTCCTGAGCCATACCCGGTCATGCTTCGAATCATCTATATCCCCGTTTCCTTGCTTCAAAAAGCCTGAGCCATACCTTAAAAAGGACAGAACAGTAAAAGATACATTTTAAGCTGCGATTTGTCAATAAATAACATTACAAACTATAGATATACATGGGCAAAGATGTTATGGTGCATTGTGCAGGAACTTTGTATATTAGTTGTAAGCGTTATCTTTTACATAACGAATATATGCATCCACAGAGTTGTATAAATGGAGTATGTCGCGTTGCATATTTCCAGATAATCTCTGATTGAGCAGGGCCATCAATCCTATCATCTATCACCCTATGTCTCTTGATACCATTACCTTACAGGCCGTCATTGATGAATGTTCAGTATTCGCTGAATCTAAAATTATTGCCATTGAACAATACGATGACATGGAAATCGGTCTGGTTCTGAAAGGGCCCGCTGGTCGGCATGCACTGGCTATATCGGTCCAACCGGATTTTGCCCGAATCTACCGTACGGAACCTGCTCGAAAAGGGACCGGATTCTCCGCACTTTTGAACGTGTTGCGTGACCATTTGCTCGCCGGGGTCCTGCATAGCATTGAGGCCGTCCCCAATGAGCGGATTGTCGATATACGTTGTTCCGGTCGCACGCCTCTTGGATGGCGTTCCTATCGACTGATCGCCGAGTTGATTGATCGACATACCACCCTCGTTTTAGCTACTGATCCGGATCTGGCCATTCTGGAGACATTACGCCGCATCAGTACCGGAGGTCGGGAACTCAAACCCGGTGCGCGGTACGAATTCCCTGAACCCTTGCGGAAAATTCCTCTTCTTGAAGCAACGTCGAGCCATATAGACGCAGCCTCCGAAGAAACGACCTCGAAAGACATCAGCAGAATGCTGACGCGGTCCATAGGCGGCCTCAGTCCGGCCATGGCGAGGGAAATCATAGGGAAAGCTGGTTTAACAGATGAAGAGAGGATTGAAAGAATATCTGAGAAAGAGCGAAAAATATGTTTGTGGGAAAGCATGCAGGTTATGATCAGGCGTCTTCGGTCGAAGGCGTGGACCCCATGCATCGGCAGGGATAACCACGGCAAGCCGCTGATCTTATCCGCCCTTCCGATTTACTCTCTTCCTTCCGAACAGATAGAGACATTTGACACCGTGGCCTCGGCGGTTGACCAATTTTATATTGAGCGGATAGAGGAAGAAAAACGGCGTCAGAGGACGATGCAGATGAACCGGGTGATTGATGAGGAGATCAAGCGGCTTGACCGACTTATACAGCATTTATGGATGGATGTCGATCGCACGGAACGGGAAGCTGAATTCCGAAAAAATGGTGATCTGCTTACAGCGCATTTGACGCAATTGAAACGGGGACAGACAGAGGCCAAAATCAAAGATTATTATCAGCCGGACCAACCGATGATTACGATCGCATTGAATCCTGATCTGAACCCGGCAAAAAATGCGGAGCGATATTTCAAACAAGCTCGAAAAGCGCGTGACGGCCGAGTGATTGTAGAGAAACGATTACTGCGATCGGAAGAACGCCTTGAGAAGGTAAGAGCCATCCAGGATCAACTCCGGGACAATACAGATGAACATGTTTTGGAGCGGACTTATAAAGCTTGTGTGAGGATGGGGTTGATTAAGGCCAAAAAAGTATCTTCACACTCACCTTTGGCCAAAAAGCGCAAAGCCCTGGAAATACATCCGCGACGTTTTTTGACCTCGGACCTTCATTTATTGCTGGTAGGTAGGAATAACAAAGAAAACGAGGTGCTCACTAAAACGGCGTCTCCAGATGATATCTGGCTCCACGCCAGAGACATAGGGGGCTCTCATGTGATTTTGAAACGCCAGGATAAAAAGGTGATGCCGAGTAAAAAGACACTCTATGAAGCAGCCTGCCTGACAGCCTATTTCAGCAAGGGAAGAGGTTCAGCGACTGTACCGGTAGATTACACCGAACGGCGGTATGTTCGCAAACAGAAAAATGGCGGTCCGGGGCAAGTCATCTTCACCCATGAAAAAACGCTGTTTGTCGCCCCAAAACTGAACCTCAAAGAGGCTGATTCGGTGAAGAAAGATAATTGACTGATTGGAGATTGACTGATTGGAGATTGACTGATTTTGTCCTTTCAATCACCAAATCACCAAACCCCGAAGGGCTCGCATCGTGTCCGCAGGACACATGCCATCACCAAAAAGCACGGCGAGCGACATCAATCACCATTTAGCCTCTATCCACCGTCCGCCCTTCCTCATATGATCCCAGCAATTTATAATACGTGGTGATTTCCTGTAGGTGATTCAGGGCCCGGCTGTTCTGAAGGCTGTTCGCTTTTCCCTCGAAATCAAGATAGAAGAAGTATTCCCAGGGGGATCCAATAAGGGGTCGAGATTCAATCTTGTTGATGGAGATATCCCGGAGTGCAAAGGCGCTCATCACTTTAAACAATGTGCCGGACTCGTGCGGTACGGAAAACACGATGGTGGTCTTGATCCGATCCCCTTCCGGTTCTGCGGGTTCCGGCGCCAGAACAAGGAAACGGGTATAGTTCTGAGGATTATCCTCAACACCGGACTCCAGTATTTCCAGGCCGTAATGTTCGGCGGCACGTGTGCTGGCAATAACGCCGATATCCCGTGCGCCGCTTTCACTGAGCATCTTGGCGGCGCCTCCCGTGTCATAGACCGTTTCTGACTTTAACTCCGGATTGTCACGAAAGAATTCTACACACTGTTCCAATGCCTTGGGATGGGATTGCACCTGTAGGATCTCGGTTTTGGAAACGCCCGGTGTGACCAGCAGATTGTGAACAATACGCAGTTTAATTTCTCCCACAATATGTAGATTATGCTGTAACATCAGGTCGTAGTTGATATGAATACTGCCTGCCAGGGAGTTTTCAATAGGCAATATCCCGTAATCACAATGGCCCAGCTCGACAGCTTTGAACGCATCATCGAACCAAGGTTGCGGAATCGGTTCAGCCGCATCGCCGAAATATTCAAGCGCCGCGATCTCACTGAAGGCCCCTCTTTCGCCCTGAAAACTGACTTTTTTCGTTGCCAAGGTTGTTCCCCTTTCACCGAACACGCGGGTTCGGGTAGCTTTAGATTGCGTGAGGGCCGCTTCGAGCGCCTGCTGGTCTCCTTCTTTAATCCACACAGCCATTTGGGCCAGCGCCTGCTGCGTCTGTTCAATGCCTTTTAAAATCGGTTTTTGATTCGTCAAACAAATATCTGTCATGACCCGCACGTTGCTGGCTGCCACGCGGCTGGTATCCCGAAATCCTCCCGCGACAAAATCCCATAACCGGTGTTCGGTCTGTGCGGTTTTTTCTGCTGTCTGAACCAGGGCAGCAGATAGAAGATAGGGCAGATGGCTTGTCATGGCTACAATCTGATCATGACGATCGGCAGGAATAATGATGGGATAAGCACCTATGGCTCTAATCAAGCAACTCAGGAGTTCAACGGCCTCATCATCTACCGGCGCAGGAGGGACCAGCGCAAAGGGCGCGCCGGAGAACAAGCCGGCAGCGGCTGCATCGATCCCGGCTTGTTCGGTCCCCGCCATCGGATGGCCGCCGATGTAGCGTACCGCGATAGGTAAAGCGGCGATCTTTCGGCTGATGGCCGCCTTGGTGCTACCCAGATCAAATAGAATAGTTTTTTCGGAGAGACAATCGGCGAGTGCCGACACGGTATCGATAATCGTCCGGACAGGCATCGCGAGAACAACCAGATCCGCCTCTCTTACCGCCTCTACAGAATCAAGGTGGCCCTCATCGATCGCACCCCGTTCGCAGGCCCGATCGATGATTTCCTGATTGAGGTCGATCCCGATGACCCGGTTTGCGGCTTGCGCTTGACGAATCGCCAGGCCGAACGATCCGCCGAGTAAACCCAAACCGATGATGGTGATGTTCATAAGTTCCGAATTCCGAATTCCGAGTTCCGAGTGATGTGTATAAATGGTGAGTATGAAAAATTTCATATATACTCGCAACGTTCAACTCGGAACTCGGAACTGTGTTAAACAATAACCCGATTTACCGCTTGAGCGACCCTGCGCAATTCCGGAATCAAGGCGCTGAGTGCTTCAGGCGTTAAAGATTGCTCACCGTCTGAAAGTGCCCGTTCAGGCGTCGGATGCATTTCTATCATCAATCCGTCTGCACCGACAGCAACAGCTGCCCGGGACACCGGTGCCACATAGTCCGCATAGCCCGTGCCGTGACTCGGGTCGATGAAGACAGGCAAATGGGTTACCTTCTGCAATACAGGTACGGCGGAAATATCCAGCGTGTTCCGAGTCCATGTTTCAAACGTTCTGATGCCTCGTTCACACAGGATCACGTTGTGATTTCCACCTGCCAGGATATATTCCGCCGCCAGAAGCATCTCTTCTATAGTCGCAGAAAGGCCTCGTTTCAGCATAGCCGGCCTGTGACTGTGGCCAATGGCGTTCAGCAGCGGATAGTTTTGCATGTTACGGGCGCCAATTTGAAGAATATCGATATATTCCGATACCATCGGAACCATTTCCGGTTCCATAACTTCCGATATGGTTGGCAGGCCGATTTCTTCACTGATCTCTGCCATGATTTTCAAACCTTCCTCACCCAATCCCTGGAAACTGTAGGGTGAGGTCCTCGGTTTGAACGCACCGCCGCGAACGATCCGGGCGCCTGAGGCCTTGACGGCTAACGCCGCCGTCCGGAATTGTTCTCTGGACTCGACGGAACAGGGACCGGAGATGATGGTTATTTCATTCCCTCCAATGGTTACGTCACCCACCTTAAAAGACGTTTTATGCGGTTGAACTTCCCGACTGACGAGCTTAAACGGTTTCTGGATACGCTGCACCTGATCCACCCCCGGCAGGATTTCAAACTGTTCCGGCGTCAAAGCGAGCGTATTGCCAATCACGCAAATAATGGTAATTGCGTCGCCCTGAATATCGCGCGATTTGCAATCGAGCGTATGAATGGTCTCACGAACGTGTTCCTTCTGTTCCTCAGTGGCCTGAGGTTGCATTACGACCACCATTGTTTCCTCCTTCAACAAGATCCGGGCGGAGGTTTGCGGCTTCGCCCAGATAGATATGTTGTATGTCTTCCTGTGTTTTATCTGTGTTAACGTGTAACATTACGCGGATACATCGAGGTAGACTACCCTTGACCATCATCTCCTGCATGCAGAACATCGGCACCATGGTCCAACCCAAATCGCGTGCCGCCCGTGCAGGCACTTCCACATCCAGATCCGTCGTCCCGGTAAAAAAGGCGCTGGCGATGTCTTCGAGCTGGATCTGATTACATTCGATCATCGATGCCAACAACCATTTTGTCGCCTCTTGAATAGCTTCTGCCGTGTTCGAATCAACCGTTACCGCACCGCGGATGCCACGTACCATACGGACCTCCGAAAGAGATAAAAATCTTAGATCAACCTCGTTCTAACTCCAAGGTTGAAATACATGGGAGTCTTGGCGCCTGTCAGCTCCGCCGGGACTCCCACCTGCACGCTCCTGTTAATAATTTGATTTTTGCATAGTAAACCTCACCCCACCAGGGCATTCCTCAATTCTCTTAAAAACGACTCGACATCGGTCACCAGCCCCAGCGCCTGATGGCTGCCTCGATCCGCCAGTTTGGTGACAGTCGCCGGATTAATATCGACACAAACCGTCTTTACATCAGCCGGCAGCACATTGCCGGTCGCGATGGAATGAAGCATGGTCGAAATCATAATAGCTATTTTCACACCGACTATTTTTTTGCGCATGGCATCCTGAGCTACAATCATATCGGTGATGACATCCGGTAAAGGCCCATCATCCCGTATTGATCCGGCCAGAATGAAATCTACGCCATGTTTAACACAATCGTGCATAACACCACTGGTTATGTAGCCAGCTTCAACTGCGGCCCGGATCGAACCATGACGTCGAATCGTATTGACCGTTCTCAAATGATGCTCGTGGCCGCCCTCTATATTTTTACCCTGCAATAAGGAGACGCCGAGCGAAGTGCCGTACACGGCATTCTCCAGATCATGCAACGCCAGCGCGTTACCCGCGAATAGCACGTCGATATAGCCGGCCGTGATAATCTCAGATAAATAGACGCCGACGCCGGTATGAATAATCGCGGGCCCCGCAACAAGCAAGACTTTTCCACCATGTGCCTTAATTTCTCTTATTTCGTTCGCGATCCCATCAATGAGCAGTTTCTTGGGTTTCTCTGACGAGACGGTGCTACCCATAAACTCAAACAACTCCCGGTTGCGTGCCCGCTCAAGCGGAACCACCCGAATACCATGCTTACCTACGGCAATCAAGTCGCCACGCCGAACCCAATGCATCGGCAGGCATTCCACTTGTTTTGAATTCGGATCAAGCCGAAGGCCGCAATCCATCTCTTGCCGATGGACTTCATACCAGCCATCTGCCAGACGAACAGAAGTTTGCAGGTTGGTCGTCGCATAAAAGTGATCCGGAAAAACGCCATCCAGGTCAGCTTCAACAAACTCTGCAAGCGTATCATCCACCACCTCGGCTCCTACCAGACGGAGCTCATCAAGCAATTCGTTCAGACGCGATTGATGCGGTGTTGTAATGGCAATACGAGCATAGCTCGAATCGGTTTTATGACGACCGATGGTGAATTCTTCCACTTCGAAATCACTCTCACCATCTGCCATGATCGCACTAAATACACGGGGTAACGTCAGCGAATCAATTATATGCCCATGCAGTTCTATGCGGGCGGTGTATACAATGTCCGACATGTTTAATACTCCAATGCCACAATTTCTCTTAGGACGGTACGGCACGGTGCGCACTCTATATTCCCAACGGCTCTTTACCCCTGATCAATCCCAGCTCTCAATGAGGCAATAAAGGAACCGACCTCACGAATCATCTCCGATTCATTGTCGCATTGCTCCATCACGTTAATAATAGCGCTGCCGACGATGATACCATCGGCTAATTTGGCTGCTTCACGGGCATGTTCAGGGGTAGATATACCAAAACCGATGGCCAGCGGCGTGTCTGTATGTTTACGAACAGTGGCCATGAATTCGTCCACGCCTTCAGCCATCTGACCACGCGCACCCGTTACGCCGGTGAGTGAAACGCAATAAACAAAACCCGTGGTAGACCGGTTCGCCAGTTCGATGCGGGTCGTCGTACTGGTCGGTGCGACCAGGAAGATATTCGCTATATGCTGTTCGCGACAGGCCACCGTCAGTTCTTCGCTCTCTTCTGGCGGCAAATCCGGTATGATGAGGCCGTCTACCCCCGCCCGCGCAGCTTCCCAACAGAACGTCTGAATGCCGTAGGCCAGGATCGGATTGTAATACGTCATCAACACAATAGGGATTCGGGAGTGCTCGCGAATAGAAGCCACGGCGTCTACAATGCCGTGTAAGGTCGTACCCTGCTGCAACGCCCGCAAGGAGGCCCGCTGAATCGTCGGCCCATCGGCGACCGGGTCGGAAAAAGGGACGCCCAACTCAACGATGTTCGCCCCGTTACGCTCCAGTTCAAGAACCAGTTGCGTAGTGACATCGAGATCTGGATCGCCGGCTGTAATATAGGGTATCAGGGCTTTACATCTCGCCGCCAGTAAATGTTCGAATGTTTCAGTAATGCGATTCATTCGGTATCCTTCTCAGATGTATCCGCCAAAAAATTCGATACCTGATGCACATCTTTATCACCGCGTCCCGACAGGCCCATGACAATAATCCGATCTTTAGCCATCGTCGGCGCCAGCTTCATGATGTGGGCGATGGCATGTGCGCTTTCCAAGGCAGGTATGATGCCTTCTCTCCGTGAAAGAAACTGGAACGCTTCCAACGCTTCCTCATCGGTCACACTGGCGTATTCGGCGCGTCCTGTTTCTTTTAAATAGCTGTGTTCCGGGCCGACGCCGGGGTAATCCAGACCTGCAGAAATGGAATGGGCGATATTGATCTGTCCATCCTGATCCTGACCTAAATAGCTCATCGATCCGTGCAAAACCCCCGGCGAGCCCTTACCGAGCGTGGCAGCATGGTGTTCTGTCTCAATGCCGTGCCCCGCTCCTTCCACGCCGATAAACCGGACCTCTTTATCATCAATAAAAGGATGAAACAGGCCGATGGCATTACTGCCACCGCCAATACAAGCGACCAACATATCGGGCAATCGACCCTCTTTCTCCAGAATCTGCTTGCGCGTCTCCTGGCCGATAACCGACTGGAAATCCCGCACCATCATTGGAAACGGATGCGGGCCGGCGACAGACCCGATGATATAGTGCGTATGGCGAACATTCGTGGCCCAGTCACGGAGCGCTTCGTTAAGGGCATCTTTAAGGGTGCAACTGCCCGAGTCCACCCCGAACACCCGGGTACCCATTAACCGCATGCGGAAGACATTCAACGCCTGACGCGCCATATCTTCCGTACCCATATATACATCACATTCCACACCGAAGCGGGCGGCGACTGTCGCTGTAGCGACGCCGTGCTGCCCGGCGCCTGTCTCGGCAATTACCCGTGGTTTGCCCATTCGTTTGGTGAGAAGGATCTGGCCTATTGTATTGTTGATCTTGTGCGCGCCCGTATGATTCAGGTCTTCTCTTTTTAAATAAATTTTAGCGCCGCCGAGCGCTTCAGTTAATCGGGCGGCATAGTACAGTGGGGTAGCCCGTCCCACATAATCGGTGAGATAGTATCGGAGCTCTTTCTGAAAGGCCGGATCTTCTTTCGCCTGCTCATACGTCACCAGCAGTTCGTCAAGCGCGGTCATCAAGGTTTCCGGTACGTATCGTCCCCCGAAGATACCGAAATGACCCTGTTCATCCGGGAGCGTGGTGTGTGACACGATGTTACTCCTTCGAATTAAGATGATCAATTAAAGCGCGTAATCCAAGGATATAACCATTCGAACCAAATCCGCAGATCTGACCTAATGCCACCGGTGCGATATATGAATGATGCCGGAAGTTTTCCCTGGCATGGACATTCGACAGGTGGATCTCAATCGCCGGGAGCCCCACTGCAGTAATGGCATCCCGGATGGCTATACTGGTGTGCGTATAGGCGGCAGGGTTAATTAAAATGCCGGCCGCCCAGCCATGGGCCCGCTGGATTTCGTCAACCAGTTCGCCTTCATGATTGGATTGAATGATGCGGATCTCTATCCCCTCATCGATGGCCATGTTCTCTAAACGTAGATTGATGTCCTCAAGCGTATCATGCCCGTATACACCCGGTTCTCGTACGCCGAGCATATTCAAATTAGGACCATGTAATACTAAGATATTCATGCCGTTATTCTCCCCCCGGTTCTGAAATGTCGGGCCAATCTAACAACAACGTCCCGTACGGTGTGGCGAATTTTCCGCTCGAGCGGAAAATTCGAATTTCAAGGGTCCTGATACGCGCACGGGGGACCGGGTGCCTTCATCACGCATCACGCATCACGGCCCTTATCTCCTCTTCCGGCACATCATCCCGTAGCTCTACATCACCTATTCGATTCGGTAATATAAATCGAAGCCGGCCACCGACGGTTTTCTTATCATGCCTCATCGTGGCCATAATGGTCTCTATATCCAGGCCATCATAATGGGTGGGCAGGTCTGTGCGTTCGATAAGTCGGATCAATTGTTCGACATAAGCGCTGTTCAGTATCTTCATCCTTTCCGCAATCCGTGCGGCATAGACCATTCCTATGGCGACGGCTTCTCCATGCAACAGGCCGGTATAGGTTTCTATGGCATGCCCCATCGTATGACCGAAATTAAGAATCGCCCGGCGTCCTTGTTCCCGTTCATCTTCGGCGACAACATCGGCTTTTATTTCGCAGGATCTGGCGACGATATGGGCCAGCGCCTCTGCATCCCGATTGAGAATAAGCGGGAGATGCTGATCTATATATTCAAATAAATTCCCATCGGCGATCATTCCATATTTGATAACTTCTGCCATCCCGGCGCGCAACTCCCGGTCGGAGAGGCTGTTGAGGGCGTTCAGACTAATCAGAACCAGCTTCGGTTGATAGAAAGCGCCGATCAGATTTTTGCCTTGCGGATGATCCACCGCCACCTTACCGCCTACACTGGCATCGACCTGAGCAAGCAAGGAGGTTGGCACTTGAATGAACGGAATACCCCGCATATAGGTAGCAGCAACAAATCCGGTCAAATCACCGATCACACCGCCACCCAGCGCGATGACAGGCGATTGGCGATCCATACGATGATCGAGCATGGCATCATACAACCGACTGGCCCATTCCAGTGACTTCTGTGCTTCGCCGTCAGGCACTTCGATCATCGCAGGTTCGAAACCGGCGCCGCGTAACGAGGTCTCCACCACATCGCCGTATAACGATCGCACCCCGGGGTTTGTGATGACCAGCGCCTGATCCGTCAATTTAAAACCCCTCATCATGGGGCCGACCTGATCGAGAGTAGATCGGCCGATGACGATATCATAGCCGTCCGTGCTCAGATCAACCCGGATCGTTCGTATTTTATCCTGGACCAACGTCAGTATCTCCTGTGCCACATCCTGAACTTTTTGAACAGAAGTATCTACTTCATAATTCGCCTGATTGTAGAATCCGGCACGGACAGCCTGTAATTCTCTTATACGCGCCAGCGCATTGTCGCCGGCCAGCATCGGCCGGGCGCCGACATTTCCGCCTGTACGTTCGAGAATCACCTCCGGGTTTGCCCTGAGATGAACAACCACTCCCACCGATTTAAGAAGCGTCAAATTGTCCGGATCAATCACCGCACCGCCGCCCGTAGCGATTACATGACCTTTAACATCCGACAGACTGCACACCACCTCTTTCTCAATGGCTCTGAATTCTGCTTCTCCTCTGTCCTTAAACAGTTCAGGGATCTTAGTGCCTGTCTTCTGCTCAATCAGTGTATCCGTATCAACAAAAGTCATATCCAATGTTGACGCCAGACATCGCCCCACTTCCGATTTCCCCGTCCCCATAAATCCAACAAGAATGATATTCTTCATTTGCCCATTTGCCCATTTGCCCAATAACCCATTTGTCTATTTGTTCAATAGTCCTTAAGCTGCCCCATATATCCCAAATAATTCCGTTTCATTTCTTCCAGACTGTCGCCTCCGAATTTTTCCTGCATCGCATCTGCGACCACAAAGGCCACGACCGCCTCACCGATGACTCCTGCTGCCGGGACGGTACATACATCCGACCGTTCTTTCGCGGAGTCGAATGGCTCTTTGGTATCGATATCAACCGACATGATAGTCCGCATCAGGGTAGCGATGGGTTTCAAGGCGCCCCGTACCACGATTTCTTCGCCTTCCGTCATGCCGCCCTCAATACCGCCGGCTCGGTTGGTTTTTCGATAAAAGCCATTCTCATTATAAAATATCTCATCATGTACTTCGGAACCGAGCACCTGCGTGACACCGAACCCCATGCCGATCTCAACGCCTTTTACGGCCTGTATACTCAAAATCGCTTGGGCCAGTCGACCATCCAGTTTCCGATCCCATTGCACATGACTGCCCAAACCTGGCGGCACGTTCAGTACCTTGATTTCAAAAATACCGCCAATCGTGTCTTTCAACGTTTTGGCGCGATCGATCTCAGCAATCATACCTTCTGTCGCCTTTTCGTCTGCACAGCGTACCGGCGACTCTTCCGCCCGATCCCATATCGCTTCGTTGGACAGGCCAGATACATCCGCATCCGCCTGACCGATCCGGACGACATGGCTGATGACACGCACGCCGAAGGCTTCTATGAATTGTTTGGCAACGGCGCCGACGGCTACGCGCATGGTTGTTTCTCGCGCACTGGCGCGCTCCAGAACATTACGTAGATCTCGATGGCCGTATTTCAGCCCACCCGCCAGATCTGCATGGCCGGGGCGGGGTTTGGTCACCCGCCTACGCGTAATCGGATGATCTACCGGTTCAACGGCCATCACATCGGTCCAATTTTCCCAATCCTGATTTTCTACCCGCAGTGACAACGGCCCTCCCATGGTTTTACCGTGTCGAACCCCACCGGTGATTTCGATCGTATCGGTCTCTATCTGCATTCGGCGTCCCCGACCGTAGCCACCCTGACGCCGCTTAAGGTCGATATTAATCTCTTCAGCGCTAACCGGCAGGCCAGCCGGCAGGCCCTCCAGAATCGCCGTTATGGCCGGCCCATGGGATTCCCCGGCCGTAAGATATCGTAACATGTATACTCCGTCATAAGTGACAAGTTAAAGGCAATCAACACATCTGCGCATCGATACCTACCTGTATTTGATTCGTTGATTCGCATCTGCGTTGATTCGTTGATTTGTAATTCTTCCCTCACCGTTTTCCAAGGCCCTTCTCCAATGTTGCTCGCATGACCTCTATCGGTGCTTCCTGATCCGTCCATAATTCAAAGGAGGCCGCCCCCTGAAACAAAAGCATATCGAGGCCATTAGAAACCTGTGCGCCTTGTGAGCGGGCGCTATGCATCAATATGGTATCTCCGGTGTCGTATCGCGTATCATATACGGCCTGATTGACGGTAAACCAGGATGGATTGAGCGGCAGGTCTGTCGGAACAGCATTAATAATCAAATCAGCGGCTTGAATCGCGTCTTTGATTTCCTGCGGTTCAAAAGAAACAGTCGTCGCGTTACCGACCGAAGCCGTCTCTTCAGCACGCTGCTTATTGCGTGCAGCGATCACCGTAGAAACCGCTTTTGCCTGAAATACCATTGCACAGGCTGCCCGGGCGGCGCCACCTGCGCCTAAAATCAATACATGCGAGCCGGATACGGAAACGCCCCATGTTTCAAGCGCGTGTGAAAGACCAATCCCATCTGTTGAGGCGCCGATCAGTCTACCTTCCTGATTTATAATCGTGTTCACAGAACCGATTCGACGCGCCTCTTCGGTGAGATCATCGAGATAGGGCAGCATCTCGGTTTTGAGTGGTTTGGTCACATTGACCCCTGCTAAACCTAAGCTTCGAATACCTTCTACGGCCGCTTGGGCAGAACCGGGCGCTACCTCAAAGGTGACATAAACATAGTCCAGTCCACAGGCTTGAAACGCCGCATTATGCATGGCCGGTGACAGGGTGTAGCTGATACCGTGACCGCATACGCCGACGACACGGGTCGTTCCGGTAATTGCGGATTTCGGATGAATGGCCCCCCCTGGGGACGCATCGAGCCCTTTGGGGTTGTGGATTTCTTGAGTTGTTAACAATTTCAGTTCCTATTGGTATCGTCTGGCTGCATCAATAAATGCCCGCACTTTGTCATGATCCTTGCGGCCCGGTGTCGCTTCTACGCCACTGCCGGTATCTACTGCATAAGGCTGAACAAAGCGTATGGCTTCCGCTACATTCTCCGGAGTCAATCCACCGCTCAGGATTATTCGATGCGACCTCTGTTGCTTGATCAGGCTCCAGTCGAATGTTTTGCCTGTGCCGCCGTACTTGTCCGGCGCATACGTATCGAGTAACACGGCCTGGACCCGATAAGGGGCAATAACTGTTTGAAACGAATCATCTTTTACCCGAACGGCTTTGATGATAGAGCCTTCTATCTGGTCACAATAATCAGGCGATTCATCGCCGTGCAATTGAACGGCGTGTAAGCCACAAGACCGAGCCACCTCATTCACTTTATCGGCCGGCGTATTGACAAAGACGCCGACGGTGGTGACAAACGGAGGTATGGCAGACGTAATGGCGCGGACCGTATCCGGCGTTACATACCTCGGACTTCGTTCATAAAATATAAATCCCAGGGCATCTGCCCCAGCCTCCACGGCCACCTGTGCATCTTCTTTGTTCGTTATCCCGCAAATCTTAATGTTGCTCATATGAATACCCGCTTGCCCACCTGCCTACTTGCCCAACAATCCATTCAGCTTAGCACCGATATCATCAGACCGCATCAGTGACTCGCCCACCAGGATCGCATCAAAACCCGCGTCCTGTAATGTCAACACATCTTCCCGGGTATGCACACCGCTTTCACTGATGGTAACAATTTCATCCGGAATTGCAGATTTCAACGATAGAGAGGTATGTAAGTCCACATTGAAATTTGTCAGGTCCCGGTTATTAATACCGATAATATGCGCCCGGGCCTCAAGCGCCCGATCCAGTTCTTTTTTATCATGCACTTCAACCAGGCATTGGAGGCCACACGCCTGTGCCGTTGATTGCAGGGATACAAGTTCGGTGACAGTCAAAACCGCGACGATAAGCAGGATGGCGTCTGCACCCATGACTGTTGCCTCACGGATCTGATAATCCTCAATGATAAAGTCTTTTCGTAACACCGGCAGCCTGATATGGTCGCGAATGGCGGTCAGATAATCGGCATGTCCCTGAAAAAAATGCTCATCTGTCAACACGGAAATGGCAGAGGCGCCATAGGATTCATAAATATGGGCGACCTCAACAGGCTCTACATCCTCACGAATAATCCCTTTGGATGGCGACGCCTTTTTAAATTCGGCAATAACACTGATACTGTCCGGTCTTCGTAAAGCGCGATCAAGCGGTCGAAAATCCGACCGGACAAACGTATCCCCCCCCGGTACAGGACAGGTCCGTTTTCGCTCTGCAATCTCCACACGTTTATGCGCAATAATACGATCTAATATGTTCACGCCTGCCCACCTTGCTTACCGCTGTCATCCTTCCCAAATTGTTGATTGAAATGCCTCCTACCCACTGCCTACCGCTTACTGCTTTCTGCCTACTGTTTTTTGCTTTTAGATTTTCAATCACCAAATCACCAAATCAACAATTTCTTCCTGACCGCCTACCTGTTCGTCATTTCAACCAGTGCATCCAGCTTGGCCAGCGCCGAGCCTGAGTCGATGGCCCTGGTCGCCACCACAATCCCTTCCCGAAAATCTTCGGCTTTTCCACCGGCAACGATGGCCGCGCTGGCATTAAGCAGAACAATATCCCGTCTTGGCCCCTGTTCTCCCTGAAGAATCGACCGGACGATGGCCGCGTTCTCATCTGTTTCACCGCCTCTCAGATCTTCAAGAGAGGCCCTGGTCAAACCGAAATCCTCAGGGTTGAGATCATACGTCGATACGTGACCGTCTTTTACTTCGGCGATATGGGTTGGCGCTGCCGTTGAGATCTCATCCAACCCATCTTTGCTGTGCAAAACGAAGGCTCTTTCAGCGCCCAGATTGTTCAGCACATGCGCGGCCGTCTCAACCACATTTTCCGCATATACGCCCATAACCTGAGCGGTCGTCCCGGCGGGATTGGTCAAGGGACCTAACAAATTGAAGACGGTACGAATGCCGATTTCACGCCGGGGACCGACGGCAAAGCGCATCGCCGAGTGCATAAGCGCCGCAAACATAAAGCCGATCCCTATCTCATCAATACAGGCGGCGATCCGCTCCGGAGGGGTCTCTATATTGACGCCCAGTTCAGTCAGGACATCCGCACTACCCGTTTTGCTGGACGCCGCCCGGCCACCGTGCTTGGCGATGAAGGCCCCACCGGCAGCGGCGACGAAGGCGGCCACCGTAGAAATGTTGAAGGTATTCCTGCCGTCTCCTCCTGTGCCGCACGTATCCACCAATGGATAAGATTGACAGACAACGCGTGTGGCTTTATCACGCATGACGCGAGCGAATCCGGTGACTTCATCAATCGTTTCCCCTTTCAATCGAAACGCCACCAGGAACGCGCCGATCTGGGCCGGTGTCGCCTCGTCCGACATGATGCCTTCCATCACATCCACTGCTTCCTGCTCCGTCAACGATTTTCCTTGCACCGCTCTATCAATAGCTTGCTGAATCATAAGGTTATCCCTGGAATTTTGAATTATGATTTTTGAATTATGATTAAAAAACTTTTATATTCAGCCAGTGACAAAAATCAGTTAAGATTTTTTCCTGATAGTAGGTATAATTCATCAATCATAATTCATAATTCAACAAAGTTCCTCAACAAATTCTTACCCACTTTCGTTAAAATCGATTCCGGATGAAACTGGACACCCTCTATAGGATACATATTATGCCGGATGCCCATGATCAGACCATCTGTGGATCGGGCACTCACTTCAAAACAGTCGGGTAGTGTAGATTCTTCTACAATCAGCGAGTGATATCGAGTCGCTGTAAATGGAGAGGTCAATCCGCGGAAGACCGTTTTTCCGTCGTGATCAATATCGGAGGTTTTTCCGTGTACCGGCTCTGCAGCGCGAACGATACGGCCGCCGAACGCCTGAGCGATGGACTGGTGACCGAGACAAACACCGAGGATAGGTATTTCACCGGCAAAGCAGCGTACCACATCAACAGAGATACCGGCCTGGTCCGGCGTACACGGGCCGGGAGAGATCACCAGATGATCCGGAGAGAGACGCTCAATCTCCGAGGTGGTGATTCGGTCGTTTCTATGGACGATCAGTTCCTGGCCCAATTCGCCAAGATATTGTACCAGGTTATAGGTGAATGAATCATAATTGTCGATCACCAGGATCATGAGGCCCCCTGCGTTTCTTTTATTGCCCGCAGTAACGCTGCCGCTTTGTTGTGACATTCCATGTGCTCGGTTTCAGGATCCGAGTCAGCCACAATACCGGCCCCTGCCTGAATATAGGCACGTCCGTCTTTTATCACCATGGTCCGTATCGTGATACACAGGTCAAGATTGTCGGAGAATCCGATATAGCCTAACGCCCCGCCATAGACGCCGCGCCGCGTGGTTTCCAATTCATCTATAATTTCCATCGCTCTGATTTTCGGGGCCCCCGACAGCGTTCCCATCGGAAAGGTCGCCTCCAGGACGTCAAACCCATCTATCCCATCTCTCAGGTGTCCGATCACATTCGATACAATATGACTGACATGTGAATATTTTTCAATCCCCATAAGTTCGGTTGTTTTAACGGTGCCGTATTCGCAAATACGACCCACATCATTACGCCCCAGGTCTACCAGCATCACATGCTCGGCGCACTCTTTGGGATCATGGCGCAATTCTTCGATCAGCGCGGCGTCTTCCTCCGGCGTCGCCCCCCGCTTTCGGGTGCCCGCAATCGGCCTCAAGGTCACCTGGCGATCCTCTACGAGGACCATCGTCTCGGGAGAGGCGCCGACGATATGTACGTCATCCATTTTCAGGTAGAATAAGTAAGGCGACGGATTCAACCTGGCAAGCGCTCTGTAAATATCGAACGGTTCCTGACCGATGTCTACACTGAACCGTTGGGATAGAACAACCTGGAATATATCACCGGCGGCGATATATTCCTTCGCTCGGCGCACCGACTCTTCAAAAAACGCCTGGGGAACGTTAGATTGAACCTTCTGGCCGGGAGCTACATCTATATGGTTCGAATCATCCTGAACAGGCGGTTGAATCGGATCAGGTTGATCAATCAGATTCAGTAGATCATCAACCTGCGTCATGCCCTGGTGATACGCAGAGGCGGGATCAGCGGTGTTGGAGAGCATATTGACAATTACATATAGACGCTGTTTGACATGATCAAAGATTACCATTTTTCCTGCAATCATGAAATGAAGATCCGGGAGGTGGATCTCATCCTCATTCATATCCGGAATTGCTTCGAAATGGCGCACGATATCATAAGCAAAATATCCCACGGCGCCGCCGGCGAACCGAGGCAGGCGCTCCACGACCGGTGTTCGATATTCCTGCATGATACTCCGCATTAAATCAATCGGATTGCCTTTCAGAGTCAGGACACCCCGGTCGTTGATCCGATTCAGGCCATCTTCTGTACCGACAACCCGTTCGAAAGGGTCGGTCCCTACAAACGAATACCGGGCCGTCTTCTGATCGCCCTCCATACTCTCCAGTAGAAAAGCATACCGATGCCCTGCGCTGATCTTGTGGAACGTCGACTCCGGCGTTTCACGGCCTATCTCACGCTCGTGCCAGATGGGAACCAGGGGGAAAGCGGGTTTGTCATTATATTCAAGAAAAGTTTCGTACGATGTTCTGTATAGCATGAAAAAATCCCTGTAAACATAGCTGATGCCGATCAGGAGAACATAAAAAAAGGCCGCTACCTATTGCAGGTAGAGGCCAGACAAATCAACGAAGGATCAAAATTAAAGAGTTACTCGTGTTCATGACTTCGTTTGACGTCTCGCCTCTTCCCATAAAAAGGCCGCCAGGTAAACAGAAAGCTCTGCCGCCAGTAGCCCATAAAAGAAATCGGAAAATACGTCACAGTCGTCATCTGAACACCTGTATAATATTCATTGATCGAGTAATACGAAATACAGTCCTGAAATTGATTGGTGCGCTTTTAAGATGGCCCACAATATAGGAGAGAAGATACAAAAGTCAATAGAAAAATAGATCCTGTGAATTTGTTCGTCAAATTTCAGATTTTTGTAGCAAAATATAATGAATCAATCAGGCTAAGAAAACAGTTGCGATTTAAGGGAATGGGGTATACTATGCAAGCGCCGTATTGTAATATAGAATACCGTTAGGATATGAAAATGTGGTGATTTATGATTGAAGTTATTGGTCCGCTGTTTAATTCCGCTATAAACAAGAGGCATTTAGCCTATGCCGGGGCAAGTTCGCGGAATATATAAAAAATGGTTTTGGAATACCTACGACTATCTGGGAACCCTTATATTAGTCAATATATTATGGGTTTTATGCTCGCTACCGGTAATCACGTTGCCCATGACCATGAGTGGGCTGTTTCGGGTAACAAACCGAATTGCTGCCTACGAGGAAACCGGCGTTAGAGATTTTTTTTCCGGTATAAGAGATAATATCTGGCGAAGTCTGCGTCTTTGCGGTGCATTTGCAGGCGTCTTGTTGTTGCTGATTATCAATATTTTATTTTATCTGCGAATGATGGCGTTATGGTCCTGGACCGGGGCGATATTAAGTGGCGCGATGATATGGCTTGTCATGTTTGTAGGATTGCTCGGCATCTATTGTTTTCCGCTGCTTGGCCAAAGAGAGACATCCACATGGCAGATTATAAAAACCGGAATGTTCCTGGTTTTGGATAATGCCCGGTATTCTATCGGGCTGTTGATGGTCGGCCTGGCCATTTTAATGGTAAGCCTTTTGAGTGGCGTGGGTATATTGTTCGGTGGGGTGGCTGCCATCGGCGTTTTGTGCAGCACGGGATTAAGGGAAATACAAAAACAGTATGAAATATCAAAGACGGATGAGGTGTCTGATAAGGAAGAGGCGCGTGGATGGCGTGATCTATTTCGGCCATGGGAGTATCAATGAGTTCATTGGCTGAAGTTTCATCCAATCAAAAGGCGCCGTTTATCGTTTTTGAAGGGCTTGACGGGGCTGGGACAACCACCCAACTTGAGCTATTGCAGACTTGGATGGAGCGAACATATGAGCAGCGGGTATATGTTACCCGTGAGCCCTCCAATGGCCCGATAGGCAGTCTGCTTCAACTGGCGTTATGCCAAAGGGTACAACTCGATGCCGTCTCGCTGGCGTTGTTATTTGCGGCAGATCGAGTAGATCATATCAAGTCAGAAATGAAAGAATATCTTGAGAACGGTATTACGGTTCTTTGTGATCGCTATTATCTGTCGTCTTTTGCCTATCAGTTGAGAGATATGCCCGGTGGTCTGGCATGGATTGAATCCATAAACGACAAGGCCATTCGACCTGACCTGACCTTGTTGATTGATGTCCCCGCGGACATCTGTATGGATCGTATTCAGAAGTCCCGTTGGAAAATGGAGTTGTTCGAGGAACCGGAGAAGCTAAAGACCATCAGGGATAATTATCTGATGCTGGCGCGTCATCGCCAGTCGGTGGAACGAATTGAAGTAATAGATGGCAATCGTGATCCTCAAGAGGTACATAAAGAGGTTTGTGATGTGGTTAAAGAGGTTCTGATTACTGAACCCCGAACCTGATAGAGACCGGAAACCAAACAGCCTGACGTTTTGCTATTCAAATAATTCCTCGTCGCAGACGAGGTTCCATACTGTCGATGATTTTTCGTAACTTGATACGGGGAGTCTTCAATCCGGGATTTGATCATGCTGACATTTCTTGTAAGAACGGTCATAGCGACCATCGGGATGCGTCTTATCAGAGGGGTTGTAAGTTATATGGCTTCTTCATTGGTTCGGCCTCAAAACAGGTCCCGACAGACTCCGCCGTCCCCATCGCGTCCCCCCCGGATAGATATTGACCGGAAGAATATCGTTGACGCGAAATTTGAAGAGGTTTCTGATAAGGAATAGTCAACAAGCCATATTGGAATTTATCCCACGGACGACCTTCCGGTATTGACCTGACTGCCAGGACAAAAGATGAAGATATGCTAAGAAACTTTAGTTGGATTATCCCTGACCGATTGGCAGGCATGGCCTTGCCGACCAGTGCCTATCAAGGAGCGGGTGCTATTGATCCGACAGTTCTGTATGAAGATTTGCAGGAATTGAAGCAGCTTGGTATTGATTCGGTGGTCTCTCTAACCCACGATCCGCTCCACGCAGACGCTCTGAGGCAGTATGGATTTCACGCTTTGCATTTGCCTATACCGGATATGACTCCGCCGTCTTACGAACAGATATTACGATTTGTAAATTACATTGATGGGAGAATAGAATATGGCGGTATAGTCGTACATTGTACGGCAGGTATCGGGAGAACCGGTACCATGCTGGCAGGTTATCTGGTATGGCAGGGTACTGCGCCCGAACAGGCTATAGAAGAAATTCGCCGCTGCCGCTCTGGATCGATTGAAACATCTGAGCAAGAAGCGGTTATTCTCCATTTCTCTCAAAGTATCCAGAAAAAGACGAAGTGATTGCAAGTGGGCAGGTATCCATTTATTGCCCACCTGCCCACTTGCTCAAGGGAGTTGTAAAATATGTTCTCTATGGCCGTTATTACGGATGAAGTTTCCCAGGATCTGGATGTGGCCATAAAATTGGCTGTGGCGTTTGATCTGGAGGGGGTTGAAATCAGGTCCGTCTGGGACAAACCACCTCAAGAACTTAATGAAACGGATATCGATCAAATCAGAGGAAAAACGGAAGAGGCCGGCTTGAAAATATTCGGCGTGGCTGCCCCGTTTTTCAAATGTGATATCGACAGTGATGAGGCCTATCGGGAACATCTGGAGATTCTGCGTAAGTGTATCCATGTAGCTCAAGTGTTCGGCACGCCCTTGGTGCGGGTGTTTGCCTTCTGGAAACAAACGCCGCTGGAAGCGTATTGGGATAAAATCATTGATCGGTATCAGGAGCCTATTCGTATGGCCGAAGGGGAAGGGATGATTTTCGGCCTGGAAAACGAACATACCACGATGATCAGGACAGGCCTTGAGACACGCAGGATAATCGACGCCTTGGGTTCACCGGTGGTCAAACCGTTGTGGGACCCGGGCAACGAAGTTTGCACCGATGATGGAGAGCCGCCTTATCCTGACGGCTATAACCATATTAAGCAGGATATGTATCATATGCACATTAAAGATGCCGTAAAAGATGGCCCTGATGGCCCCGAATGTGTTTCGATGGGTGAAGGGGATATCGATTATCGCGGACATTTTTCAGATCTGATTGAAAGCGGATACGATGGGTGTGTTTCTCTCGAAACCCACTGGCGTCCCAAGCCCGAGCAGATTAGAAAAGACCTGCTGAATCGGCCCGGTGGCAGCGAATTTTCTGAATTAGGCGAAGAAGCGTCTCGCATTTGTCTTCAGAATACATTGGCCATGTTGAAAGATTTGGGCGTGGAACGGTAAAATTAATTTTTGTGGGAAAGGAAAGGTAGATGAAAGACCATCCTTACAGGACGCATGTCTGTAATGAATTGAGAAAAGAGCATGTGGGTATATCGGCGCGTCTCTCCGGTTGGGTGCATCGTAAGCGGGATCATGGCGGTTTGCTTTTCATAGATCTCCGTGACCATTACGGTTTGACACAGATCGTGATTACGCCGGAGAGCGATTTTCACGAAGAAGCGACCGCCTTAAGGCCAGAGACCGTTGTCACATTCGACGGAGAAGTCGTCTTGCGTTCTGATGAAACCATTAATGCCAACCTGGAATCAGGCGAGATTGAATTATCGGCTAAGGCCATGACCATACTCGGTCCTGCCGAACCATTGCCCATGTCCGTTGCAGATGAAAGAGAGTATCCGGAAGCGACGCGACTTACCTATCGCATGCTGGATTTACGGCGGCAGCGTCTGCATCATAATATTATTATGCGATCCCGGATTATTGCGAGTATTCGCCACCGGATGACGGACATGGGATTTAACGAGATTCATACCCCGATTCTTGCCAGCAGTTCGCCGGAAGGCGCCCGAGATTATCTGGTGCCGAGTCGTGTCCATCCGGGTAAGTTCTACGCCTTGCCCCAGGCACCTCAGCAGTTCAAGCAGTTGCTGATGATATCAGGGTTTGATCGCTACTTCCAGATTGCCCCCTGTTTTCGCGATGAAGATGCCCGGGCGGATCGGTCTCCGGGTGAATTTTATCAACTGGATCTGGAGATGTCGTTCGTAGATCAGGAGGAGGTTTTTCAGGCATTGGAAAGGTTGTTTTACGGCCTCTTCCAGGAGTTCAGCGATTGGGAAGTCACCGGACCGACGTTTCCGCGTATTCCCTATAAAGAAGCGATGCTTCGCTACGGTACGGATAAGCCGGACCTGCGTTTCGGTTTAGAAATTGAGGACGTAAGCGATGTATTTAGAGCATCGGACTTCAAGGCGTTTCGGCGTGCGGTTGATCAGGGCGGGGTGGTTCGACTCCTGGCGGTGCCGGGTGTGGCCTCGCAATCCCGAAGCTTTTTTGACAAGCTGGACAAGCTGGTAAAGGATGGATTCGGCGGTAAAGGGGCAGCGTATGTTTCGTTTGGCGATGAAGGCGTCAAAGGGTCGATTGCCCGAGCCATTGGCGAAGACACTTTAAAAACGCTTCAGAAAACAATCACGCCTGAGCCAGGTTCTTCCTGGTTTTTTATCGCAGATACCGAAGAGAAGGCCTGTGAGGTCGCCGGTAAGCTCCGTTTGCATTTTGCCGACATCCTGGATTTGCGGGAGAAGAATACCTATCGATTCTGCTGGATTGTTGACTTCCCCATGTATGAGTACGATGAAGACGAGCGTGAAATCACCTTTTCCCATAACCCGTTTTCTATGCCTCAAGGCGGTATGGACGCATTGAAAAACACATCTCCGCTTGACATCCTGGCTTATCAGTACGATATCGTCTGTAACGGTACAGAACTCTCCAGTGGCGCCATTCGAAACCATCGTCCCGATATTATGTATAAGGCCTTTGAAATCGCAGGATACGGTCCCGAAGCGGTGGATAAGAAATTCGGCGGTATGATTCGCGCCTTGCAATACGGGGCACCGCCTCATGGCGGCATCGCCCCCGGTATCGATCGGATTGTGATGCTGCTGACGGACGAGCCGAATATTCGCGAAGTCATCGCCTTTCCGCTAAACCAGAATGCACAGGATCTTTTGATGGGCGCGCCGGGTGAAGTCACCGAGAAACAGCTTCGCGAGCTCCATATTCAACTGAGACCATCAGCTATTAAAGATAAAGAGGATGACAGCGGAACAGAAACTCTGAACGTTTAATTTATAAAGCAACAAAATCGGCAATTCGGCTGATGTAAGTTTATTATGCTGAGTTGCCGATTTGTACGTAAATTGCTGGTCGTTTAATCATTGTGAATTAAAATAGTTTTTGTTCTTGACAAATGTAGATTGATCTGATATATTTTCGTGTCTGTTTGCTTGAGCTGGATTGGTATATTTTCTGCTATAAAAAACGGGCCACCTTAGCTCGAATGGTAGAGCGACTGATTTGTAATCAGTAGGTTCTCGGTTCGAATCCGAGAGGTGGCTTCGTCGCAGCTATGGGGAGGTTCCAGAGCGGTCAAAAGGGGCGGACTGTAAATCCGTTGGCGAAGCCTTCGCAGGTTCGAATCCTGCCCTCCCCACTTTACTGATATTTGGAAGTTGAGATTTTGAATACAAAATATTCAGTAAAGTCTATCTTTTATCACTTTATTATTTGCATTTGCGGGAATAGCTCAGTTGGCTAGAGCATCAGCCTTCCAAGCTGAGGGTCGCGGGTTCGAATCCCGTTTCCCGCCTTTTAAGATTAAGAATGATTTCTAAAAGTCCTGCGGTCGGATGAAATCAGGCTTGGGGATCTTCATGAAATGCCCCTGTAGCTCAGTTGGTAGAGCAACACCATGGTAAGGTGTAGGTCGTCGGTTCAAGTCCGACCGGGGGCTTGGTACCAGTTTTTATATAGATGTAGGCTTTCGTCTTGTATTCATAAATAAGATCAGGAGAATATGCTCATGGCGAAGGAGCGATTTGAACGAACAAAGACGCACGTGAACATCGGTACGATA
>CAJXCW010000036.1 GCA_913051705.1 uncultured bacterium
AGCATCACCAAGCTGAATCCTGAACCATCATCAGAAAACGAAACAATGGAAGACCGGGATAGTAGAATGGTGATTTAGTGATTGGGTGATTGAAAGACAAAATCTCAACCCCAACTCACCAATTCACCAACTCACCAATTCACCAACTCACTCATGTCCCATCATCGTCCCAACATCATTCTCATCATGACCGACCAGCAGCGCGTAGACACCATCCGCGCCTGGGGGTATGATCACATGATCACCCCTGCCCAGGATCGAATCGCCGGAGAAGGCGTCTCATTCCGTCGGACATACTGTCCGGGGGCGACCTGCGTCGCCTCGCGAGCGGCCATCTTCACCGGTATGTATCCTCATAACACGGGCGTGTACAGCTTCAATCCCTGGGGAGATCACCGTAACTGGATACAGGACCTGGCTGACAGCGGGTACTGGTGCGCCAACATAGGAAAAATGCACTTCGTCCCCCGTGATGTACCCGGAGGATTTCATGAGCGGGTCATTGTCGAAAATCCCACCAATGTGAACTTGGCCAGCGGCGGTGCGGATGACGACTGGGGGCGGTATATGACGTTTCACGGCGTGCAGCGGCCCAACAACCGACACAAAACCGACCCGGACTGGTGGAACAAACTCCAGGGCGTCCCCTGGCATGAGGAGGAAAAATTTCATAGCGATGTCTTCATCGGTAATGCCGCCCTCAACTGGATCAGAAATCACCGGGGTGAGAAACCGTTCTTTCTTGAAGTCGGCTTTACCGGCCCCCACGAACCCTGGGACCCGCTGCCTCGTCATCTGGATCTGTACAAGGACACGCCCATGCCCAAGCCGGTCGCCCGGGAAAATGAGCTGGCGGAAAAACCGCGTCAACACGAGGCGCTAAAAAAGATGTTCTCCGGTGATGGACATGAATCTTGCATCAACATGTACCTGGCCAATGATGAACGGATTGACCACATGCGACGGCACTACTACGCCAAGGTGACGACGGTGGATGAAAAAATCGGGGAGATTCTGGACGCCTTGGAAGAACGCGGATATATGGAGAACACGCTGCTTATCTTCTGCTCGGACCACGGTGAAAATTTAGGTGACCATACCATCGCCTACAAATGGCTGATGTATGATTCGGTCACCAACATCCCGCTCATCATCCGCTATCCGGACAGAGCGCGGCAGGGCGAACAGGTGCACGATCTGGTTTCACTCATGGACCTGGGCCCGACGATCCTCGACGCCGCCGGTGTGCCTGTGCCAACCTACCTGGAGGGCCGGTCACTGATGCCTTATGCCCCTGCAAACAGCGATATCAACCCGCGTAAATACGTCTTCTGCGAGGACAACTACCAGATCATGATGCGCAGCCAGACGCATAAAATGGTGTACTACATCGGCCAGGAAGAAGGCGAACTGTACGACCTGGAAGCCGACCCGGGGGAACTGTGGAACCGCTGGTCGGAAGAGGCTTATTCAGAAATAAAATCAGCCTTGAAAAATGATCTGCTGGAATGGCTGGCCGCAAGTAACTACTGGCATGCCGGCTACAAACGTGACCGTTCATCCCAATATACCATGCGCTGGCCCACCGAGGACAATTGTAATCTGCAAGGCCCCTCCGCCCAGGACGCTCAACCACCGCACCTGTAGGAACTGGAGAATAGCTCTCACCCCAACACGACAAAAGATTCAATTGTCATCTCGACCGCGAGCTGAGAGATCCGCTAAGCGAAGGGGAACCTCTGGATTAAAAAATACGACCTCCACTTCGGTGTCAAACACCGCCGTCATCACTGTACCTTCGATCTTAACCTGCACCCAGATCCGGTATGAACCGGTTCGAGGAAACGCGAAGGGAAAGGTGATCTGGTTGTTCGAGGCTGCCGTCTCATTATCCATGGCATGAATGCTATGGTCCACCTCAGCTGGCAGGTCCATGTTTTCAGAGACCTCTTTTTTTGAAGGACTTCCTGGGAGGCCATGGAAATGCTACCGACGGGATGCAGATGCACAAAGACGGCACCGTCTTCCCGACGGACGGCAGCGTGGCCCAGCATACCCATATACGGCAAAAGACGCGCCGGTTGGCTGACCGGATCAAGAATAAGGAATCCTTACCGATACTGCCGTCCCAGGAAATATCCCAGATCACCCCCACAACCATACTCGTAGTAGCCAGAAGCAGAATAAACAAAGGAATATGATCGTCAGTTGGAGGGACAACGACGGGGGCGGGCTTAGCGTATTTAGCCGCTGCGGGCTGTGGTCGGCGTTTTTGCTTCTTCGTCTTAGCCATGAAGATTCCGAAATGAGTACAGTACGGTGTCTGGCATTCCTCCGTTTATGTAATACGAAACCGCCCTCTCGTCAATACCGTTGCTCACAGGCGGAGAGACGGCAACCTCCCACTTTCTGTAAAAAGAAGCCGACTATATGGTCGTTGGTTCTTCAATCACCAAAAAGCACAGCGAGCGAAGCGGAGCGCGTTTTAATAATGCCTCGTAGAGGCGCTCCTTACTTTCGATGGCGGGTAGCGGCATCCATCACCCAATCATCATTTTCTTCACTCCTCCGGTTCATAATCTGCCGGCAGCATATCCCTCACTGCCTTTGTACCCCAGGTGCCATATTTTGTCATCGCAAAGGGCGTATAATCGTGGCCTAACTCATCAATCAGCACGATGTCTTTATTAAGCTTGATCACCGAACGTCCAAAACCAAATTCTACCCCTAAATAATCAGGAAAAACCAGGCGGTACAGACCGGTGGCATCATCGGTGACGATCTGATTTGCCAGGCCGGGGTCGGGTTCCTTCATGATCCACACATAATATGCGGTTTCTTCCTGAAAATGAGGCATCTTAATTCAGTTCAGCCCCATCACAACAAAAGTCGTCGTCCTGGACGTTCTCTGTCCTGAATGACGGTCGGTAACCACGAGGGTCAGTTCGTACTCCCCGGGGGCGAGCATACTGGTATCGAGACCGGTGAATTTCACATCATCCCGGCTGAGACCGGACTCGTCGTACGACAGGAGGACGGATTGTTCATCTTCGGCAGGTTGTTGACTGCGGTCGCGAAGCACAGCACCTTTGGGCGTGACTTCGTACAGCGTCTCATATTGCGTGGCGCCGACATCGTCCTGCTGAAGATTGTAGATTTCGTAATACACGTACACCAGTTGCCCTCGTTGGTATAAATGGCTAGCGTTGGGCGAGATACGAAAGCCGTTACGAATAAATGCCCCCTCGTCGTTCGACGGTTTGATGTCATCGGCCAGTTTAATATCACTGATCATCAGGCTGTCGCCCCGGTAATCGGCCAGGACGACCGGCTTTTTATACACCCCTATTTTCCGTGTGGCGACATCCTGTATCTCAACGGCAGATTCGTAGACGCCGGCAGGAGCGAAAAAGACAGCTGATATCGTATGCATATCTACGTCCGACTGCCGCCTCACCTGAGGGGTCGTAGGCCGGTCCAGAGGGCCGTATCGCTGGACATGGGATACCACATTCCGGAACTCGGCGTCTCGTAACGACACATGGGTATCCAGATGCGTTCTGAGGCCGTTGCCATCCTGTACAGAACCCAACTGCCAGGTGGGCAGACTCAGGATGAGTTCCACTTCCGTCTGCTGGTCTTCTCCTCGAAAGGTCACCATATCGAAGACTAACTGCAAAGGATCGCCGCCGAATTCATGATGATAATCCTCCGGCCGGCGCTTGATAAGCAATTCGGCTATAGCCTCCGGATGAAATTTCTCCTGCCTGGCGCCGGCCACCTGGCTGAATATCGCGGTCGGATCCATCATAATGTTCGGGTAATCGTAGTTACCGTCCCCGCGCTGGTCCACAAAGAATAACTCCAGACCGTAGGGGATATACACCCAGCTTTCGGAGGCATGCGCTCCGCGGGCCCTCAAGCGGTAACGCGTCTGTCGATTGACCTCCCGTATGGCGTCCACCTCCGGATTGTCGGTCGGCCGGACGAAATCCTCTTCATTGCCACCGGTGCGAAATGACCGCTCCCGTATCGAACTGCCGAAAGGATTACGGGTTGTCATGAACACATCCTCTTCGTTCGAGCCGCCGAGGAACCGCTGACGGTCATCGGGATCACCGTAACGGATGTAGATATCTCCGCGCCGGTCCCAGGGCATTTTGCCTCCGGCGAAATATTCACGCGCAAACATGACGCGCCGATCATGCTCAACCAGACGTTCATTCACCACGGTCGCCGGATTCGGGTCGCGCGACGCCCAGAAACGGCGGAGGATCTCAGTCTGCTCGTCTTCAGAGGCGGCCTGATAAGTCTCATACTCATCCGGCGCTGCGATATATTTCAGGTCTTCGTAGTAAGCGCGCTCGTCCGCATCTACAGACGTAAGATACAGTTCGTAAGCTTCCCAGGCTTTATCATACATCTGCTGACTGTGATAATGAGCCGCTTCCAACTGCGCCCGGACGACACGAAACAGCGGCGCCGTTTCCTCCCCGTGCATCATGGTCAACTGATCAATCAGATCCAGTCCCTGTTCATAGCGCTCGCTGACATAACAGATGGTCCCCAGATGCAACAGTGCATCCCGATGGTCCGGCGTCACGGAAAGCTGGCGAAAATACAGAAATATCGCCTGATCGTACGCCTGCTGCGGATACTCGTGCGACAGCCCGAGCTGGTAGTACGCATCCGGATGGTCGGGTTCGAGCGTCACGACCTTCTGGAAATACGCCCGCCCGTCGGCTTCGGCGCTGAGCAGCTTACCCGCTTTGTTCTGACCGACGAAGGTCATGCCCATATAGTACTGAATCTGAGCATCATCCGGCGCCCGTTTCACCGCTTCGCGCATCGCCGCCCGGGCGTCCATACGGCGGTTCGGGGTCTTCAGATACACCAGGCCCAGGCCCATATGCCCCAGGGCCGATTTTTTATCCAGCCGCATCGCCCGCTTAAACAGCCCCTCCGCCTCGTCCAGATTATCCTGCTCATACAACGCCATGCCCAGCCAGTAGTACGCCGGTCCGGATTTCGAATCCTGCTCGACCGCCTGCCGGAATACAGTCTCCGCCTCAGAGAAACGCCCGGATAAATACAGATTCTGCCCAGCGCTGAGCAGAGAGGAGACCTCTTCCTGAGCGTGCAGGGGAAGTATCGGATAAGCCAGAAGCAGGATAAGGGGATACAGGATAAATCTGCGCATGAGATTCAAGTTAAGGATTTAAATAAGCTTAATGGGAAGTATACTCTAATATTATATAGTTTCTCTTCAATCTTCAATGATAATGGTTTCCATACTGTACCCCTATCCTTTAAGGATCGTGTTGATCTCATCCATTTCTTCGTCGGTCAGCATCCAGTCCGCCGCTTTTGCGTTGTGTTGCATCTGCTCCAGCTTCGGCGCGCCGGAGATGACCGAGCAGACTGAGGGCTGAGCGAGCAGCCAGGCATGCGCCAGTTCATGGAGGCTGCGGCCATAGTCCGCCGACCAGGCGATCAACTTTCCGAGAATATCACCTTTCCCATGCGAATCAGATCATCGAGCCCACGGAGCATCTCTTCCACCGGCGTTCGATCGTCCCATCGATGTACGTAATACAGATCGATATGGTCGTTTTGCAACCGGCGCAGACTGGCCTCGACCGCATGCATCATATGATACCGCGAGGTGCCCCAATCGTTCGGCCCATCGCTCATATGCATGCTGAACTTAGACGCCAGAACGAATCGATCCCACCGACCTTTCAGCGCCTTGCCCAGCGTCTCTTCCGATCGGCCTTTGACATAGATGTCGGCGGTATCTATAAAATTGATTCCGAGATCCTCGGCGGCGTCCATGATCGTATGGACGTCCTGCTGAGGCACAGCGTCCGTCCCGAACCGGTTCGTTCCGAGTCCGATCACAGACACCTGAACACCGGCTTTGCCTAATTGACGATATGGCATGGGTTATCCTTTTTTATATAATCTTCATTTACTGCACAAGCGGCGCTAATTTTTGCAGGACATCTATAAGGGTAGCCTGCGGGAGTGTACATAAAAATTCTACGCGGCGTGTACGCCAATCCAGACTCTTTACCTGATCAACAAGAACGACGCCTGTAGTAGGCACATCCTCCGGTAAACGAACTTCAAATGGATATCCCTTGATTCGGTTTGTAACCGGACAGAAAATCGCTAAGCCTGATTTACTATTGTAGGAAGCAGGTGAAACAACAACGGCTGGTCTTCTACCGGCCTGTTCATGTCCTGCCTGCGGTGTAAAATTAAGCCAAACGACATCACCTCGTTGAGGAACATACGTCTGGTTTACCATACCTCGTCTCCTTGAGCCGGTCCGGTATCTACTTCGCTATGTCGATTTTCCTCTGTGATGCCTGCGACTAATTCCTCCAGGTTATAACTTTTCTTCGTAACAGGTGTTATGACCAGTTTCCCTTCGATGACGGTAACATTGACTTCTGCACCCTGCTCAATTTGTGATTCCACAGCTAATGCGCGAGGTATACGTATGGCCAGGCTGTTCCCCCACTTTCGGATCTGCATTTTCATGCCCATCTCCTTTATCTTCGATTATTATGTATATACAATGAAGATACAATACCATACATTCAGATCCAAGAAGAAATATATGGTCTATTTTGAAAAGTGGTTCCGAGTACAGAGTGAAAGCTATAAACAATAAAACCTTGTGCCCCTGTGTCTCCCTGTAGTTAACTGCCTTTACTTCTTTACAAGGACCATAATTGACAGGGAGAGCAGGATCGTATATGATAACGGATGTTGCACATCAGGGCAGGTGGCAGATAGCAGGTGGCGGGTAGTGTAAGCTAAAGACACATCCACATGATGGAGGAGTCTGCATGGTACACGATAAATACGAACGGGGTCTGGAAAAATGTCCGGCCAACTATACCGCGCTGACGCCTTTGTATTTCCTGCAGCGGGCGGCAGAGATCTATCCCGGGAAAACAGCCATCATCTATGGCGATACGCAGTATGACTACCGAACCTATTACGATCGCTGTAGAAAAATGGCGTCCGCGTTGAAACGCCGCGGGATCGGCAAGGATGATACGGTAGCCATGCTGGCCCCCAATGTACCGGCGGTTCTGGAAGCCCATTTCGGCGTCCCCATGTGCGGCGCGATACTCAACGCGATGAACACCCGGCTTGACGCGGAGGTCATCGCGTTTCAATTACAGCACGGCGAAGCTCGTATGTTCATTGTGGATCAGCATTTCAGGACACTCGCTCAGGATATCACGGAGCGCTTACCGGATGCTCATAAGCCCATCCTGGTAGAAATAGCAGAGGGGATGCCCTTCACAGGTGCCATAGACTATGAAGATTTTCTCAATGAGGGGGATGCGGAAGAGGCATGGCAGACCCCGGAGGACGAATGGCAGGCAATCACATTAAATTATACCTCCGGGACCACAGGCAATCCCAAAGGCGTGGTCTATCATCATCGAGGCGCCTATCTGGAAGCACTGGGTAATGTCATTGCTTTCGGGTTAAATGACCAATCCGTCTATCTCTGGACGCTGCCCATGTTCCACTGTAACGGCTGGACCTACCCCTGGGCGGTCGCCGCAGTCGGGGGGACCCATATCTGTCTCAGTCAGGTCTATCCGGCTGAAATTTTTACCTCTATCGTCCAGCATGATGTGACGCATTTTTGCGGGGCGCCGGTCATATTAAATATGCTCATTCACGCCCCGGAGGAAGCCAAACGGTCCTTTCCGCAGATCGTGAATGTGGCCACCGGCGGCGCGGCGCCGCCAAGCACGGTCATTGAGCGGATGCAGGCGATGGGCTTTCGCATTACGCATATTTACGGACTGACCGAAACCTATGGGCCGTCCACCTACTGCGCCCGGCAGGCAGAGTGGGACGATCTGGACATGACCGTCCTGGCCGGCAAACTGGCCCGGCAGGGGGTGCGGTTTTCAACCCTGGAAGATATCCGGGTCTTCAATCCGGAGACCATGGTAGAGGTCCCTTCCGATGGAGAGACCATTGGTGAGGTGATGTTTCGCGGCAATACAGTCATGAAAGGGTATTTAAAAAACGAAACCGCAACCCGGGCGTCTTTTGCAGACGGCTGGTTTCATTCCGGCGATCTGGGCGTCAGGCATCTGGACAGCTATATCGAAATCAAAGACCGCTCCAAAGACATCATCATATCAGGCGGTGAAAATATTTCCAGCCTGGAGATTGAAGAAGTGCTGTACCGACACCCTGCCGTTCGTGAAGCAGCCGTGGTCGCCCGTCCGGACGAAAAGTGGGGCGAAACGCCGTGCGCCTTCGTGGACCTCAGTGCAGAGGCCAATGATATCACCGAGCAGGATCTGATCACGTATTGCCGAGCCCACATGGCCCATTTCAAAGCGCCGAAAAAAGTAATCTTCGGCGAACTGTCCAAGACAGCGACAGGCAAGATCCAGAAGTATCTGCTGCGTGAATGGGCGAAAGAAGCATGAGGAACATTCTATGTAGCCTGGAAAGACGCGAGTTCCTCACGGCTTAACAGGCTGATTCGGCCCCCAGGATTTCAGGAGATCATCTACCAGATATTGAATGTGGATTATGGGCTCGCTAAGATCAAGCACTTCGATCCCATGAATCAGTTGATTTCTTAAGTTCTGGAGCGATAGGGCTTGATCAAACTGCTCCATATCAAGCTCACCCTGTGAATATAAATGCTTGATTAGAGGGATGGTAGGAATCCGCTCAATAGGAAGAAAAATCTGTTCGGCTCGTTTTCTCATGAGCGCCTCGAACAAAACCCAAAGCGACAAAAAGGCCCCTTCTGATTCACCTGAAGATATAAGCCGATCGGCTTGCTCTTTACGCTGATATATTTGGCCCCACTTTAGAAGATTTCCCTCGATCCCATCTTGACTATTTGAAACAGCGCCATCTCCTGTGATCAGCAGAAAACGCCAGCCGGTATGTTGAGAAATATTGCTTGCTATTTCCTGGTATCTCCCTACAGAAATTTGTGCGGATGAGGTTTTCACTTCAATGATATAGCCCTTATTCTTCGATTTTCTGACTACCAGATCAGGGCGGTAAGTACCCAAGTCAAAAGGCAAGTCTTTCGATTGAGGGTTGGTAATCACCTCGAAGCCTTTCTTTCGATATTTTTCCGCTATACTTGATTCAACGGAGTTATGGCTGCCTTGAGAACTAATATTCATAAGTAACTCTCCAGTACACTCGCGTCAGATACTCTGACAAAGACACATTCCTTTCCTGTCGTTAAACCGGTTAGAAGCAACGGTGGAAAGCGAGTGATATCAAAATGTTCCCGTTAACGGTCGGCGATACGATTCCACATCAGTAACCAGCAAGTCATCATCGTATACCAGTCCGACCAGCGCATCCTGTATCGGCTTGATAATGTTATGTGTATCGACGGGAGCATTCGTATCGCACAGGTAGACCAATAGTAGCTATATATTTTTACTGGATAAAGGCGTTCCACTCCACGATTTTTCGGCTATTTCTTGCACATATGTTTTCCACTTTTGTAAATTTTTTCGAGTTGTGGTTTGTCCTGAGACAGGACGTTTTGGAATTAGAAATTCAAATTGCATTCGGTGATTCGCCGGAATTTTCAGGATTGGTTCAGGCTGATAGTAGTCTATTGAATCGGGTGATTTGACGAATAACCTTATCAGCCGGTTACTTTTACCGATAAAATACATTATTCCCAAATCATCTTATTGAGGAAATACGACATCACGAGAAGTGAATCAAGCGGATTTCTTCATCGGTAGCAGATGGACGATTAATAACAGGCAGACCCCACCTCCAGAGATCGGCTCCATGGATGAGCCCCATCGCCAGCAAATACCTTTGGCACGCCGAGGCACGCCGAGGACTTCGGCCGGGCGGTCACGTTCCTCTACTGGCCGTGGGAAAAGACAGGGTACGCACGCCGTTGATTTGTTGATTGATTTTAGTTTTTCAATCACCAAATCACCAAATCACCTCACCATCTCAAACACCTGCGTCTGCATCACCGTCTCCTGCCGGATCAGGTCTGTGACCGCCACACTCAGCTTATATATACCGGCTCGAAGTTGATCGGTCGATATGGCCGAAGACCAGGCCGCGTCGGTCTCCTGGCCGGACTGTTCGAAAACCATGGTCACCGTCTGCTGGTCCGCAGGATAGCCGAGAATGCGCTCCACCTCCGACAGCAACCGCCAGATGAGGCGACGCCCTTTCATGGACGGCTCAACGTTACTTACAGCAATGTCGATCTGATAGCGACTCTGATCCGAGTTACCCAGCGCAAGATCGTACACTTCAAGGTAGAAATAGACCGGCGCCCCCTGCGGATACTGTTTGGCCGGATTCGGCGCCAGACGCTCACCGGCGCGCATCTCCATATCCGGGTCTTCCACTTCGGGCGGCACACGGGTAGCCAGGCGGATGCCGCTCATATGCAGGCCCGGTGTGGTAAAATCCGGTATGGAGATGGCGTCCCGTTGTACACCGTACCACCGGTTGAATCGATCATGGGCCTGGACGGCCATCAGATAGTCGCCGGGCGGCACTTCGACATCCTGCACGGCAACGGCTAACCCGGGGATCTCTTCTTCAGATGGCCTGAAGAGCGGCGACCAGCTTGAGTCCGCCAATACACGGGTCCAGGAATCTCCATACAGCACAACACCCATATCCAGCGCCTGATCGATCATACCGGCGTCATCTGTAACCCGGTATTCACCCGGCACACCGTAGGCGATTTCCAGGCGGGTGCTGCCGTCCTCACCCCGGAAGGCCACCGGATCATAGGCAAAATCAAACGGCAAGCCCATTTCACGCGGCACATGCTGCTCGGGCGTCTCATCAATAACCCGCTGTGAGATGTAATACGGATGGGTGGCTCTGGTCCCGTATTTGGGGTCCGGGTTGTAATTGCCAGGAAAAATAGGCGGATAGTCATACCTTCGAGAAGACATGACATTCCCGAAGGTCAGCATAACCGGATCATTATCATCCGGGTCCTGTAGATGCAGATACAGCCAGTCTTCCCCCCAATGGGGCTGCTGACCGCGCCCATGTGCGGTGTCTCCGATTTCAACCAGACGGCGATCTTGATGGACATAATCCGGTAGGCCATACCTAATCACGATGTCACCGCGGCGATCCCATGGAAACTTATCCCGGGCGAAGGCGCGGCGGGCATAGGTGACCCTGGCATAATGTTCGATAAGCCGTTCGTTCTCAGGCGTCAACGGGATAGGATCTCGCATTTCAAAGAAATCACGCCAGAGTTTTTCCTGTTCCGGTTCCTCTGTCTTTTCGTAGTTCTCGGCCTCTTCCGTGCCCGTAAACAGAGAAAAATCCCTGTACAGCACCTGTTCTTCTTCCGGCAGCATTTCAATGGCCCGCTCGAATGCCTCCTGAGCTTTCGGCCAGTCTTTCGCCCGCCAGTAAGCCATGGCCAGGTCCAGACTCAGCTCGATATCCTCCGGCGCTTCCTTTGTAAGCAATCGAAACGCCGGGATCGCTGCCGTATGGCTGCCGAGACGGCTATGGACCGTCGCCAGGGCGCGGCGGGCGGCGGTATGGTCCGGCGTATGCTTGATCTGCCCCTTGTAGGCGGCAATGGCGCTCATCAGATCGACGGAATCGCCGCCGTATGGAACCCCCATCTCATAAAACGAATCCGTCAGATTGGGATTGTACAGGTCGCCCGCAGCGCCTTCATACACCCGCCCGAGTTGATGGCCGGCATCAGGATGGTCCCGATCGAGCGCCAGCGCTTTCTCGAAAGCGGCCTTTGCTTTTCCGATAGAAGGATGTTCAGCGATCGGTCCCCGCCCCATCATGGTCAGATACGCCATGCCGAGCCAGTAGGATCCGTCCGCATCACCGGGTGCCAGTTTGATCGCTTTCCTGAATGCCTCCAACGCTTCAAACGCCCGATATGATTCTTTAAGGAAAACCATGCCCAGGGCTTTGAAAGACCGGGCTTCTTTCGAGCCGGGACCAGTTAAGTACCGAAAACATTGCTTGGCATCGCCGATTTTATTCTGATGGTAATAACTCATGCCGAGCCAGTATCGAGCATCCGACGCTGAAGGATCATCGCGCAACAGGTCACGAAAAACAGAGGCCGCCGCCTCATGATTTTCAGCGTTATACAGAGCCTGACCGCGTTGGTATGGCGTACTGGTTTCCTGCTGGGCAAAGGAGACGTTGACCAAGGACAATGTCAGGAAGAAAAATAAGATACGGATGATTCGATTCATGGTGTATCTCAACATGTTACAGTTCTACCGTCATTACAGCGTCGGATCTTCCACCGGTGGTTTTCGATCGTTCAACAGAACAAAATCTTTCGCTTTCACGACGGCCTGGCCCGTATGCAGGTCCGTAATGGTCAGGCGAATGGTATAATCACCCGGCGTGGAATCCGTGGGATCGATGGAGGTATACTGCGGCGGATCCGATACCTCGCCAGCCCCTTCGAAGGACAGGAGAACCGATTCTTCATCTGCTTCGGACTTGATCAGTCGACCCAGCGCCGCAAAGAAACGGAAGACGATATTCATGTCTTTCCGCTTCATGGTGATTTCGATATCGGCCCGATAGGCTGTACGTCCGTCTTCGTCTTTCGTCAGGTTGTAGAGCTCATAATAAAGATGGATAGGTTTGGTACGCTTGAACTGAAGAGAAGGATTAGGTATGATTTTAAATCCATTACGCACGAATGGCCCCGGTCTGGCACCCGGTGTTATATCGGTGGCCAGTCTGATGTCGCTCAGATTCAATGTCTCATTGTCGTAATTCCAGACGGCAAGCCAGGCTTTATAGATACCGATACGGCGTGATACGGAATCACGGACAGCCACAGCGGTCTGGTAGCGACCGGGCGAGGCTGTCATATGCAACGAGGCAACGCGTACGTTCGATTTGGCGTACTTCCTGGAAACCTTGAATTTCGGGCGTTCTATGGGGCCGATCTTAAAGGCCATATCAGTAACCCAATGCAGATCATAATCCCGCAGGACCACCCGACTTGAAAAGGAGGTCAGATCACCACCGATTCCGTCATGGGCATAGCCGAGCTGGCGGGCAGGAATGCTGAAGTCCATTTCGACTTCCGTCTGATTATCGGGTCCCCGATAGGTCACCACGTCGAACAGAAACTCCATCGGCTCACCGCCGTAATCGTACCGATACCCTTCGGAGTGCTTGTTTATCAGTTCGGCCATAACCACTTCGGGATGAAAACGGTCCTCACGAATATCCACCACCGGCGGGGGATATTCGTATATGCCGTTGCCGAAACGATCGGCGAGAATAATTTCAACACCATAGGGGACGTAAACCCAGCTCTCTGTGAATCCGTTACCGCCATACCGGTACCGAAGACGCCGATTAATCTCCCGAATCGAGGCCACCCGCCCGTCGCCCGTAGGAAAGTAGCTGGCCTCGTCACTGGTCGGTCCACGCACCGGCTGCCGGGAGTCAGGCTCCCCATAGCGGATGTAAATATCGCCCCGGCGGTCCCAGGGAGATTTGGCCTGGGCAAAATGCATACGGGCGAACAGCACACGCCGGTAGTGTTCTACCAGGCGTTCGTTAACTACCGTCGTCGGATCAGGGTCCCGTTCCGCCCAGAACCGGCGCCGGATTTCCTGCTGATCCTCTTCAGACGCCTTCTCGTATTGGGTCAATACATCGGCCGGCGCCACCAACGTCAGGTCCGTAAACCACTTTTTCTCTTCCAGATCCATTCTATCCAGCATGTCTCCATACACCTCATACGCTTCGGAAAAATCATTTTCCTTCTGCTGCAGGACGACAGCATAGAGTTGCCCACGGTATATTTCGAACTTCGGATTCTTCTCCGATCCGGGCAGTATGCCGATCTGGTTCACCATATCCACCCCTTCGGCATACTGATCTGTTTTGATGAGGCACTGCACGAGACGATCCAGCGCTTCCGCGTGGTCGGGGACGGCCAGGAGCTGGTTGAAATAATGGGGAATCGCCTTTTTATAATTTCGTCCCGGCGATTGATCGTAGGTCAGACCCAGATGATAATGGGCATTCGAATGCTGCGGGTCCAGTTCGATGGCCTTACGAAAATAGCGACGTCCATCCACGCCGTATTCCCGTCTTTTACCGAGATTATTGGCGAAGGTCAGTCCTATATAATCCTGGATATCGGCATCATCCGGCGCCAGTTTGTCGGCGCGTTGGAAAGCGGTGCGGGCATCATAGCGGCGTTTGGGCATACGTAAATAGGCCCGACCGACACCGATATGCGGGGCCGGATTTTTCTTGTCCAGCTTGGACGATCTTTTGAATTGTTCTATCGCATCTTTATCCCGATGCTGCTCATACAGCGCTCTGCCAAGCCAGTAATACGCCTCTGCGTCTTTCGGCGCTTGCTCGACAGCCTGCCGGAAAACCACTTCGGCCTCCTCAAAACGACCGGCCTCAAAGTGCGCTATACCCCCCTCTGTCTGCGCGCCGGCGGTGATCGCCCAGCAGCAGATCAGGCATAAAACCTCAATGCCCACCTGCCCACCTGCCCACCTACCCATCTACTCCCCCTTTGCCATCGCAAAATCAGTGGTCTTCACCACATCCGCGCCGGTAGCCGGATCCGTTAGTTTTACGGAGAGCGTATATACGCCCTCCGGCAATTCATGCGTGTCGATTGAAGTATATTTATAGGCCGTATCGCCAATTACGGCATCTTCAAACGTATAGATGACGGCCTGGTCGTTATCCGAAGAGGAGAACAAGCTGCCGATACCGGAAAAAATTCGGCCTGCGACGCCTTTCTCTCCCTCCTTCTTTTTGATTTCAAGCTGCGTCTGGTAGGTAGAACGGCCTTCGGCATCGGGGGTCAGGTTATAGACTTCATAATACAAATGAACCGGCTGGGCCGGTCGATAGATACGCGAAGGATGGGGAGTCATGTCCAGACCGTGGCGAACAAAAAGGCCAGCGACCCGCGTCGGCGTAATGAACGTGGACAGTTTTATATCACTGATCATCAGACTATCGCCGCGATAGTCCGCTACCGTAAGAGGATGTTTGAACATGCCGATGCGCCGGGTAACCTTATCCCGGATGGAAAGAGCGGATTGATACGATCCGGCATCAGCCCGGAACGTCAAAACCGACACATACACACTATCGGCTTCGGGTAATTTGGCGATATCTTCCAAAGGCCGTTCAATAGGACCTATACTATCCTCAACAGCCATGATCCAGCGATAATCATCGTCTCGTAACGAGAACCGGCTGTCCAACCAGGTCTTCATACCCAGGCCGTCCTCGGCATGACCCAGCGCTATCCAGGGTACGCTGTAGGCAACTTCCACCAGGGTTCGATCATCGTCGTCTCTGAAAGTGACGATATCGACCGCCGCATCGAGCGGATCACCACCGTAATTGTAATCGTAATGCTCCGGAACACGCTCTATTAACACCTCAACGACTCTTCTGGGATGGAAATTGTCAATACCGAACTTTTCCGCTGGATAATCGAATTTTTCATTGCCGAGTTGATCGGTAAAAAATAACTCCAGATTATGCTCTACATACACCCAACTTTCCGTCCGGAAGCCGGCAAGGGAATAAGGAGAAGACGAGAGCATGGGCGTTACGTCCAAAGAATACCGGAATGCATTTCTTTTTCCCCTGTTCCGATCCCGTATGGTATCCATAGATGTATTGTTGCCCGGCATATTCTGGGCGCCGTCCGTTCCAGCGGCGATAAACCCCGATCGGGCGTCCGGTTCCCCGTAACGGACATAGATCTCACCGCGACGATCCCACGGAAAGCCGGACCTGGCGAACATCAGACGGGCATACGTAATACGCCGGTAGTGCTCCACCAGACGTTCGTTGATTCTCGAGGTTGGATCCGGATCGCGCATATCCCAGAATCTTCGCTGGAATTCAGGATATTCATCCTCGGAGATCTCCCGGGAAGCCTGTAATTCATCCTTAGCGCCGACCAGATTCAGCTTACGGTACAAAACCCTTTCTTCGGCGTCGAGCAACGGAATGTAGATTTCATAAGCTGCCAGCGCCTCCCTGAAACGACCCTGGGTTTGATAATACATGGCCAGCAATTGGAGACGCACCGTATCGTAAACCGGCGCCAGGTTCTCAGCATGTAATTCGACCAGGTCGTCCAGCATAAGAAGCCCATCCTGAAGCCGGCCTACCGCCACGATGCACCGACCCAAATGCTTGAGGGCTTCTTCATGAGAGGGCGTGGCCTTTACTTGCTGAAGATAATAGGGGATAGCCTTGTTACACGCTCGGCCCGGATACTCATACGAACGCCCGAGTTGGAAATAAGCATCCGGATGTTGTGGGTCGATGGCAATCGTCTTTTTAAAGTATTTCCGGCCATCGCCAAACGCGCCGTAGTCTCGCGTGCGCCCCAGCTTGGTCTGACTGACATACGTCATCCCAAGTTGGAACTGGATGTCTGCCCGCTCCGGCGCGATCTTTTCAGCACGCCTGAGCATGGCCCGTGCATCCATCCGCCTTTTGGGTTTGCGTAGAAGCACCAGCCCCTGGCCGATAAGCCCTTCCGGACTTTTCTTATCCAGCCTGGCCGCTTTTTTAAACTGCTTCTCCGCCTCCTTATCCCGAGCCTGAGCGTACAACGCCATACCCAGGCGGTAGTGAGCCAGATACGATTTTGGAAAGGCATCCACTGCCTGGCGATATACCGCCTCTGCCTCATCATACCGGCGATCCTGATCTAATATCTGCCCGGATTCCAACAGGCGCGGCAGCTCCGCTTCCTGCGCAAAACCGATCGCAGGTACAGCCCAAAAACATATCCAGACGATATAGGTAGAAATACGTGATGGCATAATCCACCTCCAGGTGTGGAGGGTGATGTTTTAAATTGGCAGATAGACGCACGGCGTGCCGTGCGCCTACAAGCCACCTTCAATTCTTCACAATGACGAAATCAACAGATTTGGTTGTTTTTTGATCGGAGTGAAGGTCCGTAATCGTCAGGGACAGCGTATAGGCACCGGCAGGTGAATCGCTCGTGTCGATAGAGGTGTATTTGTATTCATCGGATTTGATCCCCGCGTCCTCAAACGTCAAAATAACGGATTGATCGTCCTCTGACTGCGTAATCAGGCGTCCCAGGCTGATCAGCAACCGCCAGGCAGATCCTCGCTGTTCTTCCTTGGCCGTGATCTGCAGTTCCGTCAGGAACGCGGTGCGTCCTTGCGCGTCGAGCGTCAGATTGTACAGCTCATAATAGATGAATACAGGCGCACGCTGCGGATACATGCGAGCAGGATAGGGCGTAATATACAGTCCATTTCGCACAAAGAGACTGGTCTGATCCGTCGGTGCAATGGAAGACGACAGTTTGATATCGCTCAGGTGTAATACAGGCGTGCTGTAGTCGGTAACGGTAAACGGTGCGGTATAAATGCCGAATCGTTTTGAGACCGAATCTCTCACCGCCATGGCAGATCGGAACCTCCCCGCCGGTGCCTGAAACGAAAAAGCCGCTGTTTGAAGCTGAACCGCCTCGTTCTCCGCCATGGGCCGGGCGACCGGACCCATAGAAAAGGTGGAAGCTCTGACGTGATTCATTTTTTCATCCTGTAAGGCTACACGGCCGTTAAACCAGGTTTGCATCCCCAGACCATCATCCGAATTGCCAAGCTGATAGGAAGGGATACTGTAGGCCACTTCAATCTCCGCCTGACCGTCAGCGCCTTTGAAGGAAACCATATCATAGACGAAAGTAAGTTGCTCGCCGCCATAGTCGTAGTTGAAGGACTCGGGTACTTTTTTAATCAATTCCTCAGCCTGCTTTCTCGGTGTATTGAGAAACTGCTGTGCAAGCCGATTAGTGACACCGAAGTTGGAAACGTCGGCAGGCAACTCGATGGATTGAAGAGGATAGTCGAATTTTCCTGAATTCATCTGATCTGAAAAAAACAGCTCCAGCCCGAACGGGACATAAACCCAGCTCTCCGTAGGAAACGAAACCGCCCGGGTCTCACGGGCCGCCCGGCCCATAAATCCGTCTTCCGACCAGTCTGCGGTACCGGTGCTGAGCTGCATTTTGTACCGATGACGGTTCTGTTCTCGAATGGCATCTACCGCCTGATTATTGGTCGGAAAAATGTTGGTAATAACATCTTCACCCGACTGCAATAAGAAATGCTGCCGGTCATCGGGTTCACCGAAGCGGATGTAAATCTCTCCGCGCCGGTCCCAGGGTTCCTTCCCTTCCGAAAAGTGACGTCTTGAATACATCACCCGGCGGTAATGTTCCACCAGCCGTTCGTTGAGGACGGTCGTGGGATCGGGATCTCGGGCCGCCCAATGGGCCCGCCATATTTCCTGCTGTTCTTCTTCAGAAGCGACCTGATACGCCTCGGCCACCTCTTCGGAAGCCACCTGAGCCAGATTCTTATATAAGGCGGCCTCGACCGGATCAACCGATGCCAGCGCGGTTAGATATTTTTCGTAAGCACGATAAGCGCGGCCATGCTTATTCTGTGCATGATAAAAATACGCTTCGAGTCGCCCGAGCATCCCCTGGATAAGCGGATAGGTCTTTACATCGTGGATACCGGCCAGTTGCTGGAACAGGGCAAAGCCCCGCTGATACTGCTCCAGGCGAATCGCGCCGGCCGCCAATCGATACATGGTCTGATTATGATCCGGGGTTACAGACGCCTGTTTAAAAAACCAGGGGAGCGCCAGATCCAGATCTCCCATGATGGTTTCAAAAGCATAGCCTAACTGAAAATAGGCATCCGGATGGTCGGGGTTCAGTTCGATGGCCCGCTGAAATGAATCGTGACGACGCTCAAATTCTTTTTCGATTTTGCCGCGACGAAAAAATCCGAGCGTAACCTTACCATAGGTAAATCCCCGATAATAAGGTACCTCCGCGTTATCGGGTTCGAGCTTTTCCGCCTTATCCAATGCCTTCCGGGCGTCTTTATTTTTTTCTCTATGGATGTAGACTTTGGCCAGTTCGATATGGCCTTCGGTCAAGGTCTTGTCTATTTTTAACGCCTTCTTGATCTCCTTCTCCGCATCTTTATACCGCGCCTGAGCATCCAGTACCCGGCCAAGCCAGAGATAGGCCGGCGCCGATGTGGATTCTTGCTTAACAAGTGCTCTCAGCGTCTCTTCTGCTTCTTCATACTGCTGCGCTTCATATTGCGTCCGGCCCTGCTCCAGCAGAGCCGCCGCATCCTGTGCGCTTGCCGGCAGCGTGATAATCCATCCGGCTATCGTGACGTAGAACCACCATCTGACAGAAAGTATGTATTCAGATTTTCTCATAAGATATCCATTCATAAAGCGGAAAGGCGCATAAAGGTGTGCCTCTTATAGTTAATACGATTAAGTAGCAGGGTCATCCTTGGTGGGAAGTTTCGTTGTTGGATTTCGCTCCGCTCAATCGAAAACAATGAACGCGCTTCGCTCGCTGTGCTTTTCGTCGCTCAGTCATTTTCCCTCATTATCCATCAACTGCATATCAATCGGTTGCTCTTGCTCATCTTTTGAAAAGGCAGTTGAGCGATCATTGGTCACGACGAATTCTTTGATCTTGGACACGGTCTGGCCGCTATGCAGATCCTTGATCCGCACGGTCATAGCATAGGTGCCGGTCGGAGACTCGCCGGTATCGATGGAAGTGTAACTGTACTCATCTGCCGTGATGCCACCGTTCTCAAACACCATGAATACGGATTGCTCGTCACTGGATTGGCCGATAAATTTACCGAGACCAGCCAGGAACTTCCATATGATATTACGCTGAGGCTCTTTCGTTGTGACTTCAAGTTCGACTTGGTACAATGTTCGGCCCTGGGCATCCTGGGCTAAATTGTATATCTCATAGTAGAAATGTACCGGTTCGGCCCGCTGATACAAACGCGCCGGATTGGGCTCAATCTTCAGGCCGTGACGTATAAAAGGTCCGGTGCCTTCATCGGGCGTAATAGACATAGCCAGTTTGATATCGCTGACCATAAGAGAGTCGCTATCATAATCCGGAACAGTGAACATCTGTTCAAAAATACCGATGCGCCGCGTCGCTTCATCCCTTACTTCAACGGCGGATCGGTAGCTGCCGGCCGGGGCGTTCATATCGAGCACGGCAATATGCAGATTCACGCCGATTTTTTTCCTGGCCACAACCTCCATATACCGTTCGATCGGGCCGATGCGTTTCGATACATTGGCCATGCGGTTATAATCACCATCCCGGAATACGACATGACTGTTAAGCCAGGTTTTAAGACCCTGGCCATCTGAAACGGCACCCAGTTGATGTGAGGGCACGACGTAAGCAATTTCGATATAAGTCTCTGGTCCCTCGCCTTTAAAAGTGACCATATCGTAAAGGAAATCCAGATTATCACCACCATAGTCAAACGCATACGATTCCGGCGTCTTTTCGATAAATTCCTCAGCCATGCGTTTGGGATGAAACCGCCCCTGTATACTGGCTTCCTCAATGCTGGTTTCATGGGTGCCGAGCGGGTAGTCGAATTTCCCGGTTCCAAGTTGATCGACAAAAAACATCTCCATGTCATGTTCGATATAGACCCAGCTCTCGGCGACAAACGCCATGGCTTGCATCTTGTTTACGGCTTGAAGTAAAAAGGTGTCGGCGTCACTCGCGGTTTCTATGAGTATACGCTCGGGACTATCCAGATCCTCGATCTGACGATTGAGTTCAGTACCCCAGTCCGCACCGGCGTTATCCACCTTCAGCCGATAACGGAAGATATAATTACGCTCCCTGATCACATCAATGCGCGCATCGCCGGTCGGTCTGTAATTATCCAATGCCTTTTCACCGGCCTGCAGGATAAAATGCTGTAAATCATCGGGCTCGCCATAGCGGATGTAGATATCTCCGCGCCGATCCCAGGGTTGCCGCCCGCGGGCATAATGCTCGCGGGCGTGTATAACACGCCGATAGTGCTCAATCAGGCGCTCATTGATAATGGTCGCCGGAGCAGGATCCCGGGAAGCCCAGAACTTGCGCTGAATCTCAGTCTGTTCGGCATCTGTCGCCCGGGAATACAACAGATATTCTTCTTCGGATGCAACATAGAACAGGTCCGTGTAATAACGCCGTTCTACGGAATTGAGCGATCCGATGTATTGCTCATATACATTGCCGGCTTCTTCATACAGTTTTTGAGAATTCAGATAGGACGCATTCAACAGGGCAACCACCGTATGGGCATACTTCGGTATGGCCTCCCCGTATAGATCTATCAATTGGGTCAATAAATCGACACCCTCACGATACTGACCGGTTAAAAAGCAGCATCGTCCGAGATGAGACACCGCATCCCCGTGTCCCGGATTGACGGTAAGCTGTCGATAAAAAATCGACAGCGCTTTTTTATAATCCCGGGAAGGGTTTTCAAAAGACAAACCCAACTGATAGTACGCATCGGGATGTCGAGGATTGTTGGCAGTAGCCTGTTGAAACGCTTTACGCGCCTGCATCACATAGAGTGGAGCAGCCGGATCCCGTTTACTTTGTTCTATATAGGATAACCCCAGATAATAGTATACCTGGGCATTCTTATTATCGTATTTCAGGGCCTCCTTTAACATCTGCCGGGCATCGACCATACGATTCTTTATACGCATATAAGTCCGGCCCAGACCGATATATGCTTCCGGAAACTGTTTCTTACGGTGAATCGCCACTTTAAACTGTTTGACCGCTTCTTTGTTGTTACTGCGCTCGTAATAGGTCATGCCGAGCCAGTAATGAGCGTCTGCGGACTTTGGTTGAAGGTCAACCGCCTGGTGAAATACAGACTCCGCTTCATCAAAACGTTTCTCATCATATAAAGAAATACCGGTATTAAATAAGGATTGAAAATCAGGCGCTGCCGTTTGCGCTCCGACATCTATCACCGAAAGCACAAAGAGGACAAAAAACCCGTTTAAAACCCGGCGGACGGTGTTATAGCGCCTGTCCAGTATAGATATACGAAAAGAAAGCATGAGGATGATTCCAATCAGTCAATCGAATGAAAGGGTGATTTGGTGATGGCAAGTGTCCTGCGGACACGTTGCGAGCACTCCATGGTTTGGTGATGGTATGTGTCCGTTGGAATACGAGTCGTGGAAGCCACCTGTGGTGACTTCGATCCGTTCAGGGTTGGCTTTTGTCTTTTCAATCACCAACTCACCAACTCAGTCAATATTATATACGTCTCTGGTGGCCTTTACCCCAATATCGAAGGGCTTATTTAACCTGTCAAGTTGATTCTTGAGGGCTGAGAGCATGCCCTGTCATACGTTGAACTGTATGTAATAGACGGACATAGGGGGAGTTAGAGAGGGAAGGAATCAGCAGATCTGCCTGGTTAATTGGATCAATCTCCGAATTTAATGGATCGGTTTGATCGCTAAGTACAATCTGTATGTTGAAAAACAGGGCTCGATGCGGTCCGCAAAAACAAAACCGTGCCGGCGCTTTGGATTGTAAACAGAGTACCGAGGTCAATAAATCCATTTGGAGACTCAAATCGACAGCCACGCTCAAACCGCTGCCGACCACCCGATCAATCAGAACAGAAGAAGGCGAACCCATCCATCGCCGATCTGTATCGCCGATGGTGATGACCTGGAATCCCTCCTCAGATAGAGTACAGGAAGTCGTTGCAGACGATTCGCCCAGGACGATCGCTGACTCTGCCTGTAGACACCTAATCAGCTCCGGGATTACATCAGCGGCCTGGCGGGCTTCTTCCGGATCAGCAGGCAGGCATATTAAAAGTCGCTCAATTCGGTTTAACGCATCGGGAAATTCGATAACCGGCATCGCACGAAAACGGTGCCGCCAAGTATACAGTCTAAGAACCCCTCGCTCTTTAATTGACACTCTCTCCATAAGTTATAGTGTAACTAGGATTATAATTCCTGTCAATGGCATACGAAGCAGAACCGTGTAAAACGTATGGCGCCATATGCAAGGAATTCATTATACCTTTCATTTTCCAGTTATGGCATCTCATATAATCACTGGCAACTTGAACTAAATATCGCTATATTATTTCCTGTGTTAATATGACTATCAAACAACCTTGCGTCCTTATCTTGATTGTGATTCCTTATTGGAGCATTTCGGCCCTATGAATACATTATCGGACTCTTCTGAGCAGACAGGTAGCGTATCAGAAACCTCACCACATCGTACAGGATTTGTCGCCATTATCGGCCAGCCGAATGTTGGTAAATCCACTTTGATGAATGCCCTGCTGCGTCAACGGCTATCGATTGTGACACCGAAACCTCAGACCACCAGGCAGCGGGTACTGGGCATCTTAACGGAACTGGACTATCAGATCATTTTCATGGACACACCGGGATTACTTCAACCCGGCTATAAATTGCAGGAATACATGCTGCAATCGGCCGTACACACCATCCGCGACTCAGAGGTGGCCGTTGCAATGGTCGACAGCACAAAAGGCCTTAAGGATCTCGATAACGCGACCCTCCATCATCTTAAGCAAAGCCCAGGGCCGGTGATCCTTGCCATTAATAAAATAGACCGTATACCCAAATTGTCTATACTCCCGCTGATCGAGGAGGCCTATCGACGATTCTCATTCAATGAAATTGTTCCGATTTCAGCATTGCAAGATGATGGGCTGGACCGCTTGTTATCAGCCATTGTCAAGGTCCTGCCGGAAGGACCGGCGTTGTATCCCGACGATATGCTTACAGACCAACCTGAACGCTTTTTTGCCGCGGAAATAATTCGTGAACATCTTTTTCTTGCCATGCGGGATGAGTTACCTTACGCCTCTGCCGTTCAAATCGAAGATTTCAAAGAACGCCCCAACGGAGTCGCCTATATTCAAGCCTCTATCATTGTAGAGAAATCCTCTCAAAAGGGGATGATTATCGGTAAAAAAGGCCAGATGCTGAAAAGAATCGGTTCCGCAGCCCGGATCGCGATTGCCGCCTTTCTGGATCGACCGGTTTACCTGGATCTATGGGTTAAAATTCGACCGACCTGGCGTAAGAAAGAACAGGAATTGAAACGACTCGGTTATGGCAGCATGTGAGCATGTAGTAAACATGTAAGAAAGCCTCACACACGACCACTCGCTGAGCTATAGGTGGTGATTCCAATAAAGACGCGTTGTATTCTGGTGATTGATGACCAACCGGAAATATTAAACTACATAGAACTTAATCTACTCAAGGAAGGGTTTGAAATCCTGAAGGCGGAGACGGGAGAGAAAGGTGTGGATCTGGCGGTGAACAACCAGGGGAACCTGGTGTTGACGGACTTACGTTTGCCCGATCTGGACGGGGTGGAGGTGATGCGTCAGATCCATACGCATATTCCCCAATTACCTACTATTATCATGTCGGTGGATCGGATGCAAGATCTGTCATCTATAGAACATTTTTTAAACTCATCGGAGTAAGGCTTCTTCGATCATTTTGTGGGCAATTTGAAAATAACCCGTTACATCCCTCCAGAGGTCCTCAACAGGCCGTAACGTAACCCATGGCTGGGTAACCTGTTCATCGTATTCATCTATCATTTTTAATATACGAGTCGCCCACTGAACAGGTAATATAGATTGATATACCTGCATTTTCTCAAATGCATATTTATCCTCGCTATGCTCGCAATATAAACGCATACCATACTCACGGTCCTGTCCAGGGAGTGCAAGCGTTTCAGGATACCAGAAAAAGCCGGCTACCTCATAAATAGGATCCATCAATCCCGCATGCTCCCAATCAACCAGCCAAATTTTCCCGAACTCGTCCTTCAGCATGTTCGCAGGCCGGCAGTCCGCCTGACAGAGACACTGCGGCGCCGCTTGCCATAAGCCGGTTTGCAAATCCAACCGCCTTAAATTTTGAAATAAGCCCTCCAATTGCGCACACGCCTCTTGAAATATAAGGTTGCTTCCGGCCTCTGATCGCGCCATGGATTGTATCGTCTTCTCAATATACCACATACAATCTGTGGGCATCCGCGGACCGGCGGACTCTCGGAGAACCGGGTCAGCCGGGATGGGCAAACGGTGTATCTTTTGCCATAGATCCTGTAATTGAATCAGGGCGTCACGGTCGAGTGCTTCGGCTTGAACCGCCTGCCCCGGTAGTTTTTTATAAATCAGAACGGGTGCCCGCAAATCTTTCGCATACGGTTCTGCGAGGAGAACATCAGGCATGGCGCCAATCGGTTTCAAAAAACTTAACATGGTATTCTCACGGATCAAACGTTGGGCATGGCCGACCGGATAAATCTTAAATACGTACGAACCATAGTCACCTGCTATTTCGAATAACTGATTGTTGTAACCGTGTCCAAGCAACCTGACATTCCCGTCTATGAAACTTGAGGCCAGAGGATGCCCGGAGTTCGCCAGGTTACGGGCGTACCTTTGTACAGATTTCGTATCTATCGGTGAGTGACTGGAAGATCTCGGCATAGGGTTTTTGCTCCGAACATATCGCTATCTTTCACTTTGGTTCTCTAATTGAAAGTTTGTATATTATCCTTGATTATATTAACGGGTATTTTACAGGGCCACAATATTTGGTCCTGATAATTTGAAATAAGATGGGAAACTGATGTTACACAGCAATACCAGTCATTAATAGGGCACCCAATATCCATTTATGGAGATGCTGAACATGATATCTTTTAATCTGCATGCCCCTGTTTTTTTCTTATCCAAACAAGATATGACACGATGGTATAGATCGATATATATGACCATCAGCCTCTCGATCCTCACCTCATTTGGATGTGGTGGCGCCCTTCAAAATTTTAATATCGTTTCCGATGCACAGGAAATAGAAATGGGGCGTCAATTTTCTCAAGAGATCGAGAAGGAACTGAAACTATATGAGGATCCTGATGTGGTGCAGTATATTCAGGATCTGGGTCAAAGACTTGCCAAAGTATCAAAACGGGCAAACATCACGTATCATATTAAAGTCGTCGATACGGATGTCGTCAATGCCTTTGCCCTTCCGGGCGGATACCTCTATGTCAATCGAGGTTTGATATCTACCGCTGAGACAGAATCCGAGCTGGCTGGTGTCATGGGCCATGAAATCGGCCATGTCGTAGGTCGGCATGGGGCGAAAGCGTTAAGTCGACAATATGGTTTGCAAATTATAACTGGGTTGGTTATGGGGGGGAATCCGGGGACAACCCGACAAATAGCGGCGCAGTTCGCAGGGATCGGCGGGGCGCTTGGGATGTTTCACTATAGTCGTGAGGCCGAACGGGAGGCGGACGCCCTGGCGGTTGAGGAGTTGTATGAGGTCGGGATCGACCCGGATGGTGTAGCGATATTTTTCGAAAAGCTCATGGCGCTTCATGAGCGCGAACCAGGTGGACTGGACGCCCTGTTCTCCACACACCCGCCAAGCGGAGAACGCGTCAAAAATGCACGGGCGGATATTGCCCTGTTACCTCATAAAGACAACTTACAAAAAGACTCCGATCGTTTTCGACGTATTAAAAAACGATTACCGCCGTTGAAAAAATCGGAGTAGGCAGGCCGCGCGTTCGCAGGTGAGTAGGGGCATGTGTAACGCCAACCTCACCTGCCCACGTGCTGCTCTATGCCGCGCGTTTACGGGCAAAACCTGATATCAACCCGCTGGCATCTGCCTTGGTCAAATCCCCCTCCAGTGCGTTACGCAGCCGGATGCCGTTTTCCTCGGCAATGATCTCTTCCTCGACCATCTGCTGCTGGACCACCCGGAAACTCCAGGCCCCCTCAAACGCTTCATTTAAACGCGTAATCACCGAATGCGCTTCTACATAGTCAAACGTCTTACCCCCATCGTTCTTACGTTGTTTCACTTCCTCCTGCGAAAATGGACGCGTAAGAATATCGAGATTAATCATAATACCTCCTCCTCTACCCTCATTATACCGGCCATGTATATGGCAAAACACATTGAAAATAAATAACTTGAATCACCATTTCACGTGATCGATATATCGATGATTCCCTTCTCTCATTACCTTTAATATTATACAAAAGTTTGGTGGTCAGGGGTTTTTACCGGGAAAGATATTTTTTCAAGGCTGTCTTAACCAGGAAAAAATGGGGTCTACAACCCACCTGATATCAATCATTAAGGTTACACCACAAAGTGCTTGACGATATGCCCCGATCTTGGTATCAATCCATCAGAGATGGCGGTACTTCAATCCGAAATCGAGGCGTACTCGATGCGTTCCCAGAGGGAACCATCCATCTGTAATACGAGAGAGGTATACATCATGGAAAACACCCACCCCCCGATCCGGAAGCGCAGAAAAACCAACGTCTGGGTCGTCGTTGGTCTGTCAGCCCTGGCCCTGATAGCGATCGCCGGCGTGCTCCCTGTGCCGACCATGACGGCTGAAGATGCTCGGCCGCTATTGGACGATTTCAAGGCCTTTAAAACAGCGATAGAAAACAGAGAAACGCCGGATGCCTTTTCACCAACCGGAGACGAAATAAATGCCCTGCTCCAGTACGACGAAGAGCTGGACGCGCTGGTCGGCATAGCCTACGTGGAAATTTTAGATGACCAGCTTTATGCCGACGTCAGCGTACCGCTCGGTATGATCACCGTTATGCTCGAAGGTCAATATCTGAACGGCTCGAGCCTCAACCATATTGAAATGCAGAACGGTCAGTTGCACATTTCCTCAGATCAGTTGGAAGTAAAAGGTTAACCCGTGCCGGAAGAAATCACGAAAGAAATTCGTGAGGAAAACATAGCGGAGGCGATTTACGATAACCCGGACGCGATGCGTCTCCTTAAGCATATCGAGTCCATTACAGTAGAAAACGGCCGGCTCGTGATCATGCCGAAATCGGAGGAATAATGTAACGCGGATAACGCGTTACATCTCCACGCCATGCATTTTCTCATTACTGTGGCCTTGCATCCTGAAGCACGTCCTCTGATCGCCCACTTCGGGTTGAAGCAGGATACGACCGCCCATGCCGTGCCGATCTTTCATCGTGACAATGTATCCCTGGCGGTCTCCGGTGTGGGTCGCCTCAAATCGGCCATAGCCACCACGTATCTGCTATCCCGGGTGTCGGCTCCGGATAAAATAGGCCTGCTCAATATCGGCATAGCAGGTCATACGCAGATTCCGAATACGGGACCGGTTGAAATCGGTGATCTGTTTCTGGTACATAAAATTGCAGAGCAGGCGACCGGTCATACCTTCTACCCGGACATGCTGGTTCAAGTCCACCTTCCCGAATCTGTCCTTACCACCGTAGACCGTCCTCTGGACCAATCTGACGGTATGGAGGTGGAAGCCGGTTTGGTCGATATGGAAGCTGCCGGATTTTATCAGGCCGCCGCTGCTTTTCTTGCACCCCATCAGATCCATTGTATAAAAGTCGTTTCCGATTTCCTGGAGGTGCAGCGGTTTGACAAGGCCATGGTCAGCCATCTCATTGAACAGAAGCTGACGGATATCGATCGCATTATAGCCGCCCAAAACACCGTAGCGGAGGCCTCATCAGATATCCTGAACGAGGCTGACCGGTCGATGATGAATCATCTAAACCGGTGTCTGCGCCTGACGGTGAGTCAACACAAGATGTTGACGGACACTGTCAGGACCTATAAACTACATACAGGCAAAGCCCTGCCGGACCTATCGGCATTTACTCAGACTGTGGTAACGACCAGACAGGAAGGGAAAGACCGCTTTGAACGACTCGGGCAACTCCTCATGGTTAAGTAATTTTTCCCACCTGTATGTCGAGCGTGCGGCGTTCGATTATTCTTTTGCCCAATCCATTATAAACCGGTTCCCACGCGCCCGGATCGTCCCTATTGACGATTACAAATCGATCTTCGCGCGGCCTCGGCAGCATTTCCAGATACAGAAACGCAGTATGAAACTTATCCTGGCCGTTAAAAAAGACCGGTTTCTTTACCCCGGCTCAGGCCACAGTCAGCATTTCAATCTGGATAATTTTTACTATAACACGCTGATGTTCAATTGTGTATACAACTGCGACTACTGCTATCTACAGGGCATGTACCCCTCTGCGAACGTCGTCGCATTCGTCAATACACCGGATTATTTCGAGGCGACGCGCCAGGCGATCGCCGAACGTTCGAATATACATCAGCCGCTGTATGTATGTATATCCTATGATACGGATCTGCTGGCTTTCGAATCCATCACGCCCTACTGCCGTGCCTGGATCGAGTTTGCGCAGGAACAACCGGATCTGTTAATCGAGATACGTACCAAAAGTACCGCCTACCGGGCCATACGCGATCTGAAAGCGACAGACCGCGTGATCTTAGCCTGGACGCTTTCGCCTCAGGCGGTCATAGACCGGTACGAAAAGGGGACCCCGCCACTGCGACAGAGGTTGCAGGCCGTACAGACAGCTATAGAAGACGGCTGGGCGGTGCGGCTTTGTTTTGATCCGGTGCTGGCTGTCAAAGGATGGCAAGCGGCTTATGGACACCTCATAGAAGAAACCTTCGGCTATGTCGACCCGGCTGCTGTCCGGGATGTGACCGTGGGCGTATTTCGGATGACCAAGAGCTATTTCGATAGAATAAAAAGGCAGCGGCAGGATACGGATGTGATCTATAACGATTACGAACTGGAAGATAAGACCATCACCTATTCGGCGGCGCAGCGACAGGAGATCACAGCCTTTATGGGTGAGCGCCTGCGATCCTGTATCCCTGAGGAGCGTATCGCTGTATGGACATAGCACTGGTTACCGGCGCGTCATCCGGGATCGGCTTATGTGTTGTCGAAAAGCTGATCGGGATGAACTATAAGGTCTACGGATTTGCACGGGATTTCGCGAAAACCGCGTTTACTCATGTAAAATTTTTTCCGATGATATGCGATGTCACGGATACCAATATGCTCGTGAATCAGACGCAGGCCCTGCTTAAGGAAACCGGCCGGCTGGATGTGCTGGTCAACAATGCCGGTGTGGGCTTCTTCGGCCCGCACGAGACCATACATCCCGAGAAAATCGAACGCATGGTCAAAACCAACCTGCTATCGCCGATGGTGTTGATCCAGGTGACGCTGCGCCATCTGAAAAAGTCAGAAGGTTTTATCATTAATATGGCCTCCACCGCTGCCCTGGAGCCGGGACGGTTCGGCGGCGCCTACGGGGCGACCAAGGCCGGGTTGCATCAATTTGGCCAATCCCTGTTTGCCGAAGTACGCAAGAGTGGTGTCCGGGTCGTGACCCTGTATCCGGATATGACCATGACCCCGTTCTACGACGAGACCGATTTTGCTCCTCACAATGATCACACCTGCCATATCACACCGGAATGCGTAGCCGATGCCGTGGCGCAGGCGATTAATCAAAGGGAAGGAACAGTCATCACGCAGATCGTCCTCAAACCGCAACGCATCGGGGTGGAACGGAAAAGAAATTGAGTAATTTGTTGATTGACTGATTGACTGATTTAAAATCATTTCTGCAGAATTGAAATGGGAAAAAGTTCCAGGTAATAAGGCGAATGAAAAAACAAATCACTCAATCACTCAATCACTCAATCACTCAATATTATAAGGACGCCCACTGTTCCTACTGCGGTCGGCCATTTTCCTCGGAGCAGCCCTGGCCTCGTACATGTGA
>CAJXCW010000037.1 GCA_913051705.1 uncultured bacterium
GACGACACACCTGAGGTACGCAAGCCGAAGCATTGGCAGCTGTTTCATATGGTGGCGAGGAAGTGTTGACCGCGTCGATGAAGAAGTATAATAGGTGCCGGAACGAGAGTTGGTAGAAATGGTGGGCGCTGGCTCAAGGCGAATCACCAATAAAAAGCGCGCTAACCTCCGCTCAAGGGGGACGGTGCTTCGCGTTGCTCCCGAGGTACATACTGCCGTGGCTACAGCAGCTGAAGTAAGTGGGAAGAGTATCAACCAATGGGCGTCAGAAACGTTATTAAAAGCGGCTCAATAGACCCATTTATAGACTTTAAACTTTGTTATAAAAGTATATTGAGGTTATATCATGAGTGAGATTTCTGTAAAACGTCCTTTAAAACGTCCCCCTATTCATCCAGGTGAGATTTTGCGAAGGATATGCTGATGTACCTATGTCCTGAATATTGCCTGCCGTTGCAGTCAAAAATCCCCTAACGATCGCTCGAAGCGGGACGGTACAGCGCATCTGTAGATTTCGATATTCGGGCGGTTTATGAATATGCACCCTTGGGGGATGCGTTCGATTCGCCGTCCTATCGTCTGCACGTTCAATATTGGCAAGATGAAGCAGCATTGGAGCAGATCAGTGAGTACAAGCGGGAATTTAATGACTTGTGATGAATTGGTGCTTGGGTCTGATGTCATTAATTATGGCTAAAACATCTAACCATGCGCTTCTGTTGACGCAACCGATATATGGTCTCATTTGGCAAGCAAAAAGATGCGCCCAAGCCGTGTTTTTTTGATTTTTAAAACGATGGTCAAGTTTGCTTGTCAAATCTCTAAAGTATCTACTGATCCCAATTCGACTACGGGCTAATCAAGGCCGAACCTGTAGCAAACAGATATCGAGGGTTCACTCAAGTATTCGAGGTCCCAGAAAAGTGTGGGGTGACCGGTCGGTATCAGGATGAAGACAACGAATTGTTGTCTTCGATAGTAAGGCACCTCGTCTTTGATGAGATATTGGAAGCCCACTCGCTCACCACGAAGTGCGTGCATCGTGTCCGGAGGACACATGCCATCACTCAATCACCAACTTTGAGGTTCGCATGCCGTTTCATGTCGATTTGCATCTTCACTCTCATTTTTCACGCGCCACGAGTAAAAATCTTAATTTAGAATATTTGTCCAGATGGGCCCAGTTGAAGGGAATTCGGGTCGTGGGTTCGGGGGACTTCGTTCATCCGGCATGGATGGAGGAGCTGGAAAAGAAGCTGGAACCGGCGGAAGAAGGGCTTTTCAAACTGAAACCGGAGTATGAGCGTGCGACGCAGGACGAGGTGCCGCCGGCCTGCCGGGCGCCGGTGCGGTTCATGTTGACAGTGGAAATCTCGAACATCTATAAACGTCTTGGCCGGGTTCGGAAGGTCCATAATGTACTGTTTGCACCGGGATTTGACGCCGCCAGAAAAATTCAAGCCCGGTTGGACACCATCGGTAACATCAGGTCGGATGGGCGGCCTATACTGGGGCTGGACTCAAGAGATCTGCTGGAGATCACCCTCGAATCCGATCCGTTGTCCTATCTTATTCCCGCACATATCTGGACGCCCTGGTTCTCCGCGTTAGGGTCGAAAGGTGGTTTCGACCGTATGGAGGACTGCTTTGGCGACCTGACGCCGCACATCTTTGCCGTAGAAACCGGTTTATCCTCCGACCCGATGATGAACTGGCGGCTTACCCAGCTCGACCCCTACGTGGTCGTATCCAATTCAGATGCCCATTCGCCGCCGAAGTTAGGTCGTGAGACCACGATATATGATACCGAATGTACTTATCCTTCGATCTATAAAGCGTTATCCGACCCCGATGATCCAGGGCTGATCGGTACGGTCGAATTTTTTCCGGAGGAAGGCAAATACCACTACGATGGTCATCGCAAGTGCAGCATCCGCCTTCATCCGAGAGAAACCATCGCTCAGGACGGGCTCTGTCCTGCGTGCAACAAACCGGTGACCATCGGCGTTATGGCCCGGGTGGAAGAACTCGCAGATCGTCCCGAAGGGGTCAAATCCCCACGTTGGCGCCCGTATCACAGCCTGATTCCACTCCCGGAAATTATTGGAGAGGCAAAACAGGTAGGGGCCAAATCCAAGACGGTCGACACGGTGTTCCAGACCATGCTCGCCCGTTTGGGCAATGAGTTTCATATTCTGATGGATACGCCGCTTGAGGACATTGAGCCGGTCGCCGGTTCTCTTATCGCCGAAGGTATTCGGCGTGTGCGGGCTGGTGAGGTGAATATATTACCGGGGTTTGACGGTGAATTCGGGATCATCAAGCTATTCGAAGATGAAGAAAGACAATCCATTAGTGGGCAAACCAATCTGCTTGGACTCTTCGGGGAAACGACAGAAAAACCGGCTAAAACAGAGCAGGCAGCCCCGTTGTCTTCTGGATCACAAACGTCTGTTGACGAGACCTCCGTCGAGGACCTGCCTACCGATGTTCTTTCCCAGGCAACAGAACCGCAGCATGCTGTCGTATCGGAAACGCCGACTGAATCCTTTTCTGAGCCGAGTGTTACGGAAGAATCTACAATGAATACCCCGGTAGTCATAGCACAGGCGCCTTATACCGACCTGTCTGAAACCACCGATGCACTACTGGGCATGCCGGAGGTACTGCGTGATTTACCGCTTAATCAGGCTCAGCAGCAGGCCGTCGGGTATCTCGACGGACATCTGCTTATCGTAGCAGGACCGGGTACCGGTAAAACACACACGCTGACCCATCGGATCGCTTACCTGGCCCAACATGTAACAACACCGGCGCGTATGCTGGCCATGACGTTTACCAACAAAGCCGCGGAGGAGATGCAGGCCCGATTGGTCAGTCTCCTGGCCGCTCAGGCCGGGGAAATTATGGTGGGCACCTTTCATAGTGTCTGTCTCTCTATGCTGCGTGATTGGGTGCAGCATTCGGGGGTACCTGTGAACTTTACCCTGGCGACGCCCGATGATCTTGACCGGCTGATGCGTACGTTATGGCCGGAGGACACCAACGCCCAGCGCCGACAGCGGTTGGAAAAAATATCTCAGTGGAAGGCCAAAGGGCGTACGGAAGAAATGCCGGAAACCGTGTCGGCATATACCCGTTTTTTGCGTCAGCATGGATTACTGGATTTTGATGACGTGATTCTGGAAACACTCAAATTATTGCAAGCCAGTGATCGATTCAGAGCGGAGGTACATGACCGATTTCGTTACCTCTTTGTCGATGAGTATCAGGACATTAATCCAGCACAGCATGCTCTGCTGAAGGCCCTGGTGGAGGACGGTATGCAGATGACCGCGATCGGGGATCCCAATCAAGCGATCTATGGTTTTCGGGGAGCGGAATCAAAGTTTTTCCATACCTTTCCAGATGATTTTCCCCATGCCCGGATGCTGTATCTGTCCGAAAACTACCGGTCGGCGCCGGCCATCCTGAATGCCTCTTCGCAGGTCATAGGGGCGTCCGGCGCCATGCAGGTACCGGCTCTGACAGCGACCATGTATGTCCAGGGACACCTGACGATCCACGAAGCGGCGACCGACAAGGCAGAAGCGGAATATGTGGTGCACCAGATCGAGCGGCTGGTCGGGGGTACCAGTTTATTTTCCCGTGATTCGGGTCGTGTGGATACAGATCCGGAGACAGAACGTTCTTTCGGCGATGTGGCTGTTCTATATCGTATGAATAGTCAGCATACTGCGCTGGCGGCAGCACTGGAGCGCAGCGGCATGCCCTATCAAATCGCCGGGGACACGCCGCTCATCGATCGGCCGGCGGTCCAGGAGATCGTCACCATGTTGCGGCTAAGTTACGGTATGCCCGTGACTACCGGGGCGGCGATTCGATTACTGTCATCCACTGTAGACGGTCTGGGAGACCGAACAGCAGAGCGAATTGAGCAGACATGGAAGCAGCGGACACAGATCTCCACAGAGCATATCCGCCTGTTACTCAACGAACCGCGTCTGCTGATGGAACGGTCTCGCAGCGGCCTGGACGCCATCCTTGAAGATATAGAAGCGCTTACCACCGGACTGCGTAAAAAGGACGCCGCCATTATTCTCGGCCATATCATGGATACATCCATCTGGTCCGGCCTGAAGCTTCGATTTCCTAAGGCAGAGGATTATTTACAGAAGCTGATCCGCTGTGCCCGGCTGGAAACAGACCTCCTCGTGCTTCTCGACAAGCTACTCCTCAGCCGGGATTATGACCCTTATGGGGGAGAGTCGGAACGGGTTATGCTCATGACGCTTCATGCCGCCAAGGGGTTGGAATTTCCTGTTGTTTTCATCGTAGGTTGCGAGCACGATCTGATCCCGCTTCAGTATCCGGGGATGGCATCGGATAAAGAGGAGGAACGCCGGTTGTTTTATGTGGGGATGACCCGCGCCAAAGAACAGTTGTATTTTGTCCGGGCCAAACGTCGGATGCTGTTCGGTAACGTCTATCAGACTTATCCGTCCCCTTTCCTGTCTGAAATAGAAGATCAACTTAAGCAATACGAGAAACCGGGAAAGCAGCCCGGGAAGCGGAAGAAAAAAGCAGCGGCGGCGAGTCAGATGGATTTGTTTGGGTAGCAGGTGGCAGGTGGCAGGTGGCAGGTGGAACACCCGTTTTGTCGTGGTAGGACGACGATCGGACCTACGCGCACCTCAGTAAATAAATGGAACTCTATATATCTCTGGCACATTATCAAAGTGTAATTGACCAACTATTTTACTACTGTTTCGATATATTAAATAAGGAATATAACATGCCCTTATTTTCCGAAGGAGCGAATCATGTCTCACAAAGCATTTATGACCCTGACTATTTTAGTCGGACTTGGCCTGGCGACTATAAGCGTCTATAGCCTGGCGAGCAACGACGCCGATCAATCGGCCGCCTCACAGACGGGTGACGGGTATGCGGTCGCGACGTTTGCAGGGGGCTGTTTCTGGTGTATGGAACCACCGTACGACGAATTGGACGGGGTCATTTCCACGACATCCGGCTATATCGGCGGCAAGGTGGATAATCCGACCTATGAACAGGTGTCTGCGGGATATACCGGACATACCGAGGCTGTAGAGATTCTCTATGACCCTGAGCAAGTTACTTATCAGGACCTGTTAGATGTCTTCTGGGTCAATATCGATCCGACGGTCAGGGACCGTCAGTTCTGCGATGGCGGCAACCAGTATCGAACCGGCATTTTTTACCACAACGAAGAAGAGAAGCAATTAGCCGAAGCATATAAGCAGAAGCTGATCGACACAGGCCGCTTCAATCAGGTGGTCACTGAAGTCACCGCCGCGACGACCTTCTACCCGGCGGAAGAATACCATCAGGACTATTACATGAAGAATCCGTTACGGTACAAATACTACCGATACAGTTGCGGCCGGGACAATCGCCTGGAAGAACTCTGGGGGGATGCGTATAAGAAATGAAATTGGTGCTTTAGTGAGTGGTGATTGTTTAATTGCCCTTCGTATTTTAATCACCATTCACCAATCACTAAATCACCAATTCTCAAACAGCCTGATGATCTCCTCTTTTTCCGGACGTCGTACTCGGCGGGCTATTTGCCCCGGCGTACGGCCCTGATTATCCTCATGATGCCTATCGGCGCCGCCCTCCAGCAGAAGCCTGAGGGTGGTGACGATATCCGCTCGTTTACCCGCTTTGAAGGCATAAAACAAAGGCGTCTCCCCGTTATTATTGGGTAGGTTGACCGGTGCGTTGTTTTTTAACAGAACTTCTAACGTACCCACATGACCGGCTTTGGCGGTGTAGTGCAAAGCCTGCGCGCCTCTTAACCGGGTATTCAAGTCGGCCCCGCAATTCAGGAGTGCCTGTACATAATCAGGATTATCTCGCTGACTATTGTTGCCGGTGCAGGATACCCATATCCATTTGCCTGACGGATAGTTGACATCCGCACCGTGCGACAGCACGAGGTCGGTGATCTCCGGATGTATTACCCATGGCCCCGGGCCGATCCGGGTTGCATCCGCGCCATGGGTCAGAAGCAGGCGCAACAGAGATACCTGATTCTCCTCGGCGGCTTGCCTTACCATAGGCGTACTGTTCGTCCCCACGTCAGCACCCTGAGAGAAAAGATATTCTACCACGTGCTCGTGTCCCCCGTAGACGGCGTGATGCAGCGGTGTGATCGGCAGGACATCACAGGCAGGATCCTGGGCGTTTACGAGCAATTTTTCTGTCTCGATAAAATGCGTCACGACGTCCATATCACCGAGAAAACAGGCACTGAAGATGTCGTAAAGCGCGCCCTGCCGGATGAGAAAATCCGCCAGGGCATGCTGTTTCTTCCATCGAGCTGCGCACAGCGGTGTCATCATCAGACCGGTTACAAAGACCGCAGGCAGGTTGACATCCACCCCATGTGTCAACAGATAATCGACCATATGGATATGCCCGCGCACAGCGGCTTCATACATCATTCTTGCGGTTTGGGTCGGATCCTTGAGTACACCGGGATCAGCTTCAATACAATGTCGCAATTCTTCCCGCTGACCTTTAGCCGCCAGAGTAAGCGGCTTACGCCACCGGTTTTCCCGATGGCAACGTAGATCTTTTGGGCTTTGGGCCGGTTGATCCTCATTGATCAGGCCGTATGCCATAGACTTCAAAACTCCAAGCGCCTCATCAATGAGCACCTCATCATCAACAGCAGCCTGAAACGCTGCCCTTATATGGCCCAGCCAGCCGTCGGCTGTTTCACGCGTGATGTGGATATGTCGGTGTCGGCCTTTAAGGCCGCCGTAAGCATGATGATGAGTATAGCTGGGGTCACCGCCCATCCACTCTTCAAAAAAGGCTTTCTGTTTCATGCGCTCATTGGTCAGGGTACGGGGAAACATGGGGCGCAGGGCCGGATCTTCTTCAATCCGGTTATATAATTCGTCGATCATCCGGTCGATCACCGGGCGACCGCCGATTCGACGAAACAGGGTCTGGTCCGGGTGGGTCTTTTGCACAAGACCACCACGATGGGCCAATGCTTCAAACACCATTTTCACATCCTTGTAACAAAGTACAAAGTACAAAGCACCTTACGCATCCTTTTGCGTAACATCTGTTATCATAATACATTTTTTCCTTGACTTTTCTACCGAAATTGTATGCTTGTACCCGCACTTGTGAATTACCGGTTACTTAGAAGCTATTCAAGTACGCCTCGCTCTACGCCACCTGGAACCCGCCTGATTCTGTATATCAGTCAAAGGACATCAGATGAAATCGTTTGAAAAAATGGACCTCCAACCGGTCCTGTTAAAAAGCATCACTGAAATGGGATTTGAAAAACCAACGCCCATTCAAGAAAAGGTCATTCCCTTTCTATTAAAGGTACCGAATGACCTGGTGGCTCTTGCTCAGACGGGGACCGGGAAAACTGCCGCCTTCGGCCTGCCAATCATACAGCATACCGACCTTAGTTATGTCGGCACACAGGCATTGATCCTCTCACCGACACGTGAGCTGTGTCTACAGATCTCCGGTGAGATGAGAAATTTTGCGAAATATATTCCGAATTTACATATCGTGTCGGTGTATGGCGGCTCCGATATGAGCCGACAAATCACCGCCCTGAAAAAAGGGGCGCATATTATCGTCGCCACGCCGGGAAGAATGAATGATCTGTTGAATAAACAACGAAAAATTGACCTGTCTCACCTCCAGTTTGCTGTACTGGATGAGGCGGATGAAATGCTGAATATGGGGTTTAAAGAAGATCTGGATGCGATTCTTGATAAAACGTCGGATACCAAGGTCACCCTGTTATTTTCTGCAACCATGCCGGCGAACGTGCAGCAGATCTCGAAAACCTACATGGATAATCCCCATGAAATAACCGTCGGTACCCGAAATGCAGGGATTGAGACGGTGGATCATGTCTGCTATGCCGTACGTTCTCATGATCGCTATCTGGCCTTAAAGCGAATCGTAGATTATCATCCGGAGATCTACGGTATTATTTTCTGCCGGACGCGTGTGGAAACCAAAGATGTGGCCGCCAAACTGATTCAGGATGGATATAACGCCGATGCGCTTCACGGCGAATTATCCCAGTCGCAACGCGAAACCGTTATGCATAAATTTCGGATTAAAAATCTTCAGATTCTCGTGGCTACTGATGTGGCCGCCCGCGGTCTCGATGTGAAAGATATTACCCATATCATCAACTATAACCTGCCCGATGAAGTTGATCTTTATATCCATCGCAGCGGTCGGACAGGCCGTGCAGGACAGCATGGCGTTTCCATCGCGATCGTTAATCTGAGAGAAACAAATAAAATCAGAATGATTGAAGCGCGGCTACGAAGAAAGTTCGAGCAGAAACAGGTTCCCACCGGCAAGGAGATCTGTGAAAAACAGCTCCTTAATCTGGTCGATAGGATGCAGAAAATAGAAGTCGACCACAAAGAGATCGATAAATTTCTCCCGGTCGTCGCTGAAAAATTGGAATGGTTAAGCCGGGACGAACTGATTAAGCATATTGTGTCCCTCGAATTCAACAGATTGTTGGATTATTATAAAGACGCCAAGGATCTGAATCCGCCGGAAGAAGACCGCAGCCGTCGAAAACGTTTTGATAAAGAAGGATCCAGAAACAATGATAGTCGACGCACGACCGAAAGAGGATTTACCCGTTTTCGAATTAACCTCGGGCATAAAGACAGTCTGACTCCACGAGATCTGATCGGTTTGATCAATCGATGTACCCATAAACGGTATATGGATATTGGCAAAATAGAGCTGATGAAAACCTTTTCATTTTTTGAAGTCGATCAGAAATTTGCCGGTGATGTCCTGGCTGGTTTCAGTGGGATCGAATACAATCAAAGAAATGTTACCGTGGAGATGGAAGAGGCGGGGGCGGAACCGCGAAGAGAAGATACAAAACGACCAAGCTCCGAATCCCGCAGGGATAGAAAGCAGAGCGAGTATGGCGGTTCACGTTATAATACGGCATCGAAGAAGAAGCGGTCGACTTTTTCGAATGACCGTGAGTTATATTCACGGGAAGGAAAGCCGGCAAAGCGACAAAAGGCAAAACGGACAAAACGACCGACCGGCAGGTAGAGTTACTTTTTTCGCCGAATGCCCTGGATGGTTTCATCCAGGCGCTGCAGGAAAAGAGAGCGGTCTTTTTTCGCCATGGGCGGCGGACCTCCTCCCGCAATAACACCGGTCTCGCGCAGGTGTGCCATGAGGTCTCGTGTCGCCAGGGCATCTCCGATGGAATCACTGGTAAACATTCGTCCGCGCGGCGCAATGACCATGGCTTCTTTCTTCAGGCATCGATCCGCAAGGGGGATGTCGTCGGCAATGACAATATCCTGTTTGTCCACATGCTCTACAATCCAGTCATCTGCCGCATCGGGCTGATCATCCACCACGACCAGTTCCAGCCATTCTTCCCGCGGAATACGCATCCACATATTTGCGACCAGGGTCACGTTAAGCGCGTACCGTTTTGCAACCCGGTAGACTTCATCTTTTACCGGACAGGCATCGGCGTCGATGAAGATGTTGAGCAAGAGAATCCTTTCAGTTGGTAGTGCAATGTACAGCGAGAAGAGTGCAGAGAAGATAAATCGGTTTCACTCTTCCCTCTGTACTCTTCTCTCTGTACTACTCCGTTCTCATTATCGCCTTCATCTACTCTATATCCAGATGCAGGGGCTTTTATTTGAAGGGCGGGGCATAGGGTTTGAGCCAGGCATTGCCCACGGCCGTTGCACCGGGAAAAGCCTGTGGATCTTCAATGATCTTGTACGTTGCAGGCCGATGCGTTTCCAGAATCAGGGGAATCGTGAGGATACGATCATCACGCATAACCATCACATCGACCTTGTCTCCTATCTGCATTGATTTCAGCCGGGAGGCAAACGTCTGCTCCACCACCCTTTCACCATCGACCGTCAGCAGAATATCCCGGAGCATTATGCCTGCGTTATATGCTGCGCCATCGAAGTCGATGGCGGAAACAACCGGGACACTGCCCTCGACTTCGGTTTCGAGGCCAAGGGACGGCTCCGGATCTCCTTTCGTGATTTCCAGTTTTAAGCCAACCTGCTTTAACGCCCTGTCATAATCCAGTTCTACCACGCCGGCTATATAGTCTGCAAAAAATTGGGTATATTCGGAATCACCCTTCCCTTCGGCGGTGACGGCCTCCACTGCACTTTGAAGGCCATCCTCGGGGAAACCGGGTTTCGGCAGGCCGTACTCCGCCAATAGACGGCGAAAGACATCATCGAGATTTTTCCGGTTATTGGTGCGTTCACGGATTTCCATGTCCAGTAGCAATCCGAGAAGATTCCCCTTTGTATAAAAATCTATGAACGTGTGCGCTTTATTACCGGGTGTAACCCATGTATTCCAGCTGGCATCCTCCACAGAGGTAATAAGGCGTCCAGGCGATGTCTGGAGCGATTTAATCTCTTTTGAGAGTTCCTCGTAAAATACCTCCCGCGTCCAAATACCCTGCCGGGCTAACGTGAGCATCCCGTAGTAGGAGGTCATGCCCTCGGAGATATAGAGATTGCGCGTGTGTTGCGGTCGAGAGTAGTCAAACGGACCAAGGATGGCAGGACGAATGCGTTTCACGTTCCACGCGTGGAAGACCTCGTGGGCTATGACGTATATCAGCCGTCTGTAGTCGGACGAAGCAGAGCTGTCGTAGCGTTTAAAGCTGATGTTTGTGGAGTTGAGGTGTTCAAGACCTCCGCCTCTCCTATTTTGTCCGGTCATGAGAAACACGTAGCGATCGTAGGGCGCACCGCCCATCATCTCTGCCAGTTCAGAGACAATATGTTTGATTGTATTGCTGAAATTGTCACGGTCATAGTTATGTGCATTGCGAATGAATATCTCGTAATTCGCGCCGTGATCCTTAAAGGTCATTCTATCGAAATGATCCGCTATCTCGATAGGGGCGTCGATAAACGTGTCGTAGTCCGGAGCGGCATAGACTCCCGATTTTAACCTTTCCAGGCCCGTCGCTATCATCCAGCCCTCTGGCGCTTCAATATGAAGCGTCACCGGTCCGGCCGCCGGGTAGGGCGATTCGCCCACCACATACATAAATGTGCTTGGCCCCATCAATTTTACGTGAACATCGTCCATAAGGCGTTTGGGAACATACAATTTATAATGCACCTTGACCATCGGCGCCAGCGGGCTGATTCGCCACTGACTGGTATCCACCTGGCGCGCCGCGAGGACGCGACCAGCCCCGTCTTCAGCGTGTAATTGCTGTACGTTTTTTACCCACCACCTCATCCCGTACCCTCCCGGTGTCCAGGCCGGCATGGCAATGTCCAGAGACGCTCCGGAGGCATTACGTATTTCTACCGTTACGTCAATCAAGCCGGTTGTCGGCCTCACCAAGGCTACGGTATAGGAAACCTCCATCGCCCGGGTTACGGGAGCCACGAGGCAACAGGCGACAAGCACCATACTCCTGAAATATCGGGTTGCAGTTGTAATCATTATTGTTGTCCTTATGTATTCGTTCGCCTTCTGCGCTACCCATGTATTCCCGACGGGAAGCACACACGTTATTGCCGTTCGGTTTGCAGTTTTCGACGTATATTCTCTATCTCCCGAACCCAATCCGCATCAAGAGGCAGCATCAGCGTGCCGGAGCGAACCCGGTCGTAAACCTTGGGATCCGCAGCCCCCGGCGGCACCGTCCCATCTGTACGGAATTCATCGAGGGCGCGCAGGATCCGTCTGCGCGTCTGAATGATCATTTGATCGCTCGATCCAAGCCTCTCACGTGTCCAGTCCGTTACCGGCCCCATGCTTTCGGTAATCATCTGATCCTGCACATGACCACCCAGAATACCCGTATAACTCTCCGTACTCTGGACATGGCGGTCCATCATATAATCGTTGTCCCGGTTACATGCCAGTCGCCACCGCCCGTACCAGTCATTGGTATTGGGAAGACGTTCAATTTCCGCGCCCAGACCAGCTATCTGCCGCCCGGCTATCCTGTTACGTGAAGGGCCCGACCCAGCCCGTGAAATATGATAGAACATCGTGTGTTCATCATCCATGGGTACCCAGGCCCGGGCAATCATCTGTCGTTCCATGGGTGACCCGGGCGGCATGGTCCAGAAAGGGAAAAGGAAATGGGCAATACGCCAGTAATTCATCCCCTCATCCCCTGGCCGGTATGCTCCGTACGTCGTGCCGAAAGGAGTGTCCTCTACTTTATAGCGCGGTGCTCGATCTTTTATGGCATAAAGCGTAGAGGAGCCGGGCGCTGCCTGGTCTTCGGTAGCGCTGCCAATGTGCAGGAAACCAAAATGAGAGGTATCGATGTCCCCTTCCAGACCCTGCAACCAGTTACACTCCCGCAAGGCTGCCCACACCTGAATTTCGTCTTCCGGCAAACCAGTAGCTTCAATATAGGGTAGTTCGGGAAGGCTCTCACCCTTAGGGCCCATAAAAGCCCACACCAAGCCAGCTCGTTCACAGGTGGCATAGGCCGTCGCTTGCACCTTGGGTTTGAAAACATACTCGGGCGGTTCACTCGGCTGATCCACGCACTGCCCGTCCGGGTCATATTTCCATCCGTGGTAAACACAGCGAATCCCCTCTTCCTCGTTACGACCGAAAAACAGGGAAGCACACCGGTGAGGACAACGGTGATCCATGAGACCAATTCTGCCGGATGCGGTACGGAAAGCAATTAGCTCCTCTCCGAGTAATTTTACGCGCAGGGGCGGGCCATCTGGCTCGATCTCTGAAGAAAGAAGTGCTGGTATCCAGTATTGCCTCATCAGTTTGCCCATGGGGGATTTGGGCCCTACACGATTCAAATCTTCTTGTTTTTTCTCCGGCATATTCGTCTCCTCATACCTTTCATAACCCGTCATCTCATAGGTCTTTCAAAAGGGCAAACGTTTTCCGCCATTTCCATTTCCTGTCATGTCCACCTATAATCCGATTAAATGACAAACAGGGACACCGAGGTACTCACCCTGCTGCATGGCCCGGTTGAGCGTGCTCTCTCTGCATTTTCAACCTGTACTCCGGCGGAACGAGATAAATGACGGCAGCACAGAGTGCCATGATACCCCCCAGCAGCCAGAAAGCCATATTGTAGTTTCCATATATGTCAAAAAATTTGGCGATCGTGATGGGGCCCAAGGTCAGACCCACACCGGCCAAAGCCGACAGGGTACCAATAACCTTGCCCAGATGGAAAGGACCGTAAGCATGCTTAGCCAGTACAGGTGTCTCAAGCAAAATGCCGCTGTGGGCGAAGCCTCTTGCAACCTGGAAAATCAAAAGAGTCACCATACCTTGGATGCCCAGAGCGAAAAGGATAGCCAGGGCGTTAACCACGTAACATATCGACAACCCTTTGAAAGACGTCTTATCAAACAACCAGCCGAAGAACAGTTTCGAAGAGAAACCAAACAGGAATGAAACTGTAATCGTAAACGATACCTTGGTAAGCGTGAATCCGAGATCATTGACCAGAAAAGGTGTAAGATTGAGCGTGAACCCCTGGTCCACGAATCCAATAGCTACCATGAGACAACCTATAACCTTAAAAGATGGTTTCCGAACTATTTCCGAGAAAGTAGGCCCTATCTCCTGTTGCGAGGAATCTTCAATCCGGCCACCCCTGCCAACGCTTTTTGGCTGGTAGTCTTCCCCAAATTCACTCGCTATCTCGGCCTCCGTGGGGTTGTCCCTTATCACAAAATGAATCACGGGAATAACAAACAGAAAGATGCCAATGCTCGACAAGGCCATAGCATCCTGCCAACCATAAGTTTCAATGAGGTGCGCGAAAATCATGGGCAAGATTATACCCCCGAGACTGGAAGCGGTCATGGTCACGCCTAAAGCAATTCCAAGCCGTCGATTGAACCAACGCGCAACGAGTGTTTTCGTAGCCATAAGCAGTGGCATGGAAGAGAAGCCAAGGGGGACACCGGCCAGCCGGTACATCCATACAGAATCAATAAAGTGACCAAAGATCAACCCGCCACCGGTCACAAATGCACAGAGATAGAGGACGCTTTTCACGCCCATCCGGTCTACCAGGAATCCTCCCACAAAGGCCGCGACGGCCGACGTGGCAAATTTAATGGTCCCAATCCACATTGTATCTACCCGACTCATGCCGAGCGCCTCCTCGGCAGCCGGCATAATCAGTTTGATCATGAGAAGCGATGTGGTAAAAATAAAGATGATACACGGAAAAGCTGCTAAAACATTCCACCAGCCATAATAGATTTTACCATCAGGACCGTTTATGTCGGCACGCATCTCGCGATATACCATTCGCATTTTGCTGATCACGTAGATCTCCTTACGGACTGCCGGACGCTCGTGAAGAGTAATCCGGACATATCCTATTGACACCCGTTTCGACAGTCTATAATATATAATAATATTATTGTATTATGGTTTGCATCAAAATACAATTATATCATGGTATGTGTCAAATACTTTCTGAAGTATGGCTGTATTCATTCCTATCAGACAAAAGTGCTCGCGGCCTGGCCATCAAGTGGCCGCCGTAGCTAAAGCGATGAGGTCTTCTCATGATAATTGACTGGCAGCACCATATGTCTCCCAGGGAGGTATACGAAGGACGAGGTGGCCAGGGCGGCGTGGTGATACGCGATGGCAAAGTCACGATTCATCTCAAAAAAGAAGTGTATCAGGTGGAAAAACACCTTGAATTCATGGCCGGTGCCGGTATTGACGCCTGCGTGATCTCCTCTTCACCGGTCTCCGTTGACCAGTGTCGGATGTGCAATGAGTATTATCACGAACTAGGCCGGCAATATCCGGATAAATTCTTCTATCTTACGCCCTGCCTTCCCCTGAATGAAGGGGCGTTTGACATCCTCGATCAGGGGATAAACGAATATGGGTATAAAGGCGTCATCATCAGCCCGCAGAACGCTGGCGAAATGCTGGATAGTCGTCGGCTCTGGCCTTTCTATAAGAAAATGAGCGCCTACAACCTGCCCATTTTCATTCATGTAAGCGGTCACGTTCTGGGGTATGATGCCTATGATGCGGATTATAACCTGAACATAGCATTTACGCGGGAAGCGGATATTGCATTAAACACGGTGAGGCTTATCCTCGGCGGCGTCTTAACGGCCTTTCCCGACCTGACGTTTATCATATCGCATCTGGGCGGCGGTATTTCCTCCACCCTCGAGCGGATCGAACGGTATATCGATGTAAGAGGTGAAAAATTCTGGACCGACTGTGGGGGCACGCCGCCTTTCGGCGCACCGTATAGAGAGAATTTCAGAAGGCTGTTCGATACACTCTATTTTGATATGGCCGGATTTGAAGGCGGTATGAACGCGGTAAAGTGCGCCCTGACAACGATCGAGCCGAACCGTATTCTGTTCGGGACGGATTATCCGTACAATTTCCATACCGATGGGAAAGAAGTCGCCAGGTACATCAAGGATATCCGCGGGTTGGACCTGTCCCGTGATAAGATCAATGGCATGCTGGGCGGGAATGCCGCTAGGATACTGGGCTAATAATGTGTTAAGAAGCTGATGAATAAGGGAGAAATGAAATGGCCGTTCCGATCAAAGCCGATTCGAACACGTCTGCCTATGGCGGTAGCGCATTGGGCGCATATGATGGAGCCAGGTATCTGGAGAGTCTGCGCGATGGCCGCAACGAAATCTGGTACAGGGGAGAAAGAGTCAAAGACGTCACCACCCATCCTGAACTCCGTGGTATTGCAGAAAGTATCGCGCGTATTTATGATATGCAGCACGATCCGGAAACCCGGGATCAGATGACCTATACAGAAGAAAATGGTCTTCGCTGTTCCTATTCGTATTTCCTGCCTCATTCCGTAGAAGATCTCCAGATGCGCCGTAAGAACACGGAGATCTGGGTTGATGAAGTGTATGGCATGTGCGGCAGACTGCCTGATTTCTGTGCGTCCATGGCCGTAGGGTATTACGATCTCCGGCACGAATTGTCGCAACTTGATCCCGACCTTGGGAAAAATGCGGCAAACTATTATTATTATGCCCGTGACAATGACCTCTGTATTTCCCACTCGCTGCACGATCCGTGTATGGACAAGTCACTCCGACCCTCTCAGGATCCGGACCGGTGCGTCCGCGTGGTAAAAGAAAGAGATGACGGTATTATTGTCCGCGGGGCCAGGTTCAATACATTCGGCCTGTTTTCCAATGAAATATTCGTTATGCCCACCTATCGGTTTATAGAAGGGGAAGAGGAGTTTGCCCTCTGGTTCACAGTCCCCTGCAATGCCCCGGGATTGAAACAGATCGCCCGGGAATCCTTTGCAAACAGGGGCACTCTGGACCATCCGGTTTCCTCCCGGTTTGATGAAATCGATTCGTTGGTGATATTCGATGATGTGTTCATTCCGTGGGAGAGGGTGCTGCTTTACCGGCAGGTTGCGGCTGCGAACAACCTCAGAGGCGGCGCCATGAGCTGGGCGAGTTATGCCGGCACCACGCTCACGCAGACGCGCATGAAATTGTTAATTTCCGTTGCTCATCTGCTCGCCGCAACATCCGGGATGGGCAAACGAGCCAATGTGGTAGAGATCCTGGGGGAGATGTGCACGTATTATCGGTTATTGCGATCGAGTTTCCTGTATTCCGAACTACAAGCGTCGCCATCGAAATACGGCGGATTGTACCAATCGGAACCGGAACCCGCAAGACGGGCTATGGTCACGATGATATCGGAAAAATACATTGAACTTGTAGAGCATATCGGAACGAGTTCGTTGATATTCCTGCCGACGGAACAGGATTGGAACCAGCCGGAAATCAAACAGCATCTCGAGGTATACTTGCGGGGTAAAGACACGTCGTCGCTCGACCGTCACAAAATCTGCAAACTGGCGTGGGATTTAACGGGCGATGGTTTTGGATCGCGCCAGCAGCTCTACGAGCGTCTGCATTCCGGCGATCCTGCCATGATGGTGTCACGGGCCTATATGACCATGGATCTTTCCGATGGGGTGGCCATGGTGGAAAAACTCCTGGATCTGGAAACACCCGCGGGGAAACCCAAACAGTAGATAAAACGGACACCAATCATGAAATACAATGAGTATGATGCCCCTCATAGAGATCTGAGAGAGCTGCTGGATCGATTAGACGCGGCCGGAGAGCTGCTTAAAATTCCGGGTGCGCACTGGAACCTGGAAATGGGCGCTCTCATAGAGGAGATTTATCACAAGAAGGCGGACAATCCCCCTGCCATACAGTTTGAAGACATACCCGGCTTCCCCCGGGGTTGGCTAGCTGTGTCCGGATTGACCAATTCTTCCAGGCGCCTCGCCATCACGCTGGGATTTCCTGTGCCGGATACACCTATGGATGTAGTTCGGTGCTATCGGGACCGTATGAAGGGCTATGGCCCCATACCGCCCGTGGCGGTAAAAGACGGTCCAATCCTTGAAAATATAGACCGGGGGGACAATGTAGATCTGCTCAAATTCCCGGTGCCGTTTCTCCATGAACTGGACGGCGGGAGATATATCGGTACAGATGACCTGGTGATTATGCACGATCCCGAGGAAGACTGGACTAATATCGGCACCTACAGGGCCATGCTGCACGATAAAAACACCGTGGGGCTCTGGATGTCTCCCGGCAAACAGGGGCGCCAGATCCGAGAGAAGTATTTTAAACAGGGAAAACCCTGTCCGGTGCTCATAAGCATCGGGCATGATCCCTTGCTGTTCCTGGCGTCCGGCAATGAAATAAAATTTGGTCTCTCAGAGTTTGCGTGGGCAGGCGGGCATCGGGGCATACCGTTTGAAACCATAGAGAGCGAACTGTATGGCCTGCCCATGCCCGCCCACAGTGAAATCGTTCTGGAAGGCGCCATGTATGAGGGAGAAACCAGGGCGGAAGGCCCCTTCGGAGAGTTTACGGGATATTACGCCAGTGAAGTCAGTGATGAGCCCGTGGTCCGGATTGAACGAGTCTACTACCGTACCAATCCCATCATGACCATCGCGAGCCCCATGCAACCGCCTTCCGACTTCTCATTCTGCAAATGTGTCATGAAATCGGGCATGATATGGGATGAAATCGAGCGGGCGGGGCTGAATGGTGTAAAGGCCGTGTGGTGTCACGAAGCCGGTGGGGCGCGTATGTTTAATGTCGTCTCCATCAAGCAATCCTACGGGGGGCATGCGAAACAGGCGGCCATGCTTGCGGCAAATTGCCAGTCGGGCAATTATCTGGGTCGCTGGACGGTAGTGGTCGATGAGGATATTGACCCTGCCAATATGTTTGAGGTCCTGTGGGCCATGAGCACAAGGTGTGATCCTGTCGAAGACATTGACTTTATCCGCCATGCCTGGAGCGGGCCACTGGATCCTCGGCTCCCGAAAGGCGTTCGTACGAATTCGCGTGCTATTATCGACGCCTGTAGACCTTTTTCCTGGATCGATGAATTCCCTCCCGTCGCCAGATCGTCGGAGGCTTTACGCCTTAAGGTTCGTGAAAAATTCAAGGATGCTATCGACAAGGCCTAGCCGAAACAAGTTGGATACCGGTTTCTGTTGACGTAGTATGTGACAGCCTTTTAAGTTGTAAAGCGGTTTATCCCCATTATCCACGCTGCAAAATATAGCCTGATTTCATTAACCCGGGCTTCATCCATCCGACCGGGATCGGTCGGCAACCCGGACACACGGAAGGAGCGACACCATGATTATAGATTGCCATGCGCACGTCACCGCCCCCCCCCAGCTTTGGGCCTATAAAGCGACCCTGTTAGCCCACCGCGGCGCCCACGGCCGCGGCCGCCTCAAGATCTCGGACGAAGACATCCGAAATGCCCTGGCAAAACCGGAGATAGCCCATCTGGGCCATCTGGATCTGTTGCGGGAGTTAGGGACCTCACGCCAGTTGTTGTCTCCCCGGCCATTCCAGATGATGCACAGCGAGAGACCAACCAAGCTGGTGCATTGGTTCGTGCAAGAATGTAATAATGTCATCCATCGCCAGTGCGAGATGTATCCGGATACATTTATCGGTGTGGCCGGACTGCCGCAGAACGCCGGCGAGCCCATTGACGTGGTCCTTCCCGAGCTTGAACGCTGTGTCCGCGAGTTGGGTTTTGTAGGCTGCCTGCTGAACCCGGACCCCTTTGAGAACGACGGGCAGGAAGCGCCGCCTCTCGGCGACAGGTACTGGTATCCCCTCTACGAGAAACTCTGTGAACTCGACGTACCGGCGTCGATACATTCTACGAGTTCACGGTCAGAGCGCGTGGCGTATTCCCTGCATTTTATCAATGAAGAAAGTATCGCGGTCACCGGCCTTTTGAATTCGAATGTGTTTAAAGATTTTCCTGATCTGAAAATTATAGTGCCCCATGGCGGCGGTGCGGTTCCGTATCAGATTGGTCGCTTTCAATCTTCATCACTTCGCCGAGGCGGGCCTACTTTCACCGACAAAATCCGAAACCTTTACTTCGATACCGTCCTGTATACGGAAGGCGCCCTTCGTCTGCTTTTTGAAACCATAGGGGCCGACCGTTGTCTTTTCGGAGCGGAGGCACCGGGGGTGGGATCATCCATCAATCCGGATACCGGCCGGTGCATGGACGATATCGCACCGATCATCCAGGGTTTCGACTGGTTGAGCGCCGACGAAAAACAGATGATATTCTCGGATAATACGATTCGACTGTTTAATCTCGATTCCTTACCGACGGAATCGGACAATTAAGGGTCCGCGATTAAATAAGGATAGGGCGAATGACAATACCGGAGCCGGATCAGGATAATCCCCAGAAAACCCTGTCGAAGGGATCGGGGAAACCCGACCGGTCATTTTATGAAAAGCACGATGGCCTTATTCTGGGGGGAAGTGCAGTTCTAATTGCATTGACCGTGTGGCAGAGTTTTTGGTCGGCAGGCCTGATAGATCCGCTATTTCTCAGTGGTCCATCAGTTATTGCTACCCGATTTGCCGACGAGCTGAATGAGGGAAGGCTAACGCACCACCTGAGTTTCAGTGCCAAGAATTTTCTGACCGGCTTCTCCCTCGCTACTTTACTGTCTGTCCCCCTGGGGATCCTGTTAGGATGGTACAGAATACCGCGCCTTATCCTTGATCCGTTTATAAACGGCTTCTACGCGACACCGCGCATCGCGTTTATTCCATTGATCATCATGTGGTTCGGCATCGGACTGGGCGCCAAAATTTTTATTGTATTTCTGTCTGTTTTTTTTCCCATTCTGATCAATACCATTCATGGCGTGAAGACGACCGACCCTCAGTTGTTGAAAGCTGCCCGGTCTTTTTGTGCTTCTGAATGGGAAATTTTCCGTAGTATTGTCCTACCGTGTACGGTTCCCTTTATCGTAACGGGCATCCGCCAGGGTGTGGCGCATGGCCTGATCGGTGTCGTCATTGGAGAATTCTTTGTAGGTAGTGATGGCATAGGGTATCTCATCGGTGAAGGGGGCACCATGTTCGAGACCGATCTGTTGTTCGTCGGTGTCGTGGTCATTTCATTTGTAGGCATCGTTATGGCTCAGTTGCTCAATCGCGTGACCAGATACTTTGACCGATGGCGTTCGCAAACGTGAAGGGGGATAAATATGGGTAAGTTCATGATCTCACCGCATATGAGGCTTCAAGAGTGGGTCGCCGAAGAAAAAGGATATTTTATTGACGAAGGCCTGGACTACGAGTTTCGCTCCGTAAATCGTGGGTCCAATAGTATTAAATCAGCCGAGGAAGTGCCTCCCGATAAAAGGAGAGGCGCCTACCAGACCTTCGCGGGTGGTGGCCGAAGTTGTGATATCAGTTCGGCCTGTCACTGGACGGTCAATATGGCCGCGGCAGCCGGTAACGGGCGGCTATGGGGGGAGGCCTACTCGGTTACGCCGTCCGGAATATATGTGCCACCGGATTCTGAGATACAACGTCCGGAAGATCTTGCCAACGTGCCTATAACCGTTGGTTATCAGTCCGGCAGTCATTACTCCACCATCCAGGCTCTCGAACCCTTTCTTAAGCCCAGCGAGATCAAACTCCATTTCGGCGGTATGTTATTCCAGCGGCTTGAATTGCTGGTAGATCGGGAGGTTCCTGCTGCCAATGCTTTTGGCGGACCGCTTTATTTAGTTGAGCAACTCGGTTTCCGCAAGGTGCTCGATACAACCTTTATGGTCGCGGCGATGGTCTCCCGGGATTCGGCCCCCGAAGATGTCCGGAAATGCTACCGTGCGTTGAAGCGCGCCCAGGCCGATATCGACCTTCGCCCCGAACGCTATACCCACTACTATCGCAAACAATTTCCAGTGCGCTTCCACGATATGATGGATACGCGCCGCTTCGGTCCGGGCGAAAGGATTGTGTTCGAACCTTACACACAGGACATGTACGAAAAGACCCAGGAGTGGGTACGTCTCTGGGAGATTTTCACAGAAGAACATGCTATTGGCGCGGGATATACAGAGGCTGTAGTACAGAGTTATGAGTGAAGAGGAAAAAACGAAACCGTAAATCTACTCTTCACTCATAACTGTCTTTAACCAATCGGTCCCCAGATTGCCACCGGAAAACAGGATACCGACGCGCTGGCCTGTCCACTCGCGGGCTTGCTTCATACAGAGGGCGAAACCAGCGGCGGCGGCGCCTTCGGCGATGAAACCGGTTTGCTCCAGAATGACGGGGATGGCCTGTTTCATATCCTCTTCAGACACCAGATACATCTCATCTACTTTATCTTTAAGCACATCGAAGGCCAGCCCACCGGGATAGGTAGTGGCCAGTCCACCGGCGAACGTGTCGCAGGTTTCGGTGGTCATAAGCTTACCCTGGCGCCAGGAGTGGTACACAGAGGGCGCTTCTTCCGCCTGAACGCCAATTAGACGAATATCAGGGTTGATGCGCTTAACAGCGACACCGACGCCCGCAATCAGGTTGCCGCCACCGACGGGCAGAATCAGGATGTCCATGTCCGGCAGGGCTTCTATCATCTCCAATCCAAGCGTTCCGGCGCCGGCCATTAGACCAAAATCTTCCCCGTCTTCGATGTACACCATCCCGGTTTCCGCTGCAATTTCTTTCGCCCTTTCAAATCCGTCGACGATAGTATCGCCATGGATGATCAATTCCGCTCCACGATGGCGAATGGCATCGCTTTTGATCTCCGGCGTCCCATGTGGAATGACGACCTTAGCCGGAACACCCATTACATCGGCCGCATAGGCTATACCCTGGCCGTGATTACCTGTAGAAGCCGTCACCACGCCACGTGACCGCTGTGTCTCATCAAGCAAAGAAACCGAATATAATCCGCCACGGATTTTAAAAGACCGGATCGGCTGAAAGTTCTCGTATTTAATATATAGATCCACCCCCAGTAATTCGCTGAAACCGGGCGACCGGTACATGGGAGTCGGTTGGAGATAGGTGTCTATACGTTGCCGGGCTTTGACGATATCAAGTAACGTGGGATGAACAGGCATGCAGACTCCTTTGAGATGCAGGTGACAAGTAGCTCATGATAGAATACAAAAATGATGTGCGATGTCCATTGGTTTTTCAAGACACCGTTTTGAAAAATAACAGCGAGGGCTTACGTTGAAATTCCGTTGTATTTTATTTTTCTGTTATATTTTTAATATCAGAATATTATTCTTGACAAGTAGATAATAATAGAATATTATACAAATTACAAGGAGAAGTTTAGAATGATTGACAAAATAGATCATGAAATATTGTCCATAATGCAGAACAACGCCCGCATATCCAATTCGGATATCGCACGTCAGATCGGGATGGCGCCATCGGGTATATTGGAGCGGATACGTAAGTTGGAAGCCCGAGGCATTATTCAGGGGTATGAAACCCGGATTGATCCAAAGGCGATGGACCTGGATCTGGTGGCGTTTGTATTTATCCAGACCAAAGAATACTGGGGCTCTGTGGAAGCGGCTGTGGTTCTGGCCGACATTCCCGGCGTACAGGAGATACACAATATTGCCGGTGAAGATTGCTACCTGGTGAAAATGCGTGCGGCGGATACAGACTCGTTATGGAAAACTCTGAAACATCATCTGGGTCAAACGAATCTGATTCAATCCACCCGTACGACGGTGGTGTTGAACACGGTTAAAGAGTCGATGTCTTTACCCTTTCCCGGGGAATCATGAACATGACCTCGTTATCTCCACCTTCCAGATGGAAGCTCATTGCGGGATTTTTGGCGATCTTCCTGATCTGGGGATCTACCTATCTGGCGATTCGCTTTGCCGTCCAAACGTTACCGCCGTTTTCCATGTCGGGCGCCCGTTTTCTTATCGCCGGGCTGGTCCTGTATCTGTGGGCATGGGGACGTGACGGCGTACGCCCGTCCTGGCGTTACTGGGGGACGGCGTCTGTCATCGGAGCCTTGATGATGTTGATCGGCATGGGGTCGGTGGCCTGGGTGGCGCAATGGGTCCCCTCGGGACTGACCGCTTTGTTCATTGCAATAACCCCTGCCTGGATGGTACTCATAATCTGGCTCTGGCAAGATGCGGGTCGACCCGGGTGGCGCGTTTGGTCAGGCTTGTTGATTGGTCTTATGAGCATGAGTATATTGATAGGGCCGGGAAATATGGATGGGAGCCCTGTTCGTCTTATCCACCTGGGGATTCTGCTGTTCTCTACCATATGCTGGGTCGTCGGTTCCCTGTATTCGCGCCATGCGGCGCAGCCTGCATCACAGAGGCAATTTACGGCGATGATCATGTTGACAGGTGGCATCTGGCTGCTCCTGACTGGCGGTATAGCAGGCGAATGGAACCAATTCGATCCTGCTCAGGTATCCTGGCCATCTCTGCTTGCCTTTGCCTATTTGACCAGCATTGGTTCTTTACTCGTTTTTACGGTCTATGTCTGGCTGATGCACGTCACCTCACCGGCCCATGTAGCTACACACGCCTATGTCAACCCGGTGGTCGCCGTCCTCCTGGGCTGGCTGATCGGCGGAGAAGCCTTAACCATCCAGATTGCCCTTGCGGCGACAGGCATTATTATCGGTGTGATCCTGATGGTATCCGACAAACCGGGTAAACGCGTGACGGCAGAAGAAAACCGACCGCTTGTTTCTATAGAGACGATCCCTGAAGGGGTTGTAGAAATGGGGGTCGGTAAAGAAGAAGAGGAGTCCTGTGCGGCTGGGTAGAGCAGAGCAAACGGCAGGTGGAACTGGCATGTCGGCGGAGATAATCATTTCTCAATCAGACAATCAACAAATCCTACTCAAACCCCAGAATTTGATAATAGAAGGTGCCGGTTATTTCCAGAAAGGGATTGAGGAAGTCTACCGGTAGAGGTGGAAAGGGATTGGAGGCCTCGATGGCATTGACGCTGGCATTTACCAGGGATTGGTAGGCCACGTCATTGTCGCGGTAAGACATGACTTCCAGGTCGCGCATTTCACCATCAGGCATAATCTTAAAGGTGACAATCACGCGGCCGCTCACAAGACCGAGGTTAAAGGCTTCAGGGACGAACCATCGTCGTCGGACCCGTTCCCGCAGTATAAACATATAAGGTGCATAATCCCAGGCGTACGTGCTAAGGGAAAAATCACCGTAATCTCTGGCTACCGACCGCTTATTTTTATATCGCGGCAATCGGGGAGGGGTATTACCGATGCTCAAGCCGAATTTTCGCTGGCTTCTATATGCCGGCTCATCGCTTTCCTGTTGCGCCAGTTCATTCAGGTCGTTTCGAGGAATAAACACGGGCTCTTCGGGGCCGGTCAGATGACGGGATATACCATCCGCCAGACTTTCGCCGAACTCTCTACCATCTCCTTCACCATCCTTACCCCCCGTTCCCCGGAATTCAGGCAGCAGCAGCAGTTCACTGGACCACATCGGTATATCTTTCGCATCTCTAAAATCTTCAATACCGCCCGACCGGGGCGCCAGAGGGCGGGCGCCGCCCATGGCATTGTGCTGCTCTTCCTCTTCTTCATCTTCGGTCATATTCCTGACGTCGAAATCCCCTTCCGAAAAGGGCAGGTCTTCCGGCAGCTCGGTATCCTGAATCCGGTTGCGTGCAATAGCGTTTTTGTCTGAAACATCGGGATTGGGATCGTCCGGCGGTTTTTCCGTACGTGCTTCTTCAGGGACGTCAAGCAGAGTGGGTACATCCTGCAGCACCAGCGGTTGTTCCTGTAAAGGCGATTGTAACCGCTCATAGGGTAACAACGTCAACTCCGTCATCTTCTCCTGAAACCGTTTAGAGGTAAGCAGAGCGGTTAATCCGGCAATATGAAGAATGAGGGCAATGGCAAAAGCGAAGAGGATATATCTCGCTGTAGCGCGGCGATATTCAACAATCCGGCCAAGCAGGCGGGATTGGAGGGAGAAATCTTTTGATTCGATATCCATGCATGGGACTTGGACTGAATGAGTAAAGACTCGTGGGCATGATATAACTGATGCTGGGCATCAGAACCAGCCACCGGTTTTCGGCCACACGCCCTCGATTATGTGGCAAGCGGCAAGACTGAGCTAGGGAAATAACAGTTATATGTACGCGATAACAGGCGTTCTGGTTCCATTCAAATATAGACCACGGTTTATCGAAGGCCTAAATTTTCACGGACTTCCGTCATCGTGGGCTGTGAAAGCGCTTTGACGCGTTGAGCGCCTTTGGCCAACGCATCCTTTACATCGTCCGGCCGTTTCGCCAGATCGTCGTATTTCTCCTGAATAGGCGCCATCTCGGTTTCCATGTTCTTCGCCAGAATTTTCTTGCAATCGACACAACCGATGCCTGCGTTACGACATTCGGTATCGATCATAGCGACCTCATCCCGGCTCGAAAATGATTTGTGCAGGGTATATATATTACAAATATCCGGATCACCGGGATCGGAGCGCCGTAGCCGGTTCGGGTCTGTATAAGCGGTGCTGAGTTTTTTCCGTATGACATCCCCATGGTCTTTCATGGAAATATAGTTGTTCCGGCTTTTACTCATTTTATTCTGACCGTCAAGTCCCATAATCCGTGGGGTGTGGCTCAGAAGCGTTTTCGGAACCGGGAAGGTCTCGCCATAGAGATGATTGAACCGCCGGGCAATTTCACGGGTGAGTTCCAGATGCTGGGCCTGATCTTCGCCGACAGGCACCCCGTCCGCTTTAACGCCCAATATATCTGCGGCCTGCAACACGGGATACGTAAACAGACCGGCGTTGATATTCTGGGTATGCTGGGAAGATTTATCTTTAAACTGCGTCATCCGCTCCAGGACGCCCAGAGAGGTGACGGTATTAAATATCCAGGCGAGCTCGAGGGTTTCCATCACGTGAGACTGAATAAACATCGTACACCGTTCCGGATCCAGTCCACAGGCCATACCAAGCATTGCTGTATCCAGGGTGGCATCCAGCATCGTTGTTCTGTCATAGTCGATGGTGATGGCGTGGTAATCTACAATGCAATAAATGCAGTCATACTTCGGTATCAGCTTTACCCAGTTACTGATGGCGCCTAAATAGTTGCCGATATGGATTTCACCCGTCGGCTGGATACCGCTATACAGTCTGGTCGGTTCAGACGATGATGAAGCCGTATTGTTTTTCATCGAATCTCCTGCCTATTTGACGATATATAAAAAAAGTTTGTATTCCTGCCTGTCTCCATGTATTATACAACGGTCTTTAAAATAAGTCCGTTAAGAAGCATCTTTTGCATGACTTTTGTCAAGAAGAATCATGATAACTTACCGTTTTTCAGGTTAATGATCTATTTATGAGTTAAACCATGGATTTTGTACTGGATAATATCGCCATAGGCAGCTATGAAGATGCTATCAATTTGAGTGCTCTGGAAGACCATGATATTACTGCCGTCCTTGATCTGACCATCGAAACCAGCTATTCATTACCGCCGAGTATTTTGAAATTTAAAGTGCCGATGGAGGATTGTATGCCCATGAATCATGAGCATATCCGTATGGCGCTGCGATGGCTCCGGGCCGTAGCCGAAGAACGGAAAGTGCTGGTTCATTGCCTGGCTGGTATATCCCGATCCACCACCATGGTTCTTTGTTATCTTTATGAAGAACATGGCCTTTCGTTTCAGGATGGCTACACGCTTATTAAATCAAAACGCGACCGGGTACAGCCGCATCCAGCTTTGCTTGAATCCGTACAGGCCTATTATAATCTGACAGAAGACTGGCAACCCACGGGTTAGGTTATGGAGTCCGGTACATCATGGGGCATGTAATGGATGGGGCATTAGACAAAAAATATCAGAGACTTCAGGATGACCTACGGGCTATGGGCAGTGTGCTGGTGGCCTTTTCCGCCGGTGTGGACAGCACCCTGTTGCTCAAAGTAGCGTCCGATGTATTGGGCGACAGGGTCCTTGGCGTGACTGGCGTTTCGGACTCGTTGCCGGAGGAAGAAAAAAACGAAGCCGGTGATCTGGCGCGATGGATGGGCGCACGGCATCGGTACATTGATACGGAAGAAATCCACAATGCGCAGTATATGGAGAACAATCCACGACGTTGTTACCACTGTCGTAATGAGCTCTATACCCAAATGAAACAGGTGGTACAGCAAGAAGGCGCGGCTTTTATCTGTGAAGGCAGCATTGTAGATGATGTCGACGATTTCCGGCCCGGCATGTTGGCGATCAGAGAGCATGAGGTCCGCAGTCCGCTTAAAGACGCCGGTTTCACGAAAGCCGATGTACGCACGCTGTCCGAACACCTCAGCTTACCCAATGCGGACAAACCCTCGCTCGCCTGCCTGTCCTCCCGGTTTCCATACGGCGATCATATTACTGTGGAGGCGCTGAACCAAGTCGGCCAGGCGGAAGCCTTCATCCGGACGTTAGGCATCAAACAGTTTCGTGTCCGCCACCATAAAAATCTGGCGCGTATCGAAGTAGATCCACATGATCTTCCCACGATCATCGATTACCATGACGACATCGTATCCCACTTGAAGACCCTCGGTTACACCTATATCACCCTCGATCTGGAAGGGTACCGTGCCGGCGCGATGAATGAAGTGCTGAAAAAACGAGAACCTGCAATCACCGAACCCTTATTGTCTATTCAACAGATGGATAGCAATTAACCCTTATTTTTTTTAATATCAATCATTTATCTCGTTTTTTTGTGATACAGATCACAGACAAACACCCGAAAACAGGTATATCTTTAACGATAGATATGCGGTCGGAGATCAGGGATGAGATACGAAAAGAACTGGCGAATATGGATCTGGATATCGACCTGGACGGTCTTGAGGATCGCATTCATGCGACAATGCATTCACGCCTGGGCCGCGAGCAGGACCGGCTGAGTGATGAGCGGAACAGGTTGCGCGATGAGCGGCGTAATTTAGAGCGTGAGCGGCGTAACAGTCGACGCGGTAATAATGACGATAATAATGATAATTGGGGCTCTTCAGCCGTAATGGCCCTCGGTTTATATGGCATAGGGGCATTTCTCCTGACCCGGCAGAGCAGACGTCAAAATACGGAGTAGGCACTATAACCCGAATCGGATAAATAGAGGGGTATGTTAACCCTTATTACCTCTTATAAAAAAGGGCGGCTAATCACCGCCCTTTTTTATTATACATTTTTTGATATGGTTTATCTTCGACCGAGGCAGGATTAGGGACATAAAAACATTCGAATCGCACTATAAACGTTTATTCCCCTATCACGAAAGGATCGATTATGTCCGCTTTCGACCCCGCGGTCTATGGGACCGTTTTCGCAGATCTGCTTAAAACGTCCGTCTCATGCCGCTCGACCCGGGTGTCGGGAACAGTTTGGCAAAGGCCGCTTTGGAAGCACTGGACCTGGAACAGGCCTTTGCACCACATCATATTTCCGACCGGACGATGGCCGAAGGATGCCGATCTGCCGTGTGGCTGTATCTTCATGGGACCCGAACACGTTTATCGACCTGTGCGAAGCCGCCAACCCCGGGCGTATCCCGGCGGAAGATCTCTGCCAGCGTATTCAGCTATGTGAATGGGAACTGTTGTTTGATTATTCTTATCATCATGCCATCGGTTAGAAAAGGAGCAGCGTTCTACTGTTTCATGGACCGGATTTTTTCCAGCCAGGCGCGTATTTTCTCCTCACGGCCCCGGCTGGTCGGTTCATAATACCGGTGGCCTCGAATGGACTCGGGCAGGTGTTCCTGATCTACCACGGCGTTATCGTAATCGTGGGCGTATTTGTAATCCTTACCGTGGCCCATCTCCTTCATCAATTTGGTTGGCGCATTACGCAGATGAATCGGCACCGGTTCATGGCTGGTCCGTTCCGCATCCTGCTGTGCTTTTGCAAACGCGGTATAGACGGCGTTGCTCTTCGGCGCCGTGGCCAGATAAACGACGGCGTGCGCCAGAGCCAGGTCCCCCTCGGGCTGGCCTACAAAATGCACGGCTTGCTGCGCCGAAGTAGTCAGGGTCAGCGCATACGGATCTGCCATCCCGATATCCTCCACGGCCATCCTGATGACTCGTCGGGCAATATACAGGGGATCATCGCCTGCTATGATCATCCGTGCCAGCCAGTATAATGCCCCATCCGGATCGGAATCACGAACGCTTTTGTGCAGCGCGGATATGGCGTCATAGTGCCAGTCACCGCTCTTATCGTACTGCGGCGCTTTATGTTGCATCGCCGCCTCGACCGCTTGCACCGACAGTCGGATGATGCCGTCGTCGCCTCGTTGCGTGGTTGTGGCGGTCACCTCAAGGGTGTTGAGCGCCACGCGCGCATCGCCGCCGGCAACGGAAGCAAGATATTTTATTGCTTCATCCTCCATCTCTATTTTCCGATCGGCCAGGCCCCGTTCCTCATCCGTCAGTGCCCGTTGTATGATGGTGTATATATCGTCATTATCCAGCGCCTTTAACCGTAATACCCGGCAACGAGACAACAACGCGGCAATGACTTCAAACGACGGATTTTCCGTCGTGGCGCCGATCAGGGTGAGCATGCCATTTTCCACATGGGGCAGCACGGCATCCTGCTGTGCTTTGTTAAATCGGTGTATTTCATCGATAAACAGGATGGTCCGCTGGCGCTGCGTCCCAAGCCTTTCACGCGCATCTGCCGCCGCCTTGTGCAGGTCTTTCACCCCGGCATTGACGGCACTCAGTGGAATATAATGAGAACGGGTCCTATGAGCGATGATCGTGGCCAGGGTGGTCTTTCCCGTACCGGGTGGTCCCCAGAGGATCATAGAGAACGGGGTGTCCTGCTCTATCGCATTATAGAGCAGACGGCCTTCGCCGACCACTTCCTGCTGGCCCAGAAATTCTTCCAAGGTACGTGGACGCATGCGCGCAGCCAAAGGCGCTACGCGCTGAAGTTGTTGATCAGCCTGTTGATTGAAAAGATCGGCCATATGAAAATAGTGAGTTGGTGAGTTGGTGAGTTGGTGAGTTGGTGAGTTGGTGAGTTGGTGAGTT
>CAJXCW010000038.1 GCA_913051705.1 uncultured bacterium
TGTGCCCGGGCAACCACGAGGAAAATGCCGACTGGTTCTACCGGTTCACCGCGTTTCCCGAACCGGGCAATTTTTACGGGTTCGATTTTGGCAATGTGCACTTCACCGCCATCGACAGCACGCGTTTCGTCGATTACGAGGACGGCGCGCCGCGGGCCACCGCGGAACTGGAGGAGGGCTCAGTGCAGCGCCGCTTCCTGCGACAGGATCTGGCCGCACCGGCGCAGAAGGCGCGCTGGCGCATCGTCTTCTTTCACTACCCGCCGTATGTATCCGGGGACTTCGAGGTGCCACAGATGCGCGAACTGGTGCCTGACCTGGAAGCGGGGCCGTCGACCTGGTCTTCAGTTCGCACACCATTGTCTATGAAAGGAGCCACCCTTTGCGGGGAGGTCGATTTCAGGAGAGGGAAGGGATCGTCTACGTCGTGGCCGGCGGAGCCGGGGCATGTCCACAGTGGTTTCACCACACCCGCGCCTGGCACACGGCGCATGCGGTCGCCGTACCTCATATGGTGCAGGTTTCCATCGCCGGCACTCGTCTGGAAATGCATGCGATAGACTATGAAGGCCGCCTATTTGACCAGATGATCATCGACAAATCCAACCGGCCGACGGTAATGTAGATTTTTGAATGATGATTTTTGAATGATGATTTATAGTATACGATCATTAAGATATATTTGTCGTATACTATGATTATGATTTTTGAACTGTGTAGCTTCGTAGCATACTCAATCACCAAAAAGCACAGCGAGCGATGCGGAGCGCATTTCAATAATGCCTCGAAGAGGCGCTCATCACTTTCGATGACGCGCAGCGGCATCCATCACCAAATCACCATTTCCCATGTGGTCTTATTTCCTTCGGCGTCTGGGTTACACGGTTATTCTGCTGTGGCTGATCTCTGTCACCTCTTTTATTATTATTCAACTGCCGCCGGGGGATTACATTACCTCGTATATTCGCCAGTTGGAAGCCAGTGGTCAGCCGGTGGATCAGTCCGAGATCGAGGCGTTGATACGCCAGTATGGGCTAGATCTGTCGCCGGTCCAGCAATATTTTAAATGGATGGGTGGTATGATCCGGGGCGATTTCGGGCGGTCGCTCCAATGGTCCAGGCCGGTGAGCGATCTGATTGGTGAACGAATGATGCTGACGGTCGTGATGAACCTGGCGACGCTCCTGTTTACGTATCTGACAGCGATTGCCATCGGGATCTATTCCGCGACGCATCAATATTCCATTGGTGATTACTGTTTTACGGTGTTCGGTTTTATCGGTCTGGCCGTTCCTAACTTCCTGCTGGCGCTGATACTGATGGTCTTTTTTTACAGTGTCTTCGGAGTTAGTATCGGCGGACTCTTTTCTCCCGAATATGCTCTGGCACCCTGGAGCTGGGGCAAGGTCGTCGATTTATTCAAACATTTACCTATTCCGATCATCATCATTGGGACGTCCGGTACAGCCGGGATCATACGTGTCATGCGCGGCGCGCTGCTGGATGAACTGCGTAAACAATACGTGGTCACAGCCCGCACCAAGGGGATTTCGGAACGAAAACTGTTGTTTAAATATCCGGTGCGCGTGGCAGTCAACCCGGTCGTCAGTACGGTGGGCTGGGTGTTGCCCGGTCTGGTCTCCGGCGGCGCCATCACCGCTATAGTTTTGAGCCTGCCGACGGTAGGGCCTCTCCTGTTCAGAGCCCTGTTGAGCGAAGACATGTATCTGGCCGGCACGCTGATCCTGTTGCTCAGTGGTCTGACCATCATCGGGACGTTCATCTCGGATATGCTGCTGGTGATCCTCGATCCGCGGATACGGATGGAGAAGAGCATTTAAATCTTTCACTTTGTGCGGCACACTGTTCCATCTCTGATTCTCACGTTTCAAGTCACCAATGCCTTTACTCGCTTCCATCTTTTCCGGTCTGCTACTGGCTCTGATTCTGCGTTTTCCCGCTATAAGCTGGCTGGCCGTATTGACACTCGTACCGCTTCTGATCGTTCTACTGCGCGGCGGTCTGTCTCTCAAGTACGCCCTGCTTTTCGGATGGTTGACTGGCCTCATCGGCTATGGGTTTCACTTTTCGTATGTGGTTAGTGCGATTCATATCGGCGTGTTTCTGGCTGCGCTGAGCTACTATACGTTCTACGTCGGCGTATTCGCTGTCGGTGTGGCTTTCTGTGGACGGAGAAACATCGAATACGGCAGCCTCATCGCCCCATGCCTGTGGACCGCGTCAGAATACATCCGGGCGCATATTCTGACCGGCATTCAGGTCGGCACCCTCGGCGCCACGCAGGCCGAGGCGCTGCCGGTGGTGCAGATTATATCGGTCACCGGCATCTTTGGCCTGTCGTTTATCCTTGTCTTCATCAACGTGGCCGTTGCACGTTTGATTCTCCTGCGCCGCGCAGGGACGCCCGCTTCGACGTACGGATGGGGCGGGGCTGCTGCTGTTATGATCGCCGGCATCCTGTCCTATGGCTATCTCTCCCTCTGGGCGCCCGAGCCGGAAGCGGATACCCTGGCCATCGCAACGGTTCAGGGCGACATCGATGAACGCGGGATGGACCAGGCCGCCATTCGTCGGCAAATATTCGCTCGATACCGGACATTGACCATGAGACTGAATGAAGTACAACCGGACCTGATCATATACCCCGAAACCATGACCGGAAGCTATCTGGCACAGGACAGCCTTTTCCTGTCATTTCTGGCAGACCTGGGAGAGCAGACCAGCAGCCGGTTTCTGGTCGGCAGTCGATACCTGATCCGTACAGCGGACACCTACGGTTTGTATAACAGTGTTTTTCTGGTGGATTCGGCCGGTCATATTCTGGGTCGGTATGACAAAAACCGTTTGGCTCCATTCGGTGAATATACACCTCTAAGCGGCTGGTTTCCCTCTTTGGCGAGCTACCGCCTCGCGCAGGCCGAATTAACACCTGGAGAAAAATGGGCGCCTCTGCCTGTATCAGCGAATGCGCTGACCGGTATCGGTATCTGCTACGAAACCATGTTCAACGCGGATATTCGGCAGGTGATCCGGCAAAACACCCGACTCCTGGCTATCATATCGGACGACTTCTGGTTTCAAGGCACTCAGGAATCCCGGGAGTTCTATAACGAAGGCGTCCTCCGTGCCATAGAAAATCGCACGCCGATGGTCCGTTGCGCCAATATGGGCCTGTCCGGCATCGTAGATACCCATGGCCGGACGATCAGTACGCCGCTACCCGGCGCCCCCGGCGTAACCTACGGCACCGTACACCTTCGCACCACGATCTCCATATATACCCAAATCGGCGATATACTACCCTGGCTGAGCCTGGCATTATGTGTCCTGCTCATCACCTGGTGCGCCCTGCCTCGTAAACAATCTAATCGATAGTATCTCCTCCGTTCCTAAATACCGCTTGACTTTAAAGACGGTGCTTTGTATTTCGTAGATAAATGATTCAGAGATACACGACCTCGTTGACCCTGATCTGATCAGACAATCACCAAATCACCAAATCCTATGAATCTCACTCTATACGACACCTACACGCGCAGTTTGCGTGAATTCGAACCGTTGTCCCCCGATGAAGTTGGTCTATATACCTGCGGGCCGACAGTGTATGATTTTGCACATATAGGTAACCTGCGTACCTATATTTTTGAAGATCTGCTACGTCGGGTCCTGGAATTCAACGGCCATACTGTTAAGCATGTTATGAATATTACGGATGTGGGGCATCTGGTATCCGATGCCGATACCGGCGAAGACAAGATGGAAATGGGGGCTCGCCGTACTGGAAAAACCGCCTGGGAGATCGCTGAGTTTTACGCAGAGGCGTTCAAGGACGACCTGCGGCATCTCAATATTATGGAGCCGCACATATGGTGCCGGGCAACCGATCATATTGCTGAGCAGATCGCCGAGATTCAGTGCATCGAGGCGAATGGATTTACCTATCAGACCTCTGACGGGCTCTATTTTGATACGGCCAGACTGCCCAATTACGGCTACCTGGCACGGCTGGACATCGAAGGGTTGGAAGCCGGAACGCGGGTCGATATGGCCGAAAAACGGAATCCGACCGACTTCGCCCTGTGGAAATTCAGTCCCAAAGATGAACAGCGGCAGATGGAGTGGGATAGCCCCTGGGGTATCGGGTTTCCCGGCTGGCACCTGGAATGCTCAGCCATGTCCACCAAATATCTGAGCACGTTCTTCGATATTCACTGCGGTGGTGAAGATCATATTATGGTCCACCATCCCAATGAAATCGCCCAGACCGAAGCCTGCCACGGCACCCGGCTGGCCAATTACTGGATGCACGGTTATTTTCTTCAGTTGGACGATACGAAGATGGCCAAGTCGGTAGGCGAATTTCTTCGGCTCCAAACCATGATCAACCGGGGTTATGATCCCCTGGTATACCGGCTGTTCTGTCTGAGTGCGAACTACCGATCGAAACTCAATTTCAACTGGGAAAGCATCGATGGCACATCCAGACAGTTGAACAGGCTACGACTGGCTGTCTATAGTTGGGGGGATCCGGGTTCGGAGACAGACGCATCATATATCACTCGCTTTACCGAGCAGGTCAACGACGACTTAAACCTGCCGCGGGCTCTGGCCGTCACCTGGGATCTGGTCAAAAGTAATCTGCCGGATGACGTCAAGAAAGCTACGGTCACTGCCTTTGATCGGGTGCTGGGGCTAAAACTGGCGGAATGGGTGCCGGAAGAGGAATCTGTCCCCGATGATATCGTAGCTCTGGCCAATCAGCGGCAGAAGGCCCGTGCTGAAAAACGGTATCCCGACGCCGATACGCTTCGCGATCAGATCATCGCTGCCGGCTATGAAATTAAAGACACGCCGACGGGACCGGAAGTCACCCGTAAACCCAAGGCGGATTGAGGCAATGGTGATTGGCGAATGATGATTAGTGATTGATCATGCATTCTTTTCAAATCCCCAAATCCCCGAATCCCCGAATCACCAAATCACCATTTTTATGAACCTCCTCCTCGTCGGCGGTTCCGGTTTGGTCGGAACGTTCGTCACGCCTTATTTGCAACACCACCATACCCTGCGTGTGCTGGATATCCATCCGCCCAAACACGATGATATAGACTATGTCAGCGGGTCCATCACCGATCCGGAGGCCGTACGGCGAGCTCTGGAGGGGATGGATACGTTTATCACCATGACGATGAAGAGCGGTCAAGGTGGATTTTCACGGGACCATACCATCGAGCAGGCAATAGATAATTATACCGTTAACTGTCTCGGGCTCCATATCCTGCTGCACACAGCCTCAGAGATGGGGATTATGAGGGGAATCTTTACCAGCACCATGACGGTACATAACCGGGACCGTGCCTGGTATCCTTCTGAAGAAGAGGTTCCGATGGACGGTCCAAATGTGTATGGCCTGACCAAGGGTTTCGGCGAGCGGGTCTGCAGATATTTCGCCCGTGAGTTCGATATGAACCTGGCGGTCTTTCGGATTACCGGTCCATCCACCAGGGCCCAGTTTATCGAACGAACCAAACAACCGCCCACCGGCGTAAAATTGTACTATACCGATGAAGAAGATCTGGCCGATGCCTACCTGGCCGCCCTGGAATTCGTACAGATCGGCCAGGGCCGCTGTGAATCCTTTTTCATATCCGGCGATGTCGCCCACGAAGAAATGAACATGTCGAAAGCAAAAGCCCTGTTAGGCTGGGAACCTTGTACGAAACGAAAATTGAGCTTATAGCCGATAATATGGAAATCTAACACCAGGTACCTATTGTCCACTTTATTCCAATCCGAATTAAACCTCCCGTCACGAGGTGTCAGCCGGCGTGTGACCCGCCGTCCGGATATCCTTCCGGGAGATACCGAAGTGCTGTTCGACGAAGCCGGACCTGGATGTATACGGCACTGGTGGCTTACTTACACGCCGGCCGACCGGGAGGCTGTTCATGATCGAATACACGATCTGCATCTTCGTATATATTACGATGACGCGGACACGCCGGCTATAGACCTCACCCTGGGCCAGTTCTTTGGGATCATGCTCGGTCAGGACCTGTACGCGGTGCATAGTGCGGCCTTGACTGTCATGCCGAAAAATGCCTTGAACTGCTATCTGCCCATGCCGTTCGGCGCTATGCGGATGGAGCTGAAAAATCGAAGCGCATCAAAGGTGAGTATCTGGTTCATGGCGGACTGGCATGGCTACTCAGGTAAATCGTTGACGCCATTACGTCTCACGACCTACCCGCACGCCGAACATACGGCGAGTTCCGCTGGAAGCTATCTGATGGCGGACATAACCGGTGAGGGATTTATCGCGGGGATGACGAAAGCCGTACGCGTGCAAGATGAATCGGATGCATGGTACCATACTGGCGGCGATCTCTGGCTGCTCGACGGCGAAACCGATCCCCATCCCATGCGGGGTATCGGAGGGGAAGATATTTTCAACATGAGTTTCGGCGTATGGGAAGCTCAGGCGCCCTGGGTAGGCACGCCGCATCTGAAAGAACCGTTCAAAGGCGCTGCCGGACGGGCAGGATATGAATGCGTCAACTATCGATTCTTTGGACCCGACCCGATCTGGTTTAATACATCGTCTGTCGTGCGATTCGGCAGCAAGGCCAATGATATCGAGACCGTGATCTACGCATATGCCCATATGCAGTCGGTCCCATCTATCCTTACGCCCGACACCTGGTTGCTGGCCGGTCCGTTCCGGTGTCATAATGAAAGTGCGTTTCACCGTCGTGAATGGGCTGAAGAGCCGATCCACCTCTGGCCGGAAACCTGGACGCCGGAGTTCGGCCAGTATGTGACAGATCAGGGCCATGCGGCATTCGGCATTCCGATACAGGCTGATTCTGAACATGGCTGGTGTGATTTTGCCCGTCATTTCCGGGGTCGAAAACCAGCTAACATCGGTACCCAGCCGGTGGATGTATCAGCCTATGCTGTGGGCAAGGTCCATGTGAACAAATCAGGTTTGTATGACATCTACATCGGCTACGACGATTGGTTGTCGTTGTGGATAAACGACGAACCAGTGATCACCAGCGGTCACCACAACAGCGGTTTCGCCATCGATAAAGAAACCCGGGCTCTACCCGCTGGTGATGTAGAAATTCGTGTCAAGTTGTCCAATCAGGATAATTTCCAATGGCGTCTCTGGGCGTTTCATGTGAAGATAGCCTGATCTGTCATCATAAAAAAGTCCGGGGGAGTCCGGATTCTGGCTATCCGCCGGTTGCAGTTTCTGTTGTGGGTATGGTCTGGTCCTGTTCTACTGGATTGTCGGGCGGCTTCAGGACAGTGGTCGGTACGGAGGTTTCCTGCGCCAGCTCGAGATGTGGTTTGAACTCGATGGTATAGAAATCCAGGAGCGTTAAAAAGATGGCGGCGATGATCGGCCCCAGGATAAATCCCATGACACCGAACATACTGAGTCCACCCAGCGTGGAGAAAAAAATCAACAGCTCGTGCATATTGGCATCGCGACCGACCAGCCGGGGACGTAACAGGTTGTCTAAATTGGAAATAATGACCATCGTCACCAGAATAATGATCACGCCGGACCAGACGTAACCCTGAACAAGCTGAACGAAAGCGGCTGGATACAAGACCAGCCACGTACCTGTCAGAGGAATGACGGAGAGCACGACCATGACAGCGCCCCAGAGCACCGGAGAAGAGACGCCGCAGAGCCATAGCGTCAGACCGCCGAGGGTACCCTGAACCAGGCCGATTAAAAGGGTACCCTTGATGGCCGCGCGCGCCACGGAACGGAACCGGTTGATCAGCGCATCCTCATATTTTTCGCCAAGCGGACTGATGTACTTCAGATACGTCGCCAGGCGTTCACCATCCCGGAAGAAATAAAACATCGTGAAAAAGGTGATCGCAACGTCGGATAGCAGATGCAATGTCCCTCGTGAAGTAATATTCAAAATGGTACCTACCAGACGGCCCATACCCGTAATGGCTTCATTAAGATACGTCTGCCACTCGAAATCCTGGACGGCTTCTTCGATCATATCCAGGGGCAGATTACGTAACCACTCCGAACTGTTTATGAATGAGGTGAATGAAAACGCATCGTCGATAATACCCGCCGTCACCCAGACCTTCACTGTGTTGTAGAATGAAATAGCCTCACGGGCGATCAGATAGCCGAGGAAATAAGCAGGAATCATAATACCCAGCAGCAGGATCATACAGGCAAGCAGCGCACTGAGCGAACGCCGGTCACGTGTGATGCGGCACAACCACCGATAGAGCGGATAGAACAATCCGGAAAATACGGCAGCCATGATCATCGGAAGGATGAACAACTTCACCATATCGAGTAAGATCCAGGCGATCCCGAACAAGGCAGCCATTAATATATAACGCCGGTACCGCCTCAACTGAAGCAGATATAGCTTACCTTCGTTCTTGCCTGGTTGTGCTGATGGTATTTCAGGTTCCATAATAGATCTCAACGGACATGAGGCTCTGTACTTTGTGTTTCAATATAATATCAAGCGCGGTGCGCCGAGGACAATATACCCTAATGAGGATGCATCACTTATTTTAAAGAACACAATTATAGAAAGGATGGCAATCTTTTCTACGCTGCTTATCTCATAAGTCACGTTTATTACTTCATATTTCGTCGTAACAGCTTACATCAGGCTATGGCCTGTTACCGGTGTTTCAGAGTTAAGGAGACGACCATAAATCATCGCATACATCACCTGACTATGGACAGCCCGGTCGGCCGGATGATTGTTGTCACCGAAAATGATGCGCTGACACGGCTCGAGTTTTCAGGCAGACCGCATGCCCGGGGCATCCCGGAAGAGGCATCTGTCGGTAGTCTGCTCCTGAACGAAGTGAAACGCCAGTTAGAGACGTATTTCTCAGGCGCACTCAGCGCGTTCGATTTACCGCTCCTATTACAAGGTACGCCATTTCAACAAAGGGTCTGGCAGGCTTTATTAGATATCCCTTTCGGCGCTACATCCAGTTACAGCTGCCTCGCCGCTCAGATAGACCGACCTGCCGCTGTCCGGGCTGTAGGGGCGGCCAACGGCCTTAATCCCATCTCTATCATTGTTCCGTGTCATCGCCTGATCGGCGCAAATGGACATCTTACCGGCTATGCCGGCGGGCAGGCGGCGAAACGATGGCTGCTACGTCATGAAGGGCATAGGGTGGAGGGAGATCGGGTGGGGAGATCAGATGAGGGGGTGGAAGGGTGGGAGGATGGGGGGTAATGCGGAGGACAAAATATGGTGTGAGACGTTTTACATGACGACCAGGCATAGATTATTTTACGCTTGCCAATCAGGTGGGTTATGTGAGATATTGGGAGGGCACAGGCGGCTGCACATCTACAGGAACTAGTACGTGCTGTACGGGAGGCATCATCATGAGTACCGGTCAGGAACATGGCATTAAAGCCGTGAATCAGGAATATACCCACCACGATCAAGTGAAGAAAGATCAGACATACCACCTGGTTGAGGGGACGGAGGAAGAGCAGTTCGACGAAGAAACACAGATTAAAACCTGTGACATGAGTCTGTTCTATCACGGTGGCGCGGAAGGCAAGGCGCAGTTCGCCCGGGAACTGGGTGAGGCTATGGAAGGGATCGGCTTCGTTATCCTCGAAGGGCATGGCGTGCCGATGACGTGGTACGAACAGGCCCAGGAAAAGGTGGATGAATTTTTCAACACGGTCCCGTTAGAAGATAGAATGAAATACGAAGCCCACCGCTTTGGATCGGTCAATCAGGGTTATTTCCCGATCAAGGAAACCAGCCGCATGCATCCGGACCTGGTAGAAGGCTGGGTCTTCTGCCGACGGGCTTTTAATCTTGGAGAGAATCCGGAATATAAGGAAGAAGATTACTGGCCCGCAGAAGGGTACGAGCCGTTCTTCCGGCAGATTGTACTGGCGCATGAAAAACTGATTCATCCGCTCATACAGAGCATCTTTACATACCTCGGATGTGATCCTCATCTGTATGACGAAAAGTTGACAAAAACCAACTTCGGATTCCGGCTCAATTATTACCCACCCATCAGCAAAGAAGACGACGAATCAGGCGCCGGGCGTATGCTGGGACACGAAGACGTCGATTTTTTTACGATATTGCCGGCCCATGGCATAGACGGCCTGCAGGTGCTGAATCGCGAGAATATGAAATGGATCCGGCTTAATCCGCCCGAAGGCAGTATCATTCTCAACACCGGTGACTATATGCAGATGATCACCAACGACCGGCTGCCCTCCACGCCCCACCGGGTCAGTAAACCAGTCAATCAGCAGATGTATAACACGGCGCGTATCAGCATTCCAATGGCCGTCTATGTCTGGGAAGACGAAATGCTCGAAGTGCTGCCGGGCCTGGGCGATCCGAAATATGAGCCCATTTCCGCTGTCCAGTTTCATACCCGAACCACGAGTAAATATTATGGGGATGATTATGCGGTGGATAAGTGAGCAGGAACCGATACAGAGGCAGGCGGTAGGCCGTAGCCTGGTACTTTAGTGGCGAGAAGGCGGGTTTGCTGGTGGACGGGTGGGAGAACTGTTTTATTCTAAGGCAAGCCGTTTGAGCACTTCAATCACCTCCGGATGGTCGGCATGCTGACCGAGCCGGAATATAGCCTGCGCTCTCACCTGTACATTGGAATGCGTCTGTGCGATATGGATCAGCAAGGGTACACCGTCATGGTCGGACTGCGTGTGGGCAAATACCGCCTCTTTTCTCAGATCTGTCAGATCGTCGGAGACCGATGGCATTGAGATTTTTAGATGGTCGGAAGCTTGTCCTGCGAGCCAGAAGGCTGCGGCATCCGCCGTGTCCCGATTATGACCGGTCAAGCCGCTTCTCAGATTGGCTGAGGCCCCTGGAAAGACGTCAGAAAACCGAACCCCATGCCGGTGATCACCTACAGCGTCAGGGTGAAGCCCATCGCCCATACGTCAATGGACCCGCTGTACAACCGGGGAATGTAACCGGGATTCCAGGCTTTCAGAATATCCATGCCCCAGATAGCGATCAGTATGCCAGTCAGACCGCCGCCTATGGCTAGAAGGATGCTTTCTGTCAGCCATTGACGCAGCAGATGAACCCGCTGGGCGCCGAACGCCAGCCGGACCGCGATATTGGTACGCCAGATGGCGCTGCGGGCAAGCATCAGGTTGGTCAGGTTCGTGCAGGCGATCAGCAGAACACAGGTCACTGCGCCCAATAGAAGCAGCAGGGACGGTCGGATCGGACCGACCATCTGATCGGTAATCGGAAAATATACCTGACCTGTGTTTGACGGAGGCATTTAATGAGCGATTCCCCATTTTCATATTGTCTCAATACCAGCACGATTCGCAGCGAAGCCGTTTCGGTGATGGAATATATCGATATCGCAGCGGATGCCGGCTATGATGGTATTGAGCCATGGGTGGAAGAGATTGATAGATGGGTGGACGGCGGCGGGACGGTCGGCCAATTACGGGAGCGGGCTGAATCACGCGGGATTCGGATCGTGAATCTGATCGCGTTTTTCGAATGGGCAGTCCCCGAAGCAGAGCGACGCGCCAGAGGAATAGAAGAAGCGAGACGCTGTTTTGAGATGGCGGATGCCCTGGGTTGTTCACTCGTAGCGACGGCGCCGACAGGCATCCATGACCGCGTGGTGAATATCTTGCCTGTCGCTCAGCGCTTCGCTGCTTTAACGGACGCCGTGTCGGATTTCTCGGCAACACCGCTGCTGGAGTTCTGGGGTGTCGCCCAGACGCTCGGGACAGCCGGAGAAGCACTGTTGGTGGCGGCTGAAAGCGGCGTCCCGGATGTCAAACTGCTGGCCGATATCTTCCATATGTATAAGGGCAGCGGACATCATCAGGGATTTGAGCACTTCGGTCCCGGTCGCCTAGGACTGGTGCATGTCAATGATTATCCGGCCCAACCGACGCGGGATACGATCACAGATGCGGACCGGGTGTATCCCGGCGATGGGGTAGCGCCCTGGACACAGATCGTGGCGCATTTGAAGCATTTGAAGTATCGGGGCATGTTGTCGCTGGAATTATTCAATCCAACCTATTGGGCAAAGGGCCCTGTAGCGGTTGCCCACGAAGGATTGGCCAAGCTCCGGGCGCTTGTAGAGGGGTGAGAGCGAAACGACGAAGCTACGAAACGACGAAGCTACGAAACGACGAAATACAGACCTTTTAAATCATAAATCATAATTCATAATTCAACAATGGAAAGGCTCTCATGATTAACATCGGTGTGATAGGCAGTGGAGGCATTATTTCAAAACATATTCGTCATCTGGAAGATCGGACGGATGTGGGGATTACGGCGTTATGCGATGTGGACCCCGATAGGATCCAGGCGACAAAAGAGACGTATTTCGAAGATAAAACCGTGAATGGCTATGCCACGCCTGAAGACATGTATAACAGCGAGACGCTGGAGGCGGTAATCATCACCACGCCGCATACCCTGCACTACGGACAGGCGGTTCAGGCGCTGGAAGCGGACTGTCATGTCTTTCTTGAAAAGCCGATGACGACCTCTTCGAAAGATGCCTTGCAACTGGCAGCCAAAGCCGAAGAACAGGGGAAAGTGGTGGCTGTGGGGTATAACACCGCGAGCAGACCGGTGTTTCAATATCTCCGCGAACAGATTCGCAATAAAACCTGGGGATCGCTCGAAATGGTGACCGGATTTCTTTCGCAGAACTGGATGACGATGACCACCGGCCTGTGGCGTCAGGATCCAGTCCTGTCCGGCGGCGGTCAGGCCTACGACAGCGGTGCTCACATCTTGAACAGTCTCTTATGGAGCGTCGAGTCGGAGCCGGAGACGGTGTTCGCGTTCACGGACAACAAGGATTGCGCGGTGGACATCAACAGCGTGATGAGCATCCGGTTTGCCAACGGCGTGCTGGCCAATATCACCATCAGCGGCAACTGCGTGTCGGATGGCGGACATATGGCGTTTATATTTGAACAGGCTCTGGTAGAGATAGACGGTTGGGGCGGCAGTTGGATCAAAGTCCATGCTAAGGATCAACCCGAAACACCGGAGATCGATATCCCGGAGGTGTTTCCTATTATCAACTTTGTAGAAACCATACAGGGCAAAACCCAGGTGGCGGCCAGCACGAAAAACGGGATCAATCACAGCCTTCTCATGGACGGCATTTATGCATCCGCTCGAACAGGTAAACCGGTAAACCCTGCCGCACTTCAGGGATGAGGGCGCTTCCTGATTCGCAGCATCAATGGATCGGTCTGCATCCTATCCGGTGTATTAATTTACCTCCCGACCTATCCGGCTGCATCAGAGTTTCGAACATCAGGAGAAATATGTTTGAATCATTGCTAACGAAAATCAGGAGAACCCTGCCCGGAAAACGAATACGATCCACTATTTTATTGTCTGGTGGCAGCTCTTGGAAATGAACATCCCTCTGCAAGATGATATTCAGCCAGTGCAAAGCCCCCATGTAATTCGATGTATTGCCTATGAAACCAACCCCTTTCTTGATCCCCTGAATCTTTCAGTCATAGCTAATATCGTTGTCGCTATAGATGAGACTGGAGAATCAATCCATTCAGACGGGGAAACAGGCCACATGACCCGTCATTCAAAGAAATAGCTACACTGCGCTCTAAAGTTACGCCGCGTCCGTGGTTTTCGGCATTTGAAGCGGTCTGCATCCGAGTTAGTGTATACATAGCCGTATCGGTTTATCCGTACCACCCCCAGATTTTCAGATCGTTAGAACGTTTATTTTGAATATGAATTACGAAAATGTCTGATACCATGCTCACCGCGGTGTCCAGGCCTCGCACAAAAGAGGATGCTCGACAATTACCATTTCATGATGATTGCTTCGGTGGCGTAGCAGCTTAAAGGGACGGGGGCTATCTGATGCCGAGATTGTGGAAACGCTGGAGACCATTTCACCTCCTCTAACGCTCACTAAACGTGGCGCGCTCATGACGTGGACAACGAGAAGGATGCTGATTATCTGCGCACCAGGGTTGGCCAGGATGACGGAGCGATCGAATGGACTGCGGTTCGTCCGGACAATTTGATTGATGAAAACGAAGTCGCCGCGTACGAGGTGCACGCTTCACCGATCAGAAGCGCTAACTTTGACGTTGATTCGACCCGTCGAATCAACGTAGGCCACTTCACGGCTGATCTGATGAGCGATGATGACACATGGAACAAGTCGAAGGGGCATATGCCCGTGATATACAACAAGGCATCGTCGCAACTAAATCATGTATGCAAAAGATACATCGAAACGGGAAGATTGGCAGCAGGATTATAGATGGGGTATTCGCGGGGCAAGTGTATCAAAGACGGCACATACCCGCCCATATAACCATAGCTGAATTTATCTCTATTGAAGATAGCCTCAAGATCCGCGCTCAACTTCAGAAAACCTTGCCGAGTGGGTCATTTTTGTGTGACAAATTGTCGTTTATCGTTCCGGATGAAGACTTCAAATTTCAGAGAAAGGGCGTATTCCCCCTGGGCAACACTTGAGAAACCGGGAATACGCCAAAACAGCCAATCACCCTCCTGAGACTGACGGCACGAAGACCGGAACACTTCTCTTATCTCCAGTAGTCACCAGACAAAGATCAGTCTACGCCAGCATCTCCTTCAGTTCATCTTCACGATATCTGCCTAGTACACGACAAAAAAAATATGCTCACCATTCCCGCCAGATTTAAACGGGATGACACTTTTTATCGGGTACTATTCTATGCCTGTTCAGAATAAAACTATCGAAGAAAATCATTTTTTAGTTGCATATTGATTAAAATAAATGTACTATTAGGTCAAGTAGTATGTCCTACCAGTCAAGCCAGTACACTATTAAGGAGTTCACACTTGTGGAAATATCCATCAACGACAGCGATTCTCTTCCGCTGTTTGCCCAATTGGTTGATCAGGTCAAAAAAGCCGTGCTCAGTGGCGAGCTGGGTACAGGGGCTGCGCTGCCTTCCATCAGGCAGCTTGCAAACGACCTGGCGCTGAACCACAACACGGTGGCGAAAGCGTATCGCATATTGGAACGTGATTTGGTCATTGAAACCAAAGGGTATCGCGGCACTTTCATTCACCCGGATGCCATGGCGAACAGCACGGTCGATTTGAATGCGTGGGTGATATCCAGATTGACTGAAACAATCAAGGCACTTAGAGTAGCGGGAGTAACGGATTCCGAGATTCGGATTGCCTTCGGAAATGTCATGAACGATCGTATCAATTAAGGAGATAGGCATGCTAGACCAGATCTTATTTTACGTGGTGTTTTTAGCCCAGATTTTTCTGATTTCTTATTATCTTCCAGGAAAAATGCTCCGCCGGATGAAGTATGTGCTCGAAACATATCCCCCATCGGGATATTCGAAACTCTATCCGAAACCAATAGAATATTATGAGAAAGCGCTACGCAATTTCAAGACGATAAATGGTTGTATACTCCTGGTGGGCTTGTTGTTGATGGCCGTGATGTTCGTCTATTCAAAGGGTGGTGCACCGAATTTTGTGTTCCCGTATTTTATGATCCAGTTTATTCCGATGCTACTCCTGGAAATAGGGTCTTTCAATATGTATAAACTCATGAGGAAAGCGAGCACCACGCGCAAGGCCGAGCTCCATCCTCGCAGCTTGTTAGATTTCATTTCACCCGGATTGATCGGCCTGGCAGTGCTCGTGTATCTCGCCTTTATCGCGTTCGTCGTCTATATGGGACAATTCGAATATCCCTGGTTTGGTGGATATGTGAATGTAGCTGTAATGACGGGGATGAACCTTTTTTTATCAGGGATACTTCTCTGGAACATATATGGAAAAAAACAAGACCCCTACCAGGCCTATGAAGATCGGAAAAGACACATAGAGCATCAAGCGAAACAGATGGCCTTTATAAGTATTTCGGCGACCTTGTTTGCCATAATAGATATAGTTTTAAAAGCCATCGATTTGGATAATCTTGATCCTATGATCATGAGCTTGTATTTTCAGTTAATAGCTGTGATCGGCTTACGAGCCGTGCGCATAGACAAAATAGATTTTGAAGTGTATAAATCGGATCCATCCCAGGAAAATAATGAAGAAAAGAGCTATATGATAAGTGAGGAAACAGCGGAGAATGATAAGCATTCGCCTATATATAAAATGGTAGGTCTAAGTTTTGGGCTGTCATTCGGTATTGCGCTTGCCTTCAAAGAGGGAGCGACCATATCCGGTATTATTCTTATCGGTGGGGTTGGGGGAGGGATTGGGTTGATTCTGGGGATAGTTTTTGGTATATGGGTCTCCCATTTGCGACAAGGTAATTCTTCAATGATATGATACCAATTGTCATACACATGAAATTAGTCATTAAAAATCTATCAAAAACCTATAAAAATGGTGTGAAAGCCATTGATCATCTAAACCTGGAAATAGGAACCGGTATGTTCGGTCTATTAGGGCCTAACGGCGCCGGAAAATCTACACTGATGAGAACCATAGCCACCTTACAAAGCCCTGATTCCGGTTCTATTATGTTTGGTGAAATAAATGTGCTGGAAGATAACACGTCTTCAAGAAAGAAATTAGGATACTTACCGCAATCATTTGGTGTATATCCAAAAATGTCAGCTGGGGATTTGTTGGATTATTTTGCGACCTTAAAAGGTTTTGGCTCAAAATAGGATAGACAAAAATGAGTGACCGTAATACTGGAGATTACAAAAAGTGGAGAGACGCTTTCCGCCCAACTGACCGGCCAACCGGCGTTTCCTATCTTCGCGGAATCTGAAACAAAGTTTTTCTATAAGGTCGTCGATGCGCAGATGACCTTCGGTCGTAACGAAGCAAACAAAGTCACCCACCTCATCATGACCCAGAACGGCCTGGACCGGAAAGCGCAAAAACGAAACAAAACGGGCGAGCCTTTACCGGTCGCGGAAAGACAGGAGATGTCGGTCGCACGGGATATACCCCAAAAATATGTCGGCGACTACGAATTACAGCCTGGATTTATCATCACTGTGACCGTAGGTCAGGATGTCCTCATGGTGCAGGCCACCGGCCAGCCGGCTAACCCTGTTTTTGCGGAGTCCGAAACCAGGTTCTTCTATAAAGTCGTCAACGCACAGATAGAGTTCAAAATCGGTAACGATGGCCAGGTAGAAGGCCTGACGCTATTCCAGGGCGGCGCCGAGATGTCCGCGCCCAAACAATAGAGACCTATCTTAATTCGCCTCCACCGTCTCCATCTTATGAAAAGGAAACGACCCCTTGAACGGCCGGGGGCTTGAGACATACCAGACGCCTTCATACATGGGGCATGTCTGATAGTGGCAGACGACATTGCACCGCTCCATGTTGTCGTCCTCTTTGGCGCCCTGATGCGGAATGTGGCTCAGGAAGACGACGGCGTCTCCGGCTTTGGGATAAAGGATGACATGTTCCTGCTCACCACACCAGACTTCAAATTTGGCATGTTCAATCTTCGGATGCAGATAAGGCGGTTCCGAAAGATGACCGTTCTTGATGAACTTGAGATGGCCCTGACCCGGCTCGTTATCCTGAAAGTAGAAAGTCGTATTAATGCTGCTGGGCGTTATGGCCAGCCGGTGTCGGGCCGCATTCCGTTTTTCATTCCAGTAGCCGTAGAAATCCATATGCCATTCCTGGAGGTACGGCCCCGGATTGATGTGCGCCCGATAGCTGCGTAACTGGCACTGCTTTCCCATCATAGCAAAGAGGATCGGCGCGACGCTCGGATGGCCCACGATTGGTCCGTAAATATCAGGCTCCCGGTCCAGCAGGGTATCGAACCACATATTGCCGACCGTGTTCAAGCCTTCTTCCCAGCCCTGCGCTCTGGCGTAAAAGATACGATCCCGTATACGCGCCGTCTCTTCCGGCGATAACGCGCCTTCGATAAGCAGAACCCCATCCCGTTCCAGTTGATCCAGTTTTTCATCGAGTTTTTCCATTCTGTTTCTCCCTGGTGACCCTATCATTTGCAATCGAGTTGATTCGCATTGTATGTGTATCGATAGTAAGTCAAAGTAGAAATCTGGATAGAGAAAGCAAGCTGGAAATAAGTCTGCATGCATCCCGGATCGCTTTTACCAATTCGGACGACCGGCGTGACCGGCGTACATCCTGCGGCTTGAAGCTGACCCTGAATCGTCACCGGTGTTTGCGGCGCATGTTCCGAATCGATCAATACCCAGTCGAACCCGGCCAGCCCCGCCAGCTCAACAATAGCCGGTGAGCCAAAACGAAGCTGAATGCCGAAGGCAGGCTTCCCCGCATCGAGCAACTCTTTCAGATGATTTTTGAACATTTGTTGATTTGTTGATTGATTTCGCTACTCTCAATCGAAAGTAATGAACGCCTCTTCGAGGCATTGTTTATAACGCGCTCCGCTTCGCTCGCTGTGCTTTTTGTTGATTTAAATGCCTACAACCTACTACTGCTTTCTGTCTACCGCCTTTCAAGCCGCCTCAAAATACCCCAACTCCCGCATCCGGTCGAGCCATCGCTGTCGTTTGGCGCTGCCTTCCGGATTCGCCAGCCAGTGCGGGTCGTATATCGGATCATCAGGTCGGTTGAACGAAGTGGGCGTTTTGGCGCTGTTCTTTGCCTGTTTGCGGGTGGTCTCTTCCTGCGCCGGTGTTTTGGGGTTGTTGTAGTAGACGCAGGTACACATCCGGCGGTCATCTGAACCGCCGTAGCTGGCATGAAAACACCGGAGATCAAATGCGAATACATCGCCGGGTTCCGAGGTACATATATAGGCCGGGACATCTTGGATGTTCATATTGAGTTCGGGCATCGCCTGTTTCAACTTATCATGAAAGGGCTGCTTGTGTGAACCCGGTATGATCCGCAACGCCCCGGTCTCCGGACCGACCGCCTCTAAATAAAACGCAAACTTCACGCCGAACTGATGGATACTCCCCGTATCCGGATGCCATCTGGTATCGCCTACATACCGGTTGGCATCGGTGATAATACCGAGGGTATCCTCCCCGTAGAGCTGTTCAGCGACCTCACATATCCGGGCGTCTTCCAGCAGACTAGCGAATACCGGTGTGGACGGCCCCATCATCGGCACCCAGTGCCGCGTTGTTCCGTCATACGGCGCATGGCGATAGGCCGCTTCCAGAGCACTGTTGAATTCAGCGTCAAGCCGCTTGAATTCATCCGACGTAAACACCTGCCGTAAAGCCACAAAACCAAAGGTCTGAAAGTGTAAATACTGCTGTTCCGTCAACATGGTGATCCTCGGTGATAAGAATAACTCAATTCACCCGCTCCCACACCGTCATCGCGGCAATGGTATGCTGGAACTTACGTCTGGTTTCGCGGATGACGAAGGGAACCTGATGGGTGTCGTCGATCAACTCGAAGCAGGGGGATAGTAATCCTATCATCCCATCCTGCGTCGTAAAAGGTTGTCTGTCCTTTATAAATCCGCCGATCCATTTTTCGCGCGGTGTGAAATCCGGTAACCAGGTGTAGGGTGAGGTGATAATCAGCAGGCCGCCGATCCTCAATCGTTCATGGATGTGCGTCAAAAATCGAGCCGGGTTGGGCAGCCGATCAATCAGGTTACCGGCGAATATCAGATTGTAATCCGTCAGTGAAGGATCGAGATCCTGCGCATCCCCTTGGCGGAAAGCTACTTTGTTCTGTGTGTCCGCCAGGCCGAACTCTGCAAGGCGCTTCTCATGATGGGAGACCAGTTCACCCTCTTCAGGAAGCGCATATTGTATAAAACCTTTTTCCTTCATCTCCACAGCGACCCTGATAAAGCCGTGCGAGAAGTCGAGGCCGATAACAGAATCAAACCCACGAGCCAACTCAAAGGTTGAGCGGCCTACGGCGCAGCCTAAATCCAGCGCTCGTTCCTTTCTACGCCCGTCCATAAATGACAGGCACAGTTCGGCGCAACGCTTCGGATAGATGGCCACGTCAAAGTATTCAGTGCCGTAATGAAACTCGCAATAGACGGCGATCTGCTCGTCTGTTTCGTAATAGTTACCCTGGATTGTATTGCCTCGGTTTTAGCAAAAAACAAAGGACAAAGGACTCTAATGTTTCGCTGATTGCTGCGTAACATCAGTTGTTAAAGTAATGAAACGGGTATCTTGCGTCAAATAAACAACCCGTCACGTTTTCTTCAATCATAGAAAGCGCCGACGGTCTGCCGGGGCTTCCGCAATGGTTTTTTCAGCGATTATAACATTCCCCTTACGTTTGACTGATATATTAGTTGTACAACAATATGATTAGATTTAAAGCGTATATCCATCGTTTATCTGGAGGATTGCCATGTTGAAGATTTGTTTCTTTACCCTTTTTCTTATGATCTCCGGTGTCCCCTTCGGCGTTATTGCTCAGTCCCTCCCTGATCGCTTGAAACAGGGAGATCAGGCCATAGGATTCAAACTGATCTATACCTGCGATTATGGACGTACCTTTCTGGCAGAAAGGGCGGAAAACCAATATGGTCCGAGGCGGCTTCAGATCGCAGTATGGTATCCTGCCGAGGCATCCGCCGAAGAGAGTTCGATCATGACGTACGGAGACTATGAAGAGGCTGTCAAGGCGTTTGAATTCCTGATGGACGCCTATCCTGACACCCAGGAAAGCTACCCTCGCCTTGGTGAAGCACACATGGTCTAGGGTGATCGGGATATTGGGCTGACCCTATTACGGAAGGCGCTCGAAATGAAACCGGATGATCCGGCCGTCAAGCAGATCCTGCAGCGGGTAGAGAACAAGTGAGCGCCGCTCATAAAGAACGTGGCGGGATAGAGAGGCGAAGCCGACAACGCAATCTAATCGCGATAGCCATGCCTTCGCAAGGTCTCACAGAATTAGCATAGCCATTCGAAGTTCCTTACATTAGCACCGGTTATTACTAAGTTTTTCATTCCCCGTCATTAGCCTTCGACCTTAACAGCCGCAGCCCGTTCGTCGTCACCAGCAGCGACGTACCCATATCAGCAGCGATGGCAGCCCAGAGGGAGGCGAAGCCGACAAAGGTGAGGATAACGAAGATGGCCTTTACCAGGAGGGCGAAGGTGATATTCTGGCGGATGACCAACAGGGTACGCCGGGCATGGCTGATCAGCCATGGGAGTTTGGAGAGATCGTCGGACATCAGGGCGATGTCGGCGGTTTCGATGGCGGCGTCGCTGCCGGCGGCGCCCATGGCGATGCCGAGGGTGGCCCTGCCCATGGCCGGGGCGTCGTTGACGCCATCGCCGATCATGGCGACGTGCTGATAGCGGGAGACCAGCGATTCTACCACGGCTACTTTGTCTTCAGGCAGCAGATCTGCATGGACTTCATTCACACCCGCCTCTTCGGCAATCGCCTGGGCCGTGCCCTCATTATCTCCGGTCAGCATGACCAGATGCTGAATCCCACTATCCTTCAATGCCTGGAGGGCTGCGCCGGTTTCGGGGCGGATGGCGTCGGCGATAGACAGAATGCCGCATACATGTGTGTCATTACCGATCAATACGACCGTATGACCGGCTTTTGATCGCGCCTCCAGCAGTTGATGCACGGCTTCGGTCTCCTGCCGGCGTTCTTCGAGATAGCGATGCGAACCGAGCCAGAACAGCTCGCCGTTGAAGCGGGCGGTCGCGCCTTTGCCCTGAATGACCTGAAAATCCTCAGCCGGTATAATCGGTAGGCCCCGCGCCTGCGCACAGGCCGTGATCGCTCTGGCCAGCGGATGATCACTGCGGGCTTCCATGGCCGACGCGCGCGCCAGGAGTTCTTCTTCTGTGTGCCCATCCAGCGGATCAATCGCTACGATGGCAGGCTTTCCCTGGGTCAACGTACCCGTCTTGTCGAACGCGATGGCCGTCAAATGTGCCGGGGCCTCCATGTAGACGCCACCTTTGACCAGCACGCCATTCCGTGCGGCGGCGGCCAGGGCGGCGACGATGCTGACGGGCGTCGAGATGACCAGCGCGCAGGGACAACCGATGACGAGCAGCACCAGAGCCCGATAGCCCCAGTCGGTCCATGAGGCGTTGAAGAGCAGAGGCGGCAGTAGAAAAACCAGCACGGCCAGACCCAGAATTACCGGCGTATAAATGCGGGCGAAGCGGTCCACCCACTGTTCGGAAGGGGCCCGTTTGCTCTGGGCTTCGCCGACCATACGGATGATGTGCGCCAGCGTTGTATCGCCGGCCGTTTTGGTGCATTCGATCTCCAGGGCGCCATCGCCGTTAATGGCACCGGCGAAGACTGGATCATCCGTTTTCTTATGCACCGGCAGGCTCTCTCCCGTAATCGGCGCCTGATTGACGGCGCTCTCTCCCCCGACAACACGGCCGTCCACCGGAACGCGTTCCCCCGGTTTTACGATCACCACGGCCCCGACGGCCACGCTGGCCGGCGTCACCGTCTGCTCACTGCCGTCCGGCTGCTTCAAATGCGCGACCGGCGGCGTGAGGTCCATTAACGCGCCGATCGCCCGGCGTGCGCGACCGACGCTCCAGGATTCAAGCGTAAGGGACACCGCGAACAGAAACGATACCGTCGCCGCTTCGAACCATTCCCCGATGAGGATAGCCCCGATCACCGCAATCGTCATCAGGGCGTTCATATCCGGTCGGAGTCGACGCATAGCAAACCACGCCTTGGGCGCGACATACCGCAAGGCGGCCAGAATCCCGGCCGTATACAATGCCATCGAGAGCCACGGCGTCTGGTGCGTCTGCCCCAGCCCTTCGGAACCGAGCGCCGCCATAATACTTCCTGCGTAGATCGCATTCGTTAGAAACCCGGCCAGCGCGCATACGCCGCTGACCACCATCAGAACAAACCGCCCCCGCCGTACCCAGAATCCGCCGACTTCTTCATCCGGCTCATCCTGCCACACGGCCGCCTGCATCCCCGTCTCCCCGACCGTCCGTATAATCGCATCCGTATCGACCTCATCGGCCTCCGGCGTCACGATCATCTTCGCATTAAGAATATCGAAGGCAAGATGCGCTTCACCCCCGACCATCGGTCCGACTTCGCGCTTCAGAATGGCCACCTCTTCCGCGCAGTCTAATCCCTGTATTTTAAAAACTCTACGTTGCAATACCGGCCTCCGTCACGTTTATTTATTCTGAGAGACAATACCCGTAAGATAATGGATTTCCACCTGTTCAGGCAACTTTTAACTTTCAGATCAGACATGGATTATGATTCGTCCGTTCTCGATATCCTCGGCCGAGACGGTGTGATTTATGTGGCTCCAAGTGCGCCACACCCGGAAGATCGTCTTCAAACATTGCGATCGGTTTATACGGAAGAAACATATACCCGTTGTATCCTCGGATGCCGCCATCGACATCCCGTCGCACACCCTTTCGCCGGATGAACAGGCCAATGCGCAATGCGGTCCGTTATATTATTTTCAGACCTATGCGTACCCGCTGACCATCGCCGCCTGCTACGGCTATATTGATGTCGTACGACTGCTGCTCGAATACGGCGCCGATCCGAACGCAACCTACGAATACAATCGCCACGACCCGAATGAAGATTTTATCGAGATCGGGGCGCCGCTGTGGTTCGCTGTCGAAAAAGACGATCATGCGCTGGCCGAGTTGCTTATTGAGAGCGGCGCGGAGGTCAACACCCGTTTGTATGCCTGGTATCCGGCCACCTTGAATGCGGATGGGTATAAGTCTGAAAAAATGCTGAACCTGCTCTATCGTCACGGAGCGACGCAGAACATCGGCGATTATGCGCAGAGCGGCAACATCGCCATGGTGGCGGAACTGCTGGGGGAACACCCGGAAAAGGTGCTTGATGCGCTGGGCAACGCCGCTTACATGAAGCAGCCGGATATCGTGGAGATGGTCCTGAATCAGTATAAGCCGGTACTTACGGAGGAGCCGTGGTTCCAGGCGCTGTACGACGCGATGCGGGAGTCGATAGCGGACCGGCACGGTGTTCCGGTCATGGAGGCGATCTTCGAATACGGCATCAGTCCGAACGTCCGAGGCCGGGAGAACCACACGTTGCTGCAGCGGACGAAAATCGAGCTGATGCGTATTGCCGATGAGGAACGGGTCTCCCTCGCCCGATGCCTCCTGGAGCGGGGCGCCGACATCGACGCGAAAGATGATGGGCTTCAGTCGACCGCCCTCGGCTGGGCGGCCTGCTACGGTCGTAAAGAACTGGTAACATTCCTCCTCGAACGTGGCGCTGCCGTCAACCTTCCTGACGATGAACCCTGGGCGACGACGCTTTCCCGCGCGGAAAATCAGGGGCACGCGGACATTGCAGATCTCCTGCGCAGCCACGGGGCGACGACGTAAGAAAATGAAGGGCATCGCCATGATCATCTATGGCGATCAGTCATTGCATAAATAAGAAATCAGCAGGTCTTGCTCCCGGTATTCAGGGACAATCAGGTCGGCGCCGACCTCCATGAGCCGGTCGCGTTTCCAGGCATTGACGCCCTCGCGCCGGATTTCGTCGGAGGCCACGCCCACGGCGGTTCCTCCAACGGCTTTGACATTTTCAATTTCCACACATCCATCGCCGAACCCGAGGAGTTGGTCACCCTGGACGGCGTAGGTCTGAAGGATATCCTGTATGACCCCGGCTTTGGAAAACGCTTGATAGTGATCCAGAGCCCCGAAGATGCGTCCTTTAAAGTAGGACGTGACGCCCAGGAGTTCCGCTTCAATCTGCACATACTGAATATCGGTGCCGCTGGCCAGATAGAGTTCGAGACCGCGGTTGGTAAGGTTTTCCAGAAGGTCCAGCGTACCGGGCAGCATCAGGTCTTCTGGGAGAAGAGCCCCTGATTTAAGCCCCTGAATGCGGTCTGCAATATGGGTATTGAGCTGATCGTGGAATTGTTGTTTATAGATCGAAGCATCCGCCGGGGTTCCGTCCCGATGCCGGATTTCTTCACAAAACCGTAACATCTGATAAATGGTCTGTTGTCCTGTAAGTTCATCCACAAACCCGGTGACCAGGTTGATGAGGTCGGATTCGGTTTCACCGGTTTTGAGGTCGGCAAGTATGTCGACCATCATGGAGATCATGATTTCCCGCCAGCCCTGACGGATCACCGAGATGGTGCCGTCAAAGTCGATAAGGACATAGCCGAAAGAACCCCGATTGATAGCCGGATTGACGATTTCTATGGATGTGCTGCCTGGCAGGAGAGACATGGGGGTTATTTCTACTTTCTATTGAGATTTAAGCGGAATTCAAGGTCGTTTAATAAATGTGTACCTCCGGACATGTCAAGCGAATTAGCGGGGATGCATGCCGAAGCCAAATCTATTCGCGTAGAGAACCCATTCGGTCTTGCGCCGTTTTATTTTTTATCCAGCTCATCCAGTAAATCTGCGCATTTCCAATCCTTATACGCGACGATCTCACTGACCATTTTGGCCGCCAGTAGGATTTGTCGGTTCCATAAGTTTGCCATCATCAGCCCGTTTCGGCGGTGGAGCTGTGACGCAATCCCAGACCGCCATAAAGATCCGCCAGATGATTTTCACGCGGTAGTCCATGATCAGATTATCCCAGGAATAACCAGTGACGCCATGGTCGGTCAAGGTTTCATGGTAGAGACGAAGCAGATGCTGCTCCAGATCATCTGTGTGACGCTGTTCAGACGTGAAGAAAGAGGTCTACATCAGCACCACATCATCGGTGCAAAGATTGGGATTGTGGGCGTGGAGTTCTTTAATAACGACAATAAATCAGAGGGTGGTTGAGATGTAACAGGATGTTTAATGCGGGGATATTGATCTGATCGGTTTAATTATACCGTAGCGCGGTCATGGGATCGACGCGGGCAGCAAGAACCGGCACCGACGCGTCGGTGCGGAACAGCAAGTTCATATTGTCAGCAAAGTAAAATTACGCGTCCTAATACCGAAGCGTCTCCAGCGTCGCGAACGAGGTCGGGAAATCGCACCGGAAATGGGCGTTGGACGGCATGTCCTGCGTCAGCCCCAACCCCGTCAGTTCGAACTTGTTTTCCACAGTGAGCTGCTTGCCGATGGGATCGTCCGTTCCGAAATACTTTCGGGCGGCCGCTTCGGATATAACGACGGCGTTGGGATTTGCCAGAACCGTGTTCGGATTACCCTGTAACAGAGGAAAGTCGAACAGATCGTAGAAGCCGTCATCCGCAATGAAAAAGCCCTTCTCCCAGAAACTCTGATCCCCGGTGCGTACATACCACCGGGAAAACGGCGGCCTTGATACCTACCACCTGCAATACGTCCGGAAAATCACGGTCCAGCGCCGGCGCCCAGGGTGCCGGGGTGGCGGCAAACCGATCGCCGGCAATCCGGTAGATCTGATCCGCCTTCTGGTGAAACCGATCATAACTCAGTTCGTGCCGGATATACAGCGTCAGCATAATGCAGCACGTCAGACTGATCGCCAGCCCCATAATGTTGATGACCGAATAGCCGATGCGCCGATGCAGATGCCTCCTCGCCATGGCCAAATAGTGCCGGAGCATGATGCCCCTCCCGATGCTCAGATTTATTTGTAACAGAGGAATTTAGAACATGTATCGTTATAAATGCGTATTATATACTAAAATTCATGTTGAATCGGTAGCAGAACGTTAGGAAGGAGGTGGCAGATGAACGGAGGGGGTCTCACAACCACTAAAGCGCCGTTTATCGAAAACGCCATACAGGCGGGGAAACGGTTTATTGATCAACCCTATGAACTTTACAGTGTCGACAACCACAATGCCTGGCGGCAGTTATATGAACGCATTAAACCGCGCTGGGAACGATACGCGCATCATAAATTTCTGGAAGGTGTCAACAATCTGGCGCTCGATCCTATTGCGATCCCTCGCCTGGAGGATATCAACCAGTTTCTGGCGCCGCTGAGCGGATTTAAGGCCAAAGGGGTCAGCGGCTATGTGCCGGCGTATATCTTCTTCGATGCCCTGCGTCAGCGGGAATTTCCCACGACCATCACCATACGCGATCTTAACAACCTCGATTATCTGCCCGAACCGGATATCTTTCACGATGTCGCCGGCCATGTGCCGATGCATACGGACCGGCAGTTTTCCGACGTGCTGGTCCGGCTGGGTGAAGTCGCCCGTACCGCGGCTAATCTGGCGGCAGAAACAAAGGATACAGCGGAGCGGGTACGGCGGACCGAAAATATCATCAAGGCGATGGCCCGATTTTTCTGGTTCACGATTGAATTCGGACTGATCCGGGACAAGGACAAGCTGAAGGTCTACGGCAGCGGCCTGCTGAGTTCATTCGGCGAACTGGCCCATGTGGTCGAATCCTCTGAATTCCATCGTCATCCGTTCCAGCTTGAATGGGTCGTCAATCAATATTTCGAGATCGACCATTTTCAGCCGCTGCTCTTCATCGTCGATTCGTTCGACCATCTGTACAGCGAGGTGGACCGCTTTGAACAATGGATGCTCGAAGGCCGCCTGAATGTCGTCAGCCCCGGCGAACCCCTGGTAAATGAGGAAGATCTGAAATCGTTTCTTCACCTGGCAGATAGCGGGTAGCGTGTAGCCTGTGGCGTGTAGTCCGTACTACCCTCCACCTGCCACCTGCCACCCGCCATTTGCTACATATTACTCAACAGTTTCTTAAATTCAGCCAGAAAAACCTCCGTCTCCGGCGCTGTGCCGGCGGACACCCGAATCCAGGTCGGCATCAGGTCCCGATTCCTCACGGCGACTTTTATTCGCCTCCTTAACAATTCGCGCGCGAAATCCGTGCCGTTCTGACGAACATTGACCATGAAGAAGCTGCCTGAACCCGGGATATACTCCAGCCCCAGCTTGTCGAATTCCTCATAACACCGATCCTGGAAGGCCCATACCACCTGCTGGGACTGGCGGAGATGGTACAGGTCCTTGGCTGTAGCTTCGACTGCGACCAGCGGAAGCACCGGTGGAAACCCCGTAGTCATGTAAAAAGACAGTTTCTGCTGAATCGCCTGACTGCAGACCGCATAGCCGACGCGCATGGCCGCCATGCCGTACGCCTTAGAGAAGGTACGGATGACGATCACATTGTCGTTGGTCATGGCCAGCGGCATCGCCCGCTGGTAGTTCAGATCCCGTCCAAAATGGATATATGCTTCATCGATAACGATGATCACCTCTTTCGGGACCGCGTTTACAAACCGTTCGATTTCTTCAAACGACAGCAGGGTGCCGGTCGGATTGTTCGGATTCGTAATCACGACGATCTTCGTCTTCGGCGTAATCGCTTTCAGCATGCCGTCCAGATCGTGACGGTAGTCCTCGGTCAGCGGCACACTCGTAGCGTTGACCGGTACGCCCAGTTCCTCGCTGATGGACAGCGCAGCCCGCCGGATCGACGAGTAGGCGCCTTCGGCATCAACCACATCACCACCCTCCCGGCTCAGGTAGGCCATGGGCAGCAGCCTCAGGAATTCGGATGAGCCGCTATAGGAAAAGATATACGGCGTCGGGGGCGGCCTCCGCGAGCCGCGTTCCGGTTTCACCTTTTCAAATTCAACGCGATCGTATGCGGCCAGCGCATCGATCAGAGATTCTCTCAGATCTCCGCTGTCTCTGGTATACCGGTTGACCGTAGTCAGATGATCCGCCATCGCCTGAATCGCATGGAGGGACGCCCCGTTCGGATTCTCATTGAGTGACAGATCGACCTGCCCGGGTTTCAGTCCGGCGGACCGGATGTCCCGGACCGAAACACGACCGGTCATCATCTGTTCCGCCATGGCCAGTTTGCTGCTCATGGTTAAAGCGGCTCCACCGAGCAGTGCGCCTTTTAGAAAACCGCGACGAGATACATCGCGGTTTTCATCCTGAATCGTATCGAATGGCATAATATCTCCTTTGTTTCGGCGGTGTGTACCGCCTGCTACACACTACCCGCTATCTGCTAAATACTGATGGATACGCTCACTAATGTTACGCACAACCTTAATGTTATCGCCCGTTGAAACGGGCTCCTACCCATCAAAACGCCACATAACGTGGTAGGCGTTCGCCCCTGAGAGCGATAAAAACAATGACCGGATCTACTTCGTAACAATAATGATTTCAATCAAGATTATATACCCATATAGCCAGGCTGTCATTCATTTTGTCATAAGGAGCACCGTATCCGCCGTTGAAAGTAATCTCCCAAAACCCCGGCGTGTGCTCAAAGGATATGATTACGCAGGTCACGGTATTCGTGCGAAAAACCAATCTTTATCTAAAATATCTCCTGCGAGAAAACGGACCTATTTTCTATACACCCTCTAACCTGATTAATTCACAAAGTGTTGAAATGGGGTGTAACACTACCTGAAGGG
>CAJXCW010000039.1 GCA_913051705.1 uncultured bacterium
CCAGAATGATGCTGAATCCTGCCAGGTTTGCAACAGGTGAATCATCAAAACGCCATTGACCATCGCCAGGTGACAGACGCTATTCGTTTTTGAATCGGTTACATGCGTATTGGGACCGCGGGCAATTAAGGCATCTAACACCCGCTGATCATATAATTGATGCGCGTCAATCAGCAGGACGGCCTCATTCTGTGAAGGGCGCCAGTGCTCAGGATTTTCATCGGCGCCATGATAGGCTACCGGATGAACCGACTTGAACCAGGATACATCCGCCTGATTGAGCTGCTTATGTATAGCCTCATCGCCAGGCGGGCCGATGACGGTTATCTTTTCAGCGCCCAATGAAGCGAATACACGTATCTGACGTTCCAGCATCGGGATGCCGTATATATGCCACTGCGCGCCTTGACAGCTTAAAGTGGTATCCGCAAACAGGTTGACTTTGAATCCCAAACGGTTTGATCTTCCTTTCAAATGAACGGATATTAAGGAACAGCTTTATACGCTCAGACGCCAGGCGTTCTTCTTCGCATTTTTTCGTCGTAACCGCGCGAAAAGACGTTCCAATACAAGATAATCTTCATCCTCTAACTTCATCCGCCACAAACTGAGTCCGTAACAGCCCAGGAAGAGCAATGGCGGGACGACCATCCGCAACACATCGTAATCCGGTAGCCGAAGTGACGTCGTGTAGGCGATGGCAAACGACACAGTTGCTGACAGAATCGGCTTTAACAGGATCCATCGGAATGGATGAATACGAAATAAACGATATACTTCAATCCCCCGAATAAGGGTTAGCAGAGAAAATGAAACCAGTGTACCCACCGCAGCACCTACCATGCCGAATTTCGGAATAAGCACTACATTGAGACCGAAGTTGACCGCCACCACAATCACGGTATTAACCAGATTGATATACGGATGACCGGACATGATGAGTATCGTATCTCCGGAACCCATGCTCGAATAAACGACGTGGCTGACCGCCAGAATTATCATGGTCAAAAAACCGATACCGAATTCCGGACCGAAAAGCCCCAGAAGCTCTTCACCAATCAGAAACACGCCACATAAAAAAGCAATGTTAATTGTCAGAATCCATCGGGTTACCATCGCAAAATTATGACCGATACGTTGGGTATCCTTACGATAGGCCAATTCGGATACAATAGGACTGAAAATAGGATCGAACCATTGGCGCACTTTTTTGGTCGACAGCGCGATTTCCGTCGCTATGAGATAGATGCCTACCTCCATAGCAGAAAGGAAATAGCCGACCATTAGAATGTCCAGTCGTATCATCATCAGATACATTACTTCGTAGCCCATGACAGGCAGGGAAAAACGAGTCATGGTCGACCAGAGACGGAAGTCCTTCAAGCTCTGAAAACATTGGCGCCAGGAATAGAATTTGGAGAAAATAAAGCCTGCAAATATTACACTCCCGACAAGGGCCACCGCATGCCCGGCGGCAATCCCCGCGACATGCCATCCCATAAAGTATAAGACACAAGCCATACCGAACATAGTCAAGGGTTCGGCAATGCTCTTGATATAGGCATCGTATTTCATGATCTTATGCGCCCTGGTGACGCCCAGGATAATCATGGTCAGCGACATAAGCGGCAGAACCGGCGCCAGTATCTGCAACATGGTTGCCATACCCGTTTTCTGAAATTGTGCTTCCAGTAAAGGAGCCGACAGAAAAACCCCGATACCGGTTAACAGGCTCATAATCAATCCGACACCGAAAGCCCGACTCAAGAGAACATAGATCGCGTTTGTATCACCATCCTCACGATAGCGGGGCAGGAAATGGATGATACTCTTGTCCAGTGCAAAATGGCCTACTTTGCTCGTCAGGTCGATGATCGACCACGCCAGACCGTACAGACCGAATATCTCAGGGCCGAACAACCGCGTCAGGATGATAAACGAGATCGACTTTACAATTTTTGCCATAGTGCCGAGGAAATTAACCAGGGCGCCTTTGGCTATTACGGCGGCGTCTGATGGCGCCTGCTCCGTTTTCGGGATGGGAATTGTTTGTTCGGTTATCATAACAATATATGTTATTCTCTTATTCTACTTGCCTCAATGAGCAGGGTCCAGCCCCGCGTGTTCGGCGTAAAAAGATTGCACAGGGCAGATAACAACCGGCCACTGGTAACAAGCCATATCCGTGTCAGTGCAGCCGGAATGGGATGCATTTTTTCTGCCGCATAACTCAATTTTATGAGCAAAAAATCCATATTAGAACGGAGCAAATAGCGATAGCGTTCCAGATGAAATCCGCTTTCTTTCAGTAAATCTGCAATAGACTGGTCCGTGTAGAACTGCCGCACCGCATGCCGCTCACGATGCGTATCCCGCCATGATTCATCCACACCCTTCAAACTTAAACTATCCAGGGTTAAAAGGATCCTTCCGTCGGGTCGTAACACCCTGGAGATTTCACGAAGCGTCTCCCGATCATTGGGAAGATGTTCAAAAACACACAGGCTCATAACCGTATCGAACTGACCGGATTGCATGGGCAGCATGGTGGCGTCGGCACATATAAATTCGGTGGAGGGTGTTTTATGGAGTGCCATAGCCCGCCGGAGCTGACGTCGATCCAGATCAAAACCGAAGATCTGAGCCCCACGTAAGGCGATCCGATAATTATAGGTTCCTTCGCCGCAACCAATATCCAGAATGCGTTCTCCTGATTTCGGTTTCAACCAGCGAAGTGCCGGTACCGTCTCCTGCACACGCCGGAAATTGAAATCCTTGCGTATTCTCGTTAATAACCCTTTTAACCGGCCGTTAGACCAGCCCATAGATCTGTCCCTTTCCCTTTACGCTTGGATGATCAAGCGCCGCCGGCAGCTTCACTTTCCATGATGGTATGTTCTGTCTGTCTGGCTTCCCGGTCTTGCGACAGCAACCGGCCTGTGGAAATGAACACGGCGATGGCCATGGAAAATCCGCCCAGACCGATCATCCAGAACATCCAGCTCAACAAATCCAATGTCGCGAAACAGAGCAGCAGCATGGTAAAAAAATCTCGTTTGCTCATCATACGCAGTACATTCAATGTACGGGCAATTAGACTGGCTTGCGGTCGTGCAGCATGTTCCTCAAAGGCTACATTATAACGGACCAGGCTGCCCCCAGCGCCCGTGCGCAGCAGGTAGTAATACATAACCAGGATAGAGGCGGTCACCATAGAAACGGAGCCGATACCTATAGACCAGATCAGCGTAGTGTCAACCAGATGGCCATGGGCCCATACAATTGCTGCAAAGAACGCGACATACGTCAGATTGTCGGTAATGGTGTCGAGCCAGGAGCCGTATGTGGATTCTCGAAAGGTTAATTTGGCCACTTCACCGTCACAGCCGTCCAGAATCGAGGAAAGTTGGAAGAAGAAGGCGCCGGTCAGAACCGACCAGTAGGTACCATCCGCTACATACCAGGCGCCCAGCAACCCTGTTATAAATGTAATCAGGGTCACATGGTTCGGCGTGAGCGGCGTTCGGACCAAAAACCGGCTGAGGCGGGTTGAGATCGACCGATTTAAATAGCGGGACACCCACCCGTCTGTCGGCTTTCTCAATCGGCGTAACAGGGTTTTTTCTGCGTGGGATAACATGTCGGGGGTGTCTACATCCTGCCAGAAGCCTGTCCCGATATCGAAGGTCCGCATTTTTCCGCGTCGCGCCAGGGATTGCATGCCATCACTCAGAGAACAACCGTCCTCTGTCAGACTCGACTCCAGCGCATCGAATAAGGCGGACGTACACAAAAACATACCGGTGTCAATGGCATTATAGTTATCGAGCGTTTTGTTGATGTGAATAACGCGGCCTTCCTGATCGTAAACCTTGGTGGCGTCGTCGAGATCATAGACCGTCTCGATTTTTCGATCAATGGCCAGGATGCATTCATCATGAGCTATGGGCGTCTCCAGCAATTGCGCCAGCGTCTGTTCTTCAAAAAGATGATCCGCCATCAGGAGAGCAAAAGGGCCATCAATGAAGGGCCGAGCAGCCAGGGTGGAAACCCCGTTTGGAAGTTGCCATTGATCGTTATGCACCCAGTCGATACAATCTGTCACCTGATCATCATGATCAAGTAAGTCATGGAACTGGTCAGCAGCATAACCGGTGATAATGACAAAACGCTCAATACCGGCTTTTTTAGCCGTCATGATAATACGTTTAATGATGGGTACACCGGCAATCTTAAATAAAGATTTAGGAATAGAGCCTGTAACGCCCTGTAAACGGGCGCCGGCGCCGGCGGCAATGATGAGAGCTGTAGTGACCAAAATATTGTCTGATTTGTTGATTGTCTGATTTGTTGATTGACTGATTGCCTGATCGGTTATCTGATTTTTGCCTTTTCAATCACCCATTCTCCCATTCACCAATTCACCAATTTCTTTTCGATTGCCTGATTGGGCAAATAAAAAAGGTAAAGAAATTTCTTTACCCATCACTAAATCAGTCCATCAGTCCATTAACAAATTTAAAAAATGGCTGAAAACCCCAATGAGGCGTTAATATACGAACGGGTTGTAAACTCTACTTCCTTCTGGTAGTCCAGTTGTAAAATTAAAGCAGCACGTTTTGCCCAAAAATACCTCACCCCTGCACCACTTTCAATGAGCTTCGGATTCCGCCCCGGCCGTACTTCCACACCGGCGCCGATGCCTATAAAGGGCACCAACGAACTGCTTAATCCAGCCAGGTTATATCGGTAAAAACCACCAATTCGCATAATTTGTTCCACAGGCTCATTATCTATCGCGACCTGCTGGTCGGAACCCAGATTCGGTGATGAGATAAGCGGTGAAGAAGCAGATGAGGTCAATCGACGTGCTCGTACAGAATAAGGGCCGGCGCCGTTGTCCGATTGTTCCCGGTCATTCTCGGCATATAACTGGTCCGTAGGGTTGACGATAGAAAAGACCCCTCCAAACTCGTGTGTTCTTGTTACAAAATAACCGGCTCGCAGGGATAGCGTGTTAGGAAAAACAGACCGGGCCAGTGTTTGGCCGATGCCTTGCACTTCTATTTGTCCGGACGACCACCCTGAAGCGCGAGGTTGCATAAGTGATGTTGAAACCTCCGGCAGGCCCAGGGCTGCCGGAGCAATATTCGGTCGTTCTTGTTCTACCAGGTCAGTGGGGAGTGATGATAGAGCCTGTGACCTTATTATGACCGCCATGGAACGACGAGCATATGGCCTGCCGTCCGCAACCATATTACGGACAGGCTCAGTCTTCGAGAATTTCAAGGCTTCAGCAACATCAATTGGTAGCGGTGCTAAAGCAATAGTACGGGGCCTCTCATCAAGCGGGATCAACGTTTCATCAACCTGTGCCAAAGATATGTTCGCCGGCGGCGCCGTGGCGATCTGCTGTGTCTCGCCTGTAAACCGAACAAAGGGTTTGGATACGGGGATATGAAATAACGGCGTTACACATAATAGGGCACATAGCCCGACGATAATCAATGCCCGGAATCCGTCGACATGTCTGGATTCTGCGCCACTGAGAACATCACGAATGCGCAGGGCGGTCAGAGAGGCGGATTTTGCCATCTCCAGCACACCGCGCCATCGAGAGACCCCCACAGCGCCTTCCGCAACTTTCAACAGGCTGGAAGCGTAACTCTCAGGTTTTCGAGAAACACGAATCACCGCTGCATCACAGGCCCGCTCCGCTTCAATGCCGATACGTTTTCCGGCATACCAGATCAACGGGTGAAAGAAAAAAAAGATCTTACTGAGTTGGACCAGTAATACCGTGAAATGATCACGACGCGCATAATGCAGCATTTCATGGAGAAAAACTTGCTTGAGCTCTTGGGGTGAAAGTTGGATCAGACACCATGATGGGACGATGATCACTGGTTTCCCGATGGCGATCAGCGTTGGTCCGGCAAAGGCATCCGACATACGCAGTTTAATGGGGTGTTTAATACCAACGATAGAATGGCATCGATCGAACAAAGCCTGAATCCAGGGGACCATGACCGGCATCGTTTGTTTGCTTTGCCAGTACAATACGGCCGTTCCTATAATCGTCCATATCAAACCAAAGGCAACAGCGCTTATCCAAACCGTACCCACTATGGTATACGCATGTAACGCCCACCATGAAGGATCGCTGCCGGCTGTATATACCCCTGTTCCGATCGGGATCAGGACAGGGTGCCATGGCAGACTAAACGGTCCTTGCCAGGGTAAGAGAATGGATAGAAGCGGTTTTAAGATAACCAGTATCCACAGAACATGGCGAAACTTGGGCGCATGATCCTGATACAGGCGAAGCAACACCCAGATGAGTGTGCCAAGAATCAAGGCTTCCATACTCGGCAACCAGAAAACGTCCAGCACCTCACGACCTATCCGGTTGAGCATTGCGAGCATCTGCTCGAGTTCAGGCATTCGTATCCTCTGTCAGCCTCTGGTCCAATAATTCCTTCAGATCCTGAGCTTCTTCGATGGTGAATTTATCTGACTCTATCAAATGCAAGACAAGCGATCGTGATGATCCTGCAAATAGTTTGTCTACAACCGCACTTACGGTCTCCCGCCGAACGCCTTCAGGTTGGATTATCGCCCTGTAGAGATAAGCCCGACCCTGCTGAGTATATTCGACAAAGCCTTTCTGCGTTAAGATAGTCAACACGGTCTGCACCGTGGTATACGCTAAAGGCCGTTGCTCTCGGAGCCCCTCGACGATTTGACGAACGGTTGCATGGCCCAACCGCCATACAATGTTCATGACATCGAGTTCAAGGTCCGTTAGTGAGAAAAGTTTTTTTCGTGGCATCTTATCCGTACCTCGTTTAAAGTTATCTGGATAAAGGATGGAGAGGACAATATATGAAATTTCACCAACTAAAAAGATAGTAGTTAATAATGTATGACACTATTATACTAACGCTTTAAACATTAAAGATAAATAAATAGCGATATATGTCAATCTTAAAGATGTCATTTAGGGATGATGACAGGTCGCAGATAGCAGACGGCGGTTGATATTAAGACCTGCGATACAGAAAAAAATTGCTCCTTTTCATCCTGATCGCTATATTTGGCCCGAATCATATATCGACTATCAGGACGTGTTTTATGGAGAACCCCATATATTTTATTTCCGACGTGCATCTCGGTGCGGATACGTATGAGGCCGAGGAGACGAAACGTAACCGGCTTCTTTCGTTCTTGCGCAGTCTCCGCGGCCAGACCCCTTTGTTATATATCGTGGGCGATCTGTTCGACTTCTGGTTTGAATATCGGAGCGTGATATTGCGTCAGCACTACTGGGTGTTGTATGAGTTGAGTGCCCTGGCAGAAAGTGGGACCAGAATCGTATACCTGGCGGGCAACCATGATTTCTGGCTGGGCTCGTTTCTGGACGAACAGGTGGGTATAGAAACGAAGTACGGCCCTCTGGAAGTCAACCTACAGGATAAACGATTTTTTATCTGTCACGGGGACGGTATGATCGCCAAAGATTGGGGCTACAGGATGATGCGGAAAATCCTGCACAATCGATTCCTCATCCGATCATTCCAACTGATCCACCCGGATCTTGGCGTGGTCTTGGGAAAACGGATATCCCTACTGAGTCGAAACCACGGGGCGCCGACAGATTGGGATCCACAACTGGCCTATCGGGATCTGGGCGTATCTATTCTGAAAAAAGGATACGACGTGGTGGTGTTTGGACACAATCACTGTCCGGATCTTCAACAGGTCGATGATAAAGTATATATTAATTTAGGCGACTGGGTAGAGCATTTCACCTATGGTGTTTTGTCTGAAGGGAAAATAGAGCTTAAATGGTATGAAGGGTGATCTGGTGATTGGTGAATTAGTGAATTAAAAACCATCACCATTTACCAATTTCAGTATCAATTTGGGGCGCAAAAAGTACCGAAGGACGCCCTGGCCTCGTTCCGCCTTTTGAGGGAAATCGATGGCCAGGATGCCGCTTTTCTTAAAATCAATCCATATATCCTCATCATCTGAAATCAGGGCACCGGCCAATTCGCTGAGATCCGGCTCGTGACCTACACAGGCAATACAAGAGGCGCTCGGGTATCGCCCAAGCCATTTTAGAACGCCGTCAATGGTGAATTCATGCCCGAGTATGGAGGCCTCTACAATCGGTTCTTTCCATTTCATGCCCAGAGCCAGAATATCGGCCGTTTCCCTTGCCCGTACCAGCGGACTGGTTGCCAGTACATCGAACCGGATGCCCATGTGTCGTAATGCGCGTGAGATGATGACCTGTTCCCGGCGCCCCCGATCGTTGAGCGGCCGAAGGCCGTCATCAGGATATCGACTCGCACTACGATCTTCTGCCTTGGCATGGCGAATAAGGATAATACGCATAGGAAATGGTGATTTGTTGATTGTCTGATTTGTTTTTCAATCACCAAATCAGACAATCAGACAATCAGACAATATTCTTTATACCCAGTCCCGGCGCTTCCGGTAGGATCAGGCGGCCGTTTTGGACCGTGACGCCGATATATGGGTCGTTGGCGATGAGAAGATGTCCATCCAGATCGGCATAGTCTACAAGTGGAGTAAGGTGAGCTGCAGCGGTTATCGCCACAGAGGTTTCAATCATGCAACCGATCATGACCATTAATCCGTGTGCCCTGGCCGTATGAATGAGCCGCAGCGCCTCGCGTAGCCCGCCGCATTTCATCAGTTTTAAATTGACCCCGTCCACACAATCCGCAAGGCGGGGGACATCTGCAGCCATCAGGACGCTTTCATCTACCATAATCGGCATGGAAGCGGCTGCTCGAACCTGTCGCAACCCATCCAGGTCATCTGGCGGCAGGGGTTGTTCGACGAATTCCACATCAAATTCAGCCAGAGCCTGGACCATATAGATGGCTTGTTCGACACTCCAGCCGGCGTTGGCATCCACACGGATTTTAGCATCCGACTCCTCCCGGATCGTTCGCATGATCTCCAGATCGTGTTCTGATCCCAATTTTACTTTTAATGCAGGATATTCGGCCGCTTCATGCACTTTCTGCCGAATTTTATCAGGCTTATCTATAGCGATCGTGAACGAAGTGGTCGGTGTACGATCAGGATTTAACCCCAAAAATTGATATAGAGGGATACCAAGTCGCTGCGCGGCAAGATCATGCAGCGCAATGTCCACGGCCGCCCTTGCGGATGCGCATTCGGGTAAATGCGTTTGTAGACGACGGCCTGTATCCTCCAGATCGAACGGATTCTTGCCCAATAATGAGGGGACCCTGGCCAACGCGTCATGAACGGCAGTCGCATTTTCACCATAATAGGCGGAGGGCGCCGCTTCACCCAGACCTGTTTTTTCTCCGTCTGTGATGGAGAGCAGCACATTTTCTTTGTAGGTACTGACCTCACGTGAAATACGAAATGGGTGGATAAGATCCAGTCGGATGGTTTTGGCGTGGCATTGCATGGGACGTGATGCTTGATGTGTGATGCGTGACTACGATTTATGTTTCACGTCTTCACCCATCACGTCTTCAAGATTCTTGAAGTTTACGCGCATAGGAGGGTTGCGGTGCATCCAGTTCTGCCCGTATGGCATGCAGCAGATCCCTCGGCGTGAACGGTTTTTCAAGAAGGGGGACACCTGTGCCGAATACATTGTGTTGAACAAGCGCGTCATCGGCATAGCCCGTAATGAAAATGATACGAATGTCAGGATGCGCACGAATTAATCGTTTCGCCATCTCATTTCCGTTCATCATCGGCATGACGACATCGGTGATGACCAGATGTCATATCCAGCGTGTTTCTGAACATACATCATAGGTCATGATGCGAATATACATTACCGGGATCCACTTTGAAATAATATATGCTATTTCATTTTATGAAAACAGAGAAAAAAGAAATTGGCCGATAAAGTTCATCGGGATAGAAATCCATGCCCGGATAATCCCCAGGCCTAACATCTGATCTGCAACGATCAGTCCAATCAGCAACATGGGGCCGTACATTTCCACCTGGCTGTATTGACGCGCCTGCTCTTCCGGTAGAAGTCCCATCAGGATCTTCGACCCGTCCAGTGGTGGTATAGGAATCATATTGAAGATGGCAAGAATTAGATTAATACTGATACCGATGAGGAGCATTTGTCGGAATAGGTTCGTCAGGCCTTCAGCTGGCGTTAAGGAGGTAAATATGGCGGTAAATACGAAGGCAAGAATCAGATTGGATACCGGACCGGCCAAGGCGATCCATAACATATCCCGGCGTGGGTTACGCAAATTTTGCGGGTCTACCGGCACTGGCTTTGCCCATCCGATGCCGAAGCCACTCATCACTGTAATGAATATCATGATCGTACCGGTCGGATCAAGATGGACGAGCGGATTCAATGAAAGGCGACCCATATTTTCAGCTGTGGGATCGCCTAATTTCTTGGCACTCCAGGCATGGGCGAATTCATGAAACGTCAGAGCGAATAAAATCGGAGGGATAGCGATTAACAATCTTTCTATATCGAATGACACGGGTGGACTCCTTGGGAATGGGCAAGTGGGCAGATGGGCAAGTGGGCAACTAGGCAGGTAGGCAAAAAAACAAGGCGATATTAATTTTATAACCTGCCCACCTGCCCACCTGCCCACTTGCCTACTTGCCCACCTGCTGCTCTCTATCTTTCCAAATTTCTAACGCGGCCCGGCGTTCCTCCTGTTCAGTGTTTACCTCGCCGTTTATCTTTTTTATCAAAATAGTCTCGAGAATATGACTGTACATCGGCCCTTCTGGAATGCCAAGATCCTGTAAAACCAGACCGTTGATAGCCGGACGAATATGTCGATGTTCGTAGTAGTAAATGCTGCAGTATTGCCGGACGGTATCCTCCTGATCGGCTATCGTGGAAAAAAGAATGGTATCTTCCGAAATGGTCCGGACGGCTTTATAAAAATCCCCCGGATTTTCAATATCTTTGTTCTTAATCCGTTGTGCTATTGCCTTTAATACCGGTAAATCCTGTATGGCCTCTTTAAGCTGCCGGTCGGGCTTCAGCCGTTCTGACAGGGTGTTTAACGTATCCGGATCGCACGGGCTCAGCAAGGCAAGCAGATACAATCGCCAGACATCCTGCGGCGTATCCAACATGTTTTTATACCGATCAATGGATTGGACCATCGACTCCAACCCCTCGAAGACACCGAGCGTCGGGGAAATGGCCTGCCAAACCCGCAGTTCATCGAGCCGTTTGAAAATCGGCCAGACGTCGATTTCATCACAAACCTGCCGCACTTGTTCAAGTAGGCGCCGGGCTGATAGGCGATCTATCCAATGCGCGTTGATGGCTTCCCGGTATACCTGTTCCGTTCTGTGTTCCATTCGAAATTGTAACCGCTGTTCAAATCGAACTGCTCGAAACAAACGCGTCGGATCATCTGCAAAACTCCGATCATGCAATATGCGAATAGTCCTGTTTTCCAGATCTCGACGCCCGTTATGGGGATCAATGATCATCCCGCGCTGCGGCGTATTCAAACAGATCGCCATGGCATTTATACTGAAATCCCTTCTGGCCAGATCGGCTTCCAGGGTATCCGGCGAGACGCGAGGTAGGGTCGCCGGCATCTCGTAGTGCTCGCTTCGAGCGGTGGCGATGTCCAGCCTGGTACGATCCGGAAAAGCGACCGTGGCCGTGCCGAATCTGCTATGGGGGGTCATACAACCCTGATGTTCATGCGCCAGGCGTTTCGCAAACCGAATCCCGTCGCCTACAACCATCAGGTCGATATCCATCCGGACATGGTCAAGGAATACATCCCGCACAATACCTCCAACCAGATAAACCGCCAGATCAAGCTGATCCGCCAGCTTACCGGCATCATGTAATCTGTCTTTAACCCATCCGGGTAAAGCGTTTAGTGTTTCCATAGTACAAGTGGGCAGGTGGGCAGGTGGGCAGGTGGGCAGGTGGGCAAATTAGCTTGTGCCTACCTGCCCACCTGCCTTTGTCTATGCCTGATTAGACGCCCGAATATATCTTTAAGTTACGTATCTTTTATGAATCGGTGCACGATGATCTTGTTAGTGACCTTTTCGAATTGGACCCATCGCTGTTGCGCCGTATGGCGATAGCCCTGTTGTTGCATGGATTCAATAAACGGTGTCGCCGAACTCCGATTCGGATCACTGACCAGAAACATACCGCCTATTGCCAGGAACTGCTCTATGAGCGTTATGATAGGCTGGTGGTTCGGCCTTTCATATATGATATCGGAGCCGATGATGACCGCATATTGTTCTTTTAAATCCGGTTTACGCCAGTCCAGATATCGAAAGTTAATACGCCCTGTCATTTTATTCAAAGCAGCGTTGTATCGCGCAAAAGTCAGGGCATCCTGTTCATAATCACATGCCAGGACTTCCAGGCCGGCGGTCGCTGCAGCGATACCGGCCACGCCAATGCCGCACCCTAACTCCATCACCTTCGTTCCCGGGGTGACTGGATAATCAAATAAATGCATACCCAGCCCCATGGCGGACGGCCATATTTCCGCCCAGTAGGGTAAGCGCTCATCTTCCTGAAATGCATCCGGATCAAGTTCATCGATCAGCACGTCGGGATCGCGTACCGCCAGAATATTCAAATCGATCCATCGTCCAATTGAAATCGTCTTAAAGCACACATCGTATCGCTGTGTCAGCAGCGATGGGATAGACAGTGACGGCATAGCATAATGAATTTTCGTTTTGTGATTTGCGATCCGCAGGGGCATAAATGACCAGGGTAGTATACGAATCGTGTTTCTAAGCGTCAATATAAAAGGATGGATCTGTTGAAATCAGACTTGACACAAATTGGGCTTCATACTATATATAGGATCGGTCAAAACAGATCTGACGGTTATTGGTTGGAGTTTGTATACCCATTTATTCTACATACATTTGATCAGATTGCGTGTTTTCAAAGACATTTATTTAAGGAGGATTGTATGACATATATTATCGCGGAGCCGTGCATTGATGTGCTGGACAAGGGATGTGTCGATGTGTGTCCGGTCGATTGTATTCATACCAATGACGATGAGAAGATGATGTTTATTGATCCGGAAGAATGTATTGACTGCGGTGCTTGTGAACCGGAATGCCCGGTAGAAGCGATTTTTGCCGAGGAAGACACGCCTGATGAATGGGAGAAATACATTCAGATCAATGCAGACTTCTTCAAGGATTAAATAATTGTTGATACGCAGCCTTTTGTCTTTGCGTATCAACAGGATACTTTTGCTTGGTAATTTGTACCTAATTAGAAAGGCGTTCATCCAACACAGGGTGAACGCCTTTTTCTTTGGACCTCTGTTATTTTCAAGCGTTGTCTATCTACGCGTACTGATCCATCAGGGCTTCTATCGAGGAGATCTGATCGCCGTGGGCTTTTGAAAACACGCTATGGACCTTATCCATATACGTCGGTCGTTGCTCCTGGTAGAATATACCGCTATGAAACATCCCTTCATTCGCCTCTTCCATCGTCAGATCGATCGCTTTAATGCGGTCGGTGTCATCCCAATCTTCCGGGAGAGGGACGAACGATTCCTTCCACGGATCATAGGTATTGTAGAATGTGGGACAGGGGCTCATGGCATGAATAAACGAAAACCCATGATGGTCGAGGCCCTGACCGATAAGTTTTGACATTTCCGTCGCCTGGCTCGAGAAGGTACGCGCTACGAACGTACAGCCGTACACCAGGATCATTGCCAGCATATTGAGCTGACCTTCGAGTACCCCTTCATAGGGCGCCATTTTAGGCATCGATGAGCTACGTTGCAGAGCCGCCATGCCGGTGGGGGTTGTCGGCGACGGTTGACCTTTGGTCAGACCGTAGACCTGATTGTCCATCAGAACATAGGTAATATCCTGGTTTCGCCGCACCGCATGGGGTACATGGCCACCCCCGATGGCAAAGCCATCACCATCACCACCTACCGCTATGACGGTCAGATCCGGATTGGCGGCTTTAACGCCTTGAGCTGTGGGCAGCGCGCGACCATGCACCACATGGAGGCCATAGGCGTTGACAAATTCCGGCAGACGCCCGGAACAGCCGATACCGGATACGATGACGATATCCTTTGGATCCAGATTACGCTCTGCCAAAGCGCGTTGCAGGGCGGAGAGCACCCCGAAATCTCCACAACCAGGACACCACGTCGGTTTGACTTCACTGCGATAGTCTTTCAGAGTACGCTTAACGGTTTCTTTCGGTGTCGAGGCGGTAACGGCTTCAACCATGCTGCAACACTCCTTCGATATATTGTTCGATATCCCCTGCTTTAAAGGGTAAACCGGTATAGATATTAAAGCGTTTTAACGGGACACACAACCGGCTCTGTAGATAATTGGCAAACTGACCACTGGCATTGAGCTCCACGACAGACACGATCGGGATCGATTCGATGAATGCACGCGCTGCTTTCTCGGGTAAGGGGCTGAGTAGTTTAAAAATCAAAGCCGCCACTTTATATCCTTTGGCTTCAGCTCTTTCTATCGCTTCCCGAATAGGCCCCTCTGATGAACCCCAGGCGATAAGCCCCAACTGGGCCTCTTCTGAACCATAACGGCGCACCATGTCATGCTCCTCGATGGCCGGTTCAATCTTTTTGGTGCGTTTTTCCGTCATACGGATATGCGCCTCCGGCGAGTAGTCTATATGCGCATGTTCATCGTGTTCCAGTCCGGTGGCTACATAGTGCTGATGGTGCTTACCGGGTAGAGGCATGGGGGAAATATAGTCCTCTGTCATCTCATACCGGTCGAATTCTTGAGGCGACGCGCCATTGGTTGAGGGAGCCTGGCGTCGTTGGATGATTTCAAGTTTACTCAGGTCTGGACGCAGAATGCCCTGGGTACGTTGCGAAAGATGCTGGTCACTCAACAGGATGACCGGCACCTGATATTTTTCCGCCAGATTAAACGCCTGCACGGCGGTGTAGAAACAATCTTCCGCATTGGTCGGCGCAATGACGATACGGGGCGCATCACCGTGGCAGCCGTAAATGGCCAGGTTCAGATCCGATTGTTCCGTTTTGGTCGGCATCCCGGTACTCGGCCCGCCCCGTTGCACATCGACAACCACAATAGGAATTTCTTCCATTGTCGCCAGTCCAAGCGCCTCCACCATTAACGACAGGCCGGGGCCCGCTGTGGCCGTCATGGCCTTGGCGCCGGTAAAGGAGGCGCCTATGATCGCCGTAATGGCTGCGATCTCATCTTCCGTCTGCATCAACACGCCGTCGACTTTGGGCATCGCTTTAGCCAGCGTTTCCATGATATCACTCGCAGGGGTGATAGGATACCCGGCATAATAGCGGCAGCCGGCAGCCATCGAACCCATACAAAGTGCGTCATTACCGGTCATAATCAATCGCGGATGACCATTTTTTTTGCCTATCGGAATCCGTGTGCCTAAATCAATACCCTGTTCCGCTACATAGTCATATGCATGCTTCAGCGCATTGATATTGGATTCGAGAAATTCTTTCCGGCGTCCCCATCGGCTCTCGGTCACCATCTGCCTGCCTGTTTCAAACGGGATACCCAGACAGGAGGTTAACACCCCGAACGCCAAGACATTCTTGGACTTCATGACTTTGATGATTTCTTTGGTAATCTGGTGCAGCGGCACCCCGATCTGGATCAGGTCCAGACTTTCATCTGCGGTGCATAGACCCGGGTCATAGATGACGGCGCCGGTGGGTTTGACTTCGCCGACATGGATATTATAGTTCTCCTGATTCCATACCATCAAAATATCGAGCGCGTCACCGGGGGAGCGTACCTCGGTATCCTGTACCCGGACCTGCGTCATGGATGCGCCGCCCTTGATTTCCGCCGGCAGGTTTTTAAACGTATAAATATCCAATCCCAATCGTGCCAGAGCTTCTGCTAATACATCACCAACGGTTAAGACCCCTTCACCGTTTTCCCCCGCAATGCGTATGGTTAAATCTACGCTGGACATGGGCCGATAGACCTCGTGTTAAAATGGTAACAAACTTAACGGATTTTTTTTACTTCTTATAATAAACTGCTGCAATAATACGCCCCTTGTCAACATAAGTCAAATCAATTATAATTATCATATGCATAAATAAAATTTATGAAAGATAGCGGAGGGATCTCATGGAACTCAGTCAGTTGATTACGTTCAAACAGGTGGTTGAACACCGAAGTTTTACCAGGGCGGCTGCGGATCTATATATTACGCAGCCAGCTGTATCTCATCAGATACGCGCGCTGGAGGAGGAACTGTCTCAACCATTGCTCGAACGTTCACGGCCGCATTTGCGTCTGACGTATGCCGGAGAGGTGTTTTACGGTTACGTCATGCGTATCCTTAGTCTGACGGAAGAGGCTACAGCCGCTGTGCAAGATATGGCCAGCGGGGAGCATGGACGCGTTACGATAGCGGCTATTGGGACCAGTGCGATTTATGTTCTGCCCGATTTTCTATACGAGTTCAGACAGGCGCATCCGGATATTCAGATGGTTCTGCGCACGATGGGTGGTGAGGAAATATGTGAAATGGTGCTGGCCGACCAGATAGATCTGGGAATTGTAGGGTCTCATATCGATACGTCCACTCTACAGACCATTTTTCTTTTTGACGACCAGATACGCCCTCTGGTTCATTCGGATCACCCTTACGCTAAGGCGCGCCGAGTTGAACTTGCCCAACTCGCCCAGGAACCGTTCATCCAGTTCGGAAGTGGCGGTGGTTGGAGAAAATATGTGCGCTCTATCTTCGAAGAAATTGATATTGTGCCACAGGAACAATTTCAGATCGACAGCATCGATGCCGTTAAACGCCTTGTCGAACGGGGGTTGGGTTTCACCATTGCTCCGATTGTAGCGGTGCAGAATGAGATCAATGCCGGTACGCTGGTCCCTCTTGAACTCACCGATATAACCTCTATTTCCCGCAAGATTCTCCTGGTCCACCGGCGCGATAAATATTTGGCTCGATCCATACAGCTGTTTATCGATGAGATTCGAGATGCGTTAAGGGTGAGGGTAGCAGGTAGGCAGGTGGCAGGTGGCAAGCGATTTTAGGGCACACGTCACGCCGTGTGTGTACGATGTAACGTCGTATAAAACAAGGGAGTTAGGCGTTTTAATGGCTGAAATTGTATTTGAACCGGATGAACTTTATAAAGCATATAATACCAGCAAAGGCGCGCCGGTCGATGATGGACGGTGCCGGGTGCGTACGATGTCGTTTACATCTCGATGGTCGGGGTTTCTATGGCCGGCAGACGGCGATATAGAAGAAAATCAAATTTTTAACTATCTCATGATGGAGCCGGTTGAGCCATCGGTGGAAGCCCGTAGCGATATCCTGGTCATCACCCATGGGCTTAATGAAGGCAGTTACGCCAAGTTGTTCCCTTGGGCGTATAATCTGGTGCTCCAGTTGCACATGCCGGTTTTGATTTTTCCGATGGCATTCCATATTACCCGTCGTTCAGGCGACTGGGGATTTTCACCGCAAGGCCGGTTAGCCATTACACGCCGTTTGATAAAGGACAACAACAAGACGAGTCCGTTCAATGCACAGATCAGCGCACGATTATCCCGGGCGCCCGAACGATTTTATCTGGGAGGACTTCAGTCTTATTATGATGTGATTGATTTAACCGATCAAATACGGGCAGGGGCTCATCCGGGATGTCGTCCTGATACCCGTGTTCATTTCCTGGGATATTCTGCGGGCGGCTATCTGGCGATGAATTTACTCCTCTCCAACCCGGAGGGCCGTTTTTCGGAAAGCCGCGTCACCCTTTTGGCCTCCTGCGCTTCGCTGGATGGGATGCAACCCAAGAGTATTTTTATCATGGATGTCGAAGCAGGGAATCGACTGATGACGTTTTTGCATAACCGGCATTATACGAACATCATACCGGAAGGTATGGCGGAAAAGCTAATCGAGATCCCTCGGCACTGGATGACGGAGATTTTTTTCCATGGTCCATCGCTTACGAGCCGGCTTGAAACGGTGAAGGATCAACTGCTTATCATGGCCAATCCTATTGATCGGGTCATCCGTGCTGATGCTGTAGCATCAAATTTACATCCGATCCCTGTTCTCCACCTTGACCTGGGGGTCCATGAGTTTCCGTTTAACATGCCCGGCCCTTTAATTGAGGCGTACGACAGACGTCAAGATGAAACCAGAACCATGCTCTCCAGAATACGAAAAGGGCATCGTATTGCACCAGCTTATCGATCTGAATTTGTGAAATTTATCCATAGTATATCGACTTTCATGGATGCTAAGCAGATTCATTAACAAATCCCGCTTGACAAGCGGTTAATTATTGATGTATCCTAATTCAGGTAACACATTGTAAATAATTCAGTTCTAATCGACGGGCAGGGCCTACCCGCCCATCCCTTTATTCTGTAAAATAGCCATGACGACAACAGCCCCTGTCAACACGCCATCGAAAACGTCTGTCATACCTCTCCATACTCTACTGGAACAGTACGCCATAACGCATCCGGAGATCGAGTCGGATAAGGATCTGGACATAGACCTGGATCTGATTGAGCGGGCGTATCATTTCAGTGAGTTTCATCACTCAGATCAGATACGAATGTCCGGGGAACCGTATATGGTGCACTGTACGCAGGTGGTCCTTACGCTGATCGGCCTGCAATTGGATGCGGTGACGGTGGCTGCCGGACTATTGCATGATGTGGTCGAAGATATAGAGCCGGTGACGATCGACCAGTTGGCCCGGGAATTCGGTGATGATGTGGCCGGATTGGTGGATGGCGTCACTAAAATCACGAGTTTATCTTTTCAGAACCGGGAAGACCGTCAGGCCGAATACTTTCGAAAAATGCTCATGTCCATGGCGAAGGATGTCCGGATCATCCTGATCAAGCTGGCGGACCGGTTGCACAATATGCGGACGCTGTCCTATCTGGAGCCGGAAAAACAGCACCGTATTGCGTTGGAAACCCGCGATATCTATGCCCCTCTTGCTCACCGGTTCGGGATGGCCCAGATAAAATCGGCACTGGAAGATTTGAGCTTGAAATATCTGGAACCGGATGTGTATCGCGATATAACAGAAAAGGTGGCTCAAAAACGAGAGCATCGAGATCAGCTTATAAAAGAGATAAGACTACCTGTTATTGAGGCGTTAAAAGAGGCGGGTATTGAAGCTACGGTCAAAGGCCGCGCCAAGCATTTTTACAGCATCTATACCAAAATGGCGCGTCGGGAGAAATCATTTGAAGAAATATTAGATCTGCTTGCCCTGCGTATCACAACCGAGTCCCTGAGAGACTGTTATCATGTTCTTGGGATCATACACACGCTTTATACGCCGGTTTTTGACCGATTCAAGGATTATATTTCCAAGCCGAAGATGAATATGTATCGATCGTTGCATACGACTATTATCGCCTCTAACGGAGAGATGGCTGAAATTCAGATTCGTACCCGGGGCATGGATCGCATTGCAGAAGTCGGTATCGCCGCCCACTGGTTATACAAAGAAGAGCAGATCGAATCTGCCGGTACGAAGGAACGAAGGGATTGGCTAAGCCAGGCGATTGATTGGCAGACAGATATGGCGGATCCTCAGGAATTTATGCAGTATCTCCGCATGGATCTCTATGATGACGCCATCTTTGTATTCACACCAAGGGGAGACTTGCAGGAACTGCCCACCGGCGCCAGTGCGCTGGATTTCGCATTTGCCATCCATACAGATATCGGTCTGCATTGCAGCGGCGCTAAGGTTAACGGCCGTATGGTACCGCTGGGCTCCAAGCTCAATAATGGAGATACCGTCTCCATTATGACATCCACACAGCAAACGCCGAGTTCGCACTGGTTGGATATTGTCAAGACAACCAAGGCATCCTCAAAAATACGCGCCTGGTTTAAGAAGGCGACGCTGGAACAAAGCATCGCGCTGGGTGAAGATCTGTTGGAGCGTGAATTGAAACGCTTAAAGATCAAGAAGAAAATGCAAGAAGAACTGAAAGCCATTGCGAAAGGCTATAACATCCCGGACGTAAGCCGGTTATATGCTGCCATCGGTCGTGGGGAATACGCTGCCGCTCAAATCGCCCAGAGATTATTGCCTGATGAAGAAGTGCCAAAAATTGCCTCACCCAAAAAATCTGTCCTGACTAAATTTGTGGAAAAGGTACGCGGCTCAACCGGCGGGGTCAAAGTACGCGGTCTGGACAACTTGCTTATTCGATTTGCGCAGTGCTGCCAGCCTGTTCCCGGTGATCCTATTACAGGGTATATTACCCGCGGACGCGGGGTCAGTATCCATAGAAAAGACTGTCCCAATATTGTTGAAGATCTGGAGCGGCGAATAGCGGTGAGTTGGGATGTAGGAAAAGATCAATCTTTTCTGGTTGGCCTCAAGGTATACGGATATGACCGCACCGGTCTGTTGGGTGAAATATCGAAAACGATTACCGATTCTAATATTAATATCACGTCTGCGGCCATGAAAACGGTAGATGGTCTCGCAGATGGTCAGTTTACGATTGAGGTCGAGCATCTCAAACTGCTTGAGAGGGTTATCAGACGAATCAAGAAACTAAAAGGTGTAGATCGGGTAGAACGACTATCGAGCGGTAACGGAATGTCAGATGATGTGTTTGATCACCTGAAGGAAGTAGAAACGTAGGGAAGTGACATGGCATGTCACCCTGCGGGTACCATCGATCAGCAAAGTGGAGTTATCATGACATCAGCTTACGAAGAGTTATTATGGGCATCAGAAGATGAGCCGGTATCGCGGCGAACTTTTTTATCGGGCGCCCTTCTGGGCGGGGCCGGTTTATTAGCAGGTTTACATTCTAAAGAGGCGGTCGCCAATGCGCTTGCCGGACGCCGACCATCACAAGTCCAGGGGATCGGCGTGCCAAAAGGGCTGGTTCGACTCGCGTTTAATGAGAATCCTGTCGGGGCATCACCTAAAGCTATTGAAGCGGTTATGGCGCACCAGGATTGGATGAACCGGTATGATTATACGACGACGCTTCAAAAAGCATTAATCCGATTCCACAAGCTGGATATCCCGCGACCCTCCGGATTTGATTTCAAAGCGGTAGGGGATCAACACGGTTTGATTCTGGGGGTCGGTACGACCGAGCTGCTTCAGCTTCTTGCACTGGAAGCCTTCATGGGCCATGGCGAGACGATAGAAGCGCTCCCTTCTTATGGTCAGATAACACGAGTCGGCGATGAATTGAGGGAGGCCGGTTATCCGGTGCTGGCTCGCCGGGTGCCGGTTACCCCGGATGGGAATCATGATCTGGAGGCCATGCGGCAACTGATCACGGATCGTACCGGCCTGATTATTATCTGCAACCCCCATAATCCTACCGGGTCTTTGTTACCACATCAGGATGTTATTGATTTTATCGATCAGGTTCCGCCACATGTGCTGGTTACGGTCGATGAAATATATATTCATTTCGTTCGAGACCCGGCTTATCAGGATTTTATGGAATTGGCCAAGGAGAGAGAGAACGTTCTGGTCCTCAGAACCTTTTCAAAGGCCCATGGACTTGGAGGAATGCGGGTAGGATACGGGGTAGGGCATCATAAGATTATCAAACGGCTGGCGCCATTCTCTATGGGGCTGCTTGGACGTAATAACCTGTCTGTCCATGCGGCGGCAGCAGCTGTTGATGATACGGATCATATACAACGTTCACAGCAGGTGGTATGGGAAGGCAATGATTATCTAAGTAAGGAGTTACAGAAATTAGGCGCATCGGTGCTTCCAAGTCATGCAAACTTCCTATGGGTGGATTTCGGTCGGGAAACGCGTCGTATCGTACGGGAACTGTGGACTAAGAAAGTGATGGTACGCGCTGGGGCCGGGGCATGGGAATCTCCTAATCATATTCGTGTTTCTACCGGCTCTAAGGCAGAGAATGAGGCATTTATCTGGACATTGGATCAGATTCTGGCGTGATTTCCTTTCTTCAGAAGTATATAAGAAACTTCCCGTTATGCTGGTAGGTGTATCGGTTATTTTTTTCAACTCGATTCCAGCCTCCTTCGTTTTCGCCAATCCTTTTGACCAATCAGCCTCTTCTGAGCCGCTTGCCGCCAATCCGCTGGTGATCTGGGTGGAAGCGGAACAGGCGGTCGCTACAAATTTCACGGACATCTATCCGGCGACCGGCTTAAGTGGCGGTCGCGGTCTCCACTTTTCGACGCCTGACGTAGACGATGTGGACCGCTTCAGAGCGACCTTCCGATTTTCCATACCTCAATCCGGAGCCTATGTGCTCTGGTCCCGCAGACATCTCCTTTATATTAATAAGGGCACCGTCCCTCTGATCAACCAACTCACCCGATATATCGAAATGTGGTGGCGTATCGATGGAGGCGCCTGGCACAAACCGGTCGTTGACCCAACGCCTGTAAATATCGAAGGCGCCTATCCGAGTGCGGTTGGCCATCTGGGGTTTACGCGTACGGGAGAGGCTGATATGGCGGGGAAATATATCGGTTGGTATCTGGATGACATGGTAGCATTGGAAGCCGGGGAGCATGAATTCGAAGTCAAATTCCATGCCCGGCAAACCACAGTAACGCCTATTTTTAGACCATACCGGCATCCGTTTTACGGTCTACTCGACGCGTTTGCCTTTGCTGAGCCGGGATATGTGCCCAAGGGTCGTATCCACCCCGATTTTTCTATTGTTCCGCCTGTTCAGCCAAGAGCTCCGGAATTCGGTCGTATTGATCTGGACGCGACGGCTATCGGGGATACCATCCCCAATATGGCGGATTTTAATTGGGCGCCTTCAGGTACCGAATCCGATGATGAATTTTTGCCCCTTAAACCCGATTTGCTCAGGTTGTGTCATCTTTATAATATGGCTGAAGTGTCTATCGATTCATCAGGGCTCATGCACTTCAACTGGACCGGCCTGGACGCCGCCGTGGATCGTATTATCCAGTTCGGGGCTGAACCCTATCTATGTGTAGGCTATACGCCCTCAGCCATTTCTTCCATGCCGGCTGATCAGCCTCGAGGCCCTGTCTATGGCGATCCCGGCATGTATCCCCCGACTGACTTCGATGCCTGGGAAGAAGTCGTCTACCGCACGGTCTATCACCTGAATGTCGAACGCAAGCTGGGTATCAAATACTGGTCTATATGGAACGAACCTAATAACGTATTCTGGCAGGTATGGCATATTTTACCCTGGACCATAAATATTCCGATATTAGGACGCCCATTGCATGAGTTAAAAAAGCTCTATTTATATTTAAAGTTATATGAACATGCCGCCCGTGGCGCGCTACGCGCTGATCCGTCGATTATGATCGGTGGTCCCAGTGTCCTGTGTGATGGAGGGCCTGGGGATTATGTGGGGAGTGTCCGGTTGTGGATAACTGCCCTGGCCTGGTGGTGCAAATGGCAGGATGTCCGGTTGGATTTTATATCGGTGCATCTATATGCCGGCTCCCCCGACTCAAGCGGACCTTATACTTATGGGGATCTGGTTCGTCAAATTCAGCAATGGACTACCTTTGACGAGAATCATGTACCCGAAGTGATCATCGATGAATGGAATGCTTTCAGTATGGAAGGTGGTCATGATACCATTACGCCTTATCATGCCGTGTGGACGATGTCTGCATTATACGAAATGATGCAGGCCGGCGTGAATCACACCCTATATTTTCACGGCGGTTCTGGTTGGCCCGGTATATTTCGGCAGCCTGATAATACCCCGACGCCTACCTATAATATGTACCGAATGTTAGGAATGCTTGAGCCGGAACAAATCGCCGTACGATCAGTCCCTGGTGATATAGGAATCCTGGCATCCGGATCATCAGGGCGGATTACTGTTCTACTCTGGCGGTTCGGTACGGCTGCTCGCCGTGTTGATTTGTCTATCAACCATGATGGATCGTTCGAAGGGACGTTTCTATATCAACATTTTCTGATCGATGAAGAGCATAGTAATTTACGGTCTTCATCGCAGCAGGCGGATTTAGAGATGATACATCAGGAACGCCTGGCCGAGACGTCATCTGGTGTGATCCGAATATCCGTTGATCTTCCGCCGACCAGCCTGACGTTGCTACAATTTGAGAAGGCAGCCGAATAAAACAATATGATGCGACGATGATACCTGAAATCAGTGTTATTATACCGACCCTGAACGAAGAGTCGGTGATCAACGAGTGTTTGCAGCAATTTGAAGGGATATCGGGGCCTCTCCAAATTATGGTTGTAGATGGAGGCAGTGATGACCGGACGGAAGAGCTGGCAACGGCCCATGATTATGTTCGGTTTATTCGTAGCCCATCGCGAGGTCGCGCTGTTCAGATGAATGCCGGAGCGGAGAGCGCCACGGGAGATCTGTTGTTGTTTCTCCATGCCGATACCACACTGCCTGGCCATTGGCGCCGATCCATTACAGATTCCATGAACGGGAGCGAGATGGCGGGTGGGCGATTTCGATTTGATATTTCTGATCCGAGGCGTATTTACCGATGGATTGCAAAGGGGACTAATTTTCGGTCTCGTGTGTTAGGCATTACATATGGAGATCAGGCTATCTATACCAGCCGGGATATTTTTGAACGCGTAGGCGGATATCCGGAAATCCTCCTCTTTGAAGACTCTGAATTCGCCGATCGGCTCAAGCGGGAAGGCGCGTTCGATTGGATCGACACGCCGGTCATGACCTCCGCCCGGAGATGGCAACGGCGCGGCCCGTTACGCACATTAATGTTGACCTGGTTGCTGCGGTTTCTCTATACGCTGTCTGTGTCTCCAAAAACGCTGACGCGTTTTTACGGTACGGTGCGGTGACCACAACCCTTGGCCTATAAGCACTTGACAAGGTAGGCCTGCTTCGTTATTAATAGCAGGACATAAAAATCGAATAGATCTGCAGGTGGCGGCGCAGTATCCGCTGAAAAGGGAAGATGGTGTAAATCCATCGCGGTCCCGCCACTGTAATCGGGGACGAAACTCATTAACGCCACTGCTCGTTATGAACGGCGGGAAGGCTTGAGGAGTAGGATGATCCGTTAGTCAGGAGACCTGCCTGTAGATCAGCGATCGCTTCTCCGAAAGAAGAGGAGCCGAGCATTGGATGTAACTATCTTATGGTATCCCAGCCTCGGCATTGAGAAGCGGCTGGGATTTTTTTTTGGCGGATGGAGAGTAGGGCGGGGGCGTAGGGCGTGCGCGTACGAATTTCAGGTGGTGGATAAACGGTTAATCCGCATAGGAAACGACTCATGGATATCGCGCTTCATGTAGACCACATCGCTTGTGGTTATGACCATCGACCTGTGCTGGAAGAGGTGGCCTTCCAATTGCATCAGGGAGACATGCTGGGCGTTATCGGACCGAACGGATCAGGGAAGAGTACGCTCATACGGGCGCTGACCGGTATTCTTCCGCTAAATAAAGGGCGTATTGAACTCTATGGACAGGATCTGGCCTCCTATTCGGCCAAGCATATTTCACAGAGGGTCGCCGTCATTCCACAACAGGCGGTTATCCCGTTTGCCTTTTCTTCCCTTGAAATTGTATTGATGGGGCGTACCCCTCATTTAAAACGGTTTCAGAGGGAGCGACCGGAAGATATACATATTGCTCTCGAAGCGATGCGACGAACAGATTGCTTTGAATTCAGAGATAGACCTGTCCAGGAGCTTTCCGGCGGTGAGCAGCAACGCGTGATCATTGCCAGAGCCCTGGCGCAACAACCGGCTATCCTGCTACTGGATGAACCGACGGCCTTTCTCGATCTGAATCATCAGGTTGAAATCTTTGATTTGCTCCGTTATTTATGTGTTCATGATCACCTGGCGATGCTGTGTGTGTCCCATGATTTGAATCTCGCGGCAGAATACTGCACACGGCTTATGATGCTCCATGAGGGGCGTATTTTTGCCGAGGGAACGCCTGAAGTGATCTTAACCAAAACGCATATAAAAGAGGTATTCGGAACAGAAGTGGCGATTATACAGAGCCCGTATTCCGGTTCCCCACAGATTGTGTTGAAGCCGGGGGGAAAGGAACAGAAGTGGGCAGGTGGGATCACGGCGCACCGTAACCCTACCAATTAAATCGACAGCTATGAAACGATCTCTTATATTCGGGTTGACTTTTATTCTTCTGGTCGGCGCTTCCATCTTCTCCATGGGGGTGGGGGCGGTTTCCATACCGACCGGATCGGTCATACAGGTATTGGCCAGCCATCTGCCCTGGCCCCTGTCCTTCAATCCGGCAGATACAATCGCCGACACCATTGTTTGGGATATTCGATTACCACGGACGGTACTGGCTGTTCTGGTCGGTGCAGCCCTGGCGGCGTCCGGCGGCGTGATGCAGGGGTTTTTCCAGAATCCGATGGCCGATCCCTATATTGTCGGTATTTCAGCAGGTGCTGCTTTAGGGGCAACCGCCGCCTTTGCATTGAATCTTGACATCTGGTTTTTTGGATTGAATGCCGTTTCCATTGCGGCGTTTGCTTGCGCCTTGATCGTTACCTTTTTGGTTTATATGCTCTCACGGCGTGGCGGTCGAGTGGCTTCGACCACCCTGCTGCTGACAGGGATTGCCATTGGTTCGGTGGCTACATCTTTTACCTCCTTCCTGCTTGTCATGGGGGGTGAAGATCAACGACGTATTCTGTTCTGGTTGATGGGCAGTCTGTCTGCACGGCGATGGGACCATGTCTATATGCTGTTCCCCTATGTGGTTGTGGGCATGACCGTCGTCCTGTTCTTCGCCCGGGATCTTAATGTCTTATTGCTGGGAGATGAGCAGGCAGCTCAACTGGGTGTCCGTGTAGAGCGGGTTAAGATTATTTTGCTGGCTGCCGCTTCCTGTCTGGCTGCCGCAGCGGTTTGCGTCAGTGGTATTATCGGCTTTGTCGGCCTGCTGGTGCCTCATCTGGTCCGGCTGATCGTCGGACCAGATTATCGTATTTTAATCCCGATGTCCGCCCTCGCTGGTGGGCTTTTACTGATCCTGGCCGATATCGTAGCCAGAACGGCGATGGCGCCTGCGGAGATGCCGATCGGTATTTTAACGACACTGCTGGGCGGACCGTTTTTTCTGTATCTGCTGCATCGCCGGCGGGGTGGGATGGTTTAAAGGCGGCAAGTGGGCAAGTAGGCAAGTAGGCAAGCTTTCAATTTTTGCCCACTTGCCCACTTGTTACCTAACGAGGTGTGTTATGCCCAGATTGACGAAGATATATACCCGAACGGGGGATGATGGCACAACGGCTCTCGGCAGTAAGCAGCGGGTGCCGAAGGAGTCCCCGCGGGTTTCGAGTTATGGTACGGTGGATGAACTCAACTCGGCCATTGGCGTGGCCGTGGCGTATGGCCTGTCCCCGCGGCTGATGGAAACATTACCGGAAATCCAGAATGAACTGTTTCATTTAGGTTCGGATCTGTGTTTTACGGAAGAGGATAAAATGAAATGGCAGATCCCTCAGTTGGAAGCCCGTCATGTTGAAAAGCTCGAAGCATTGATCGACGAAATAAATGAATCAGTCGGTCCGCTCGAAAATTTCATTTTGCCGGGCGGCTCTCCCGGTGCGGCGAATCTGCATCTGGCCCGTACCATCTGCCGCCGGGCCGAACGGGACGTGACGACACTCACGCGTATAGAACCGATCGGCGCATGGGTGTTGCCGTATTTGAACCGGCTGTCGGATTTGCTGTTTGTGATGGCGCGATTTGAGAATAAAGAGCGGCAGGTGCCCGAGCCGTTGTGGGATACGAAGTTGTAGGTGGCAGGTGGCGGGTCGTAGTTTCCCCGCATCAGCCTCTCAACTACCGGCAACCCGCTACAAGCTACCCGCTCTGTAGGTACGATGGTCTTCCGTACCTACAGTCATTTTACCCGCGTGTAGGTAGATGTCCACTGGATCATCCGATCACCTCGACCGGTGCGTTCTTTCGAGCGCGTCATGGTATCGCCTTCTATGGACACCATGGTGGTCGATGAGTTCCCCACCACACGGGGATCACGGGCAATCTGAGCGTTGACGGTCAAGCGGCCGTTTTCGTAGGTGAAGGTGCCTGCCGACGCATCGAACGCATCGTATGCGTGGACTTTTTCCATATCGGTCGGCGGATCGCTGTACAATCGATCGGATTGCATCCAGACCTGACTGTATCGACTCCCTTGAAAAATCAGTACGCCCTTACCCGGCTCCTCGATCGGGGTCGTTTCATCGCCTTCCATGACCGTCATGGTGCTGAGTTGCCATGTGCCGTTCAGCGGTAACGCCGGTTGCTGCCCGCATGAGTTAGCCATCAGTGCGACGGCACACACTATCAATATAGTCTGAAAAGATCGCATACATCACCTCGTCTATGCAGGAAGATTAGGAGTGGATATACATATTCAATAAACCTGAATCTACGTAGGTTGAAATACATTAACCGCGTTCAATTGTCAAGGGAAAACAGAGAAAATATCAGTACTTTGTGTTTTGGGCTTTGTGCTTTGTATTTTGGGGTCTGACAAACTGATCCTGTTGAAAAGTAAGTGTCTTAAAAGGTCGATCTACGCCAGCGTCTTATGGTGAGATATTCTATGTAATCGGGATGACTTTTTAAATGTCCATGTAGGGGTTCTTCTGCATGGCAGGCAACATAAGGCCTTTAAATTAGATTCCCGGTTTTCATGCTTTAAACCGTTTATATGATGGGACCACTGATAGGTTATACATTATCCGAAGCAATCTCTTCTTCAAATTCTTCAAGGGTTTGATGTAATAAAACGCCGGCTATTTGGCCGGGGCTCGGTCGGGTTTTGTCGTTTTTTTGTAGTTCTGCCCGTTTTTCTAGGCGTTTCCAATCTTCATCTGTCATGGGGATCTTCTGGCGACGTATAGCGCCTTCCATGCTACGACGTCTCCCCGTTGAACATAAACGTTCTGCCAATTCCTGGCGCAATGCAGTTAGCGAATAGAGGCTGCCTTTAAGTGACGCTGTCAAGACCACTTTCTCTGCCCCGACACCGTGTTCGATCTGTACAGGATCAATACCGGGCTCCTGTTGACTGGTAGATCGGATAGTCCTGGCTTTTTTATTTGCTACTTTAATTTGGCAAATTGCAATTTTCATTTATAAATATATAAAAATCTTCCCTTTTAATATATTTAAAACTCTATGGGTTGTGAATGCAAAAA